>JBBPYD010000078.1:0-24012 GCA_038200305.1 Bryobacterales bacterium
AGGATTCAATCAAGGAATGGAAAGAGGCGCTCAAGCTTTCACCGGGGAACCCCATGCTGGAACGAGAACTCGCCACCTCCGTCTATCTCAGCAGAGACTACCAGACCGCCGAACCGCTCTTGCGGGCCGCGTTGAAGAACGATCCCAATTCACCTGAGTTGAATTTTTCCCTTGGAGACACGCTCCTGAATTTGCAAAAGCCCGAAGCGGCCATTCCTCTGCTGAAGAAAGCGCCGAACCTGTTAGCCGCGCAAGCAACACTCGGCCGCGCTTACATGCAAACCGGTAAACCCGCTGAGGCGATTCCGCACCTGAAAGCCGCCCTCGATATCGACGACGATGGCAGTTTGCACTACCAGCTTTCCCGCGCTTATCAGACTACCGGCCAACCGGAACTCGCCAGGCAAGCCCTCGCGCAATACCAGCAAATCGTCAAGGCTCGCGAATCGTCAAAACCTGATCGGCCCTGACCTCCGTCAAAACCTGCGTCCTCCCGCTTGGCCATCGCACATCGATCTTGTCGATCTTCGCCATCGCGCCCAATCCAAAATGCACGCCGTAGTGGCTCGACGAAGCATATCCAACCGCCGAAGTCATATGGTTCACCTGGTTTCCCACCCGCACCACTGTACCCATGCCATCCCGGTTGCTCTTGCTCCCCACCAGCTTCACAATCAACCAGTGATTGCCCCCGGCGCTGGTGTTATGCCACAGCTCCGCGGGCTCGCCAAGCGCACTCACAACCACGTCCAGCTTGCCATCCCCATCGAAGTCCGCAACCGCGCTTCCCCGATGCGCCTTCGCCCCCGGCATCGCCGCCACTTCGCTAAAGGTTCCGTTGCCTTGATTCAAAAATATGCTATTCGGCTCTTTGTAATGTGTGGGCTCAAACAACTCCACCCGGTCGTTGACGTGCGAATTCGCCGTGAACAGGTCCTTCCAGCCGTCGTTATTAAAATCCGCGATGGCGTTGCTCCAGCCGCTGTGTTGCGTGCTTGCCAGGCCCAGCTTGCTGCTGAACGTCGCATCGCGGAATGCGTCCTTGCTAAGATTCTTGAACAGCGGAAACGTCTCGTTGAACAGCGCCGTCACCGCGATATCCGGCAAGCCGTCGTTGTCGTAATCGCGAAAATCCGCGCCCATGCTGGCCACTGGCTTCCCATGGTCCAGCATGGCTACACCAGCCTCCAATCCAATCTCCTCAAACGTCCCATCCCCTTTTTTGTGAAACAGAAAATTCGGCAAATTATCGTTCGTTACAAAGACATCCTGGCCTGCGAACGCAACGCTCATCCCGCGCCCAATGTGCCGCGCAATCCCCGACTTCACGGACACATCTTCAAAAGTCCCATCGCCCCGATTGCGATATAGCGTATTCGGCAGCCCTTCGAAGTACTTCGGATGGCAATAGATCCGGATACCCTTCGTGGAATCGCCGCAGAACCGGTCGAACGCCGGAGTCCACTTGGCGTAGTTCACCACGAATAGATCCAACAGACCATCGTTATCGTAATCGAACCACCCCGCCGCAACCGACCACTTGTCGCTCTTGATTTCCGCCTTTTCCGTGATGTCCTCAAACTTGCCGTTCCCCAAGTTGCGGTACAAAATATTCCGGTATACTCCGGCTACGAACAGATCCACCTTGCCGTCGTTATCGAAATCCGCTGCCGCCGTCCCCATGGAATAACCCGCGCCGGCCACGCCAGCCTGCTCCGTAACGTCCTTAAACTTCATGCCGCCTTCGTTGTGGAACAAGCGGTTCCAGTCTTTTGGCGACTCCTTCTGCATGGAAGGAATCACCGCGCCGTTGGTGAAGTAGATGTCCGGCCGGCCGTCGCCGTCATAGTCGAATACCGCAACACCCCCCGGCATCGTTTCAATCATGTGCTTTTGGGGTGTGGCGTGGTTCTGGAGGACGAACTGCAGCCCCGACCGCGGCGCCACATCCTCAAACCGGACCGTGAGCGGCACAGCAGCAACCAACCAGAAACCCGCTAATAACAGTACGGCCCTCATCGTCTCCTATAATCGCAAATGAATGGCCGCCACCCCAGAGCTTGCTGAAAATATTGAAATCCATCACGATGTCCCCCTGAGCGTCTACACCCGTTTCGGCGTTGGCGGACCAGCGGATGTACTCATCGATACCGCGGGCGAAACGGCGTTTTGCGCCACCATCGGCGAGGTGCGCAAGTCCGGGCGTCCGTGGATCGTGATCGGCGGCGGCACCAACCTCATTGTTTCCGACGAAGGCTTTCGCGGCGTAGTCATCCGGTTTACAGCGGGCCGCATGAGTTCGGAAGGAAACGGCGTCTCCGTAGAGGCCGGCGCACTTCTACAAAATCTGGTGGACTTCACCATTCACCAGGGTCTCTCAGGCATTCACACCATGACCGGAATTCCCGGCTGGGTGGGCGGAGCCGTGTACGGCAACGCCGGAGCTTATGGGCGCTCCATTCATCAGAGCGTGAAGAGTGTTCGTTTCTTCGATGGAACCGCCGTTCGCGAGTTCGATAACGCGCAGTGCCAGTTTCGCTACCGCGAGAGCATCTTCAAGCAGCGCAAGGACTGGATCATTTTCTCAACAGAGCTGGATCTCATTCCGGGCGATGTCAATGAACTTCACGGCAAGGCTACCGGCATCCTGAACATCAGGAATGAGAAGTATCCCCCCACCATGAAATGCGCCGGCAGCATCTTCAAAAATCTATTGTACGCCGAACTCCCCGGATCTGTGCAGCGCCAGGTCCCCCCGAATGTCGTCCGCGAAGGCAAGGTCCCCTCTGCGTTTTTCCTGGAGCAGGTGGATGCGAAGGGCATGAAGAACGGTGATATCCACGTTGCCGGTTACCATGCGAATCTGATCTACAACGCCGGCCATGGCACGGCTCGCCAGGTTTGCGAAATCATCGGCGAACTGAAGGACCGTGTCCGTGCCCGCTTCGGTTTCAACGTCGAAGAAGAAGTTCAATACGTCGGCTTTGGTTCCAGCCGCTAAATCGGCTACAATGCTTCTACTAACGGGCGAACAGAACCTCGCTTCTGAGAAGTGAGGCACAGGAGACTATGAGAAGAAAAACATTGCTGTGTTCACTATTCCTGGCAATCTGCACCACCGGTTGGGCCCAGGACGATGAGGCCATGAAAGGCTGGATGAAAGCGACTGCTGGAACCGTCGGCAGTCTCAGGAAAAATCTCGAAGCCAAGACGAACGATGCCGCCGTAACCGACGCGAAAAAACTCGAAGATCTCTTCGGGAACTCCGTCGAATACTGGACCAAAAAGGGAGTCAGCGATGCCTCCGGCTGGGCGAAGGATGCGCAAACAGCCGCCGCAAAAGTCGCCACGGCTGCCGCGGCAGGCGACACTGACGCGGGAACCGCTGCAATGAAGGGCGTGACCGGCTCCTGCAAGGGCTGCCATGAAGCCCACCGCGAAAAGGCCGCCGACGGCTCGTTCAAAATCAAGTAACAATCGAATGGGAGGCCGCGCCTTACTTCGCGGCCTCCACCCGGCCAAATAATCCGGTTGTCCCCACCATCCTCCCGCCGCTCACAATCAGCGCCGAAGTCCCGCTCTGCCCCTCTATAAACGCCAGGCCACCCGCAGCACCCAGCACGCAAACCGCCGTAGCCAGGCTATCCGAGGCAATCCCTCGCGAAGCCACAATCGTCACACCGGTACGATTCGTCAAACCCAACCCCGTTTTCGGATTCACGATATGCGAATAGCGGACGCCCCCGATCTCCGCAAACTGTTCCGTATCGCCCGATGTCGAGACTGCCGTGTTCGCCAACACCAAACGCCGCGTCACGCCATCGGCAGGCTCCACCACCACTCGCCAACCGTTTTCACCAGGAGGCGCATCCCCAATCGCAAGATCCCCGCTCGCTGCAACCAGCGCCCGCCCGAGCCCTCGGCCGCGTAGTACCCCAAGCGCTTCATCCGCCGCGTAGCCCTTCGCAATCCCGCCTAGATCCAGCAGCATATCTCGCGACCGCAGGAATACCGTGCCATTCCTCGCGTCCAGCACAAGCATCTTGTATCCGGTCAACCGCAGCGCCACCGCAATCGCATCCGGCCCCGGCAGAACCCGTTCCCTGCGAGCCTTCCGCCACAGCCGGATCACCGGCCCCAACGTGACGTCGAAAGCCCCGTCCGTTTCCCTGGCTAGCTTCTGTGATTCCTCCAGCACTCGAAACAGATCGGCGCTCACCGGCGCCGGCCCGCGCCAGGCATCCCGGCACACCCGCATCAATTCGCTCTCTGGCTTGTAATCGGAAAGGATCTCATCCAGTTCGCTGATGCGCGCGAACGCCGCATCGAAACCAGCCCGCGCCGCCCCGACATCCGAAGCAAACAGTGTAATGCGAAAGAGCGTTCCCATGTGCGGCTCCACTCTCTCAAAGCGCTCCAGCCCGGCGCCGCAAGCAATCAGCGGTAATAGCAGCAGTGCGGCGCTACTCTTTTTCCACGCCATTATT
Organism: Bryobacterales bacterium; assembly: GCA_038200305.1. Taxonomy (GTDB): domain Bacteria; phylum Acidobacteriota; class Terriglobia; order Bryobacterales; family Bryobacteraceae; genus JANXXV01. The sequence goes on from JBBPYD010000078.1 coordinate 4,488, forward strand.
CCAGTACTGGAACATCTGCTGCGCCGTCGGCGTCTTCAGCGGCCGCACCAGCCGGAATCCCAAAAACTGCGCGTCCGTCAGATACCAGATGCTCTTCGGCAACTGCGGGTCCTGCATCTTCCATGACGCATCCGATCCCAGCCGCGCACCGCACCGCAACCGGTCTGCGGCATCGTTCCACGATCCGCCGCGCACCGTCTGCGGATAGGGCTTAGTCGATTTCACCCACGGATCCACCGCTACCTCACCTGCAATTTTCGCGTACGAATCCGGCAAGTATTGGTCAAGCGTCCACTCCGCCGCATTCCCGTGCATGTCGTAAAGGCCCCAAGGATTCGGCTTCTTCGTGCCCACCTTTTCATACTTGCCGTTGCTGCTATCCGCATACCATGCGTATTCGCCCAGCTTCGACGCGTCGTTGCCAAACGAGTACGCCGTCGTCGTCCCCGCGCGGCACGCATACTCCCACTCCGCCTCGGTTGGCAATCGATAGAACTGTCCTGTCTTCGCGCTCAACCACTCCGCAAATTTGTTCGCCGCATGTTGCGTCATGCTGATCGCTGGATATCCGTTGATCCCCATCCCGAAGCTCATCTCCACATACGGCCGCGTTGGCCGGCTCAACGCATCCACCACTTCATCTTGCCCGCGAGTCTCACCCGCCTGCTGCGCGAACATGAAGAGCCGGTACTCATCCCAGGTCACTTCATACTTGCCCATCCAGAACGGATCGAGCCGCACCTTGTGCTGCGGCCCTTCATCTTTGCTCCGGTCCGCCTCACTAGGCGGCGTCCCCATCGTGAATTCCCCGCCTTGGATCGGAACCACGGAAAACGCAACATCCGTCCCCGGAATCGTCGTCGTGTAGGGCTGCATCTGCGGCGCGGATATCTCTTTCGTTCCCGCCACAATCTTCGCGTGCAGCATCACCACCGCAGCCTTCTCAGCCTCTTCTGACACTGCGGACTTATTCACCCGCAAAGTTACGCGGTCAGGCCACGCCACCCCATCCGCAATCCACTGCCGGATCAAATCCCGTTGTGATCTGGAAAGCTGAGGTCCAGCCGGAGGCATCGCGCCAGGCTTCCCCGTTGGCGTCTCAATCGCTGTAAATAACCGGCTCTTCTCCGGCTGGCCCGGAACCACGGCAGTGCCTTTCACAAGCGCCTGCCGCGTATCCATCCGAAGCCCGCCTAAACTCTTCGCCGCGCCGTGGCAGCCCACGCAGTTCGCCTCCAGAACCGGCGCAACCTGCTTTTGAAAATCAACCGCGGCCAACAATGGCGCCGCAAACAAAAGTACAGTCGAGAAAACCCCTCGACCCATATCAGATGACCTTGCGAACGCCCGGCAACGGCATCGGCGCAACCGGCAGGCTCATATTCCATTCCAGATGCTCCGGCCCCAACTTCTGCTGCGAGTTCATCGCCTGCTCCCAAGTCACCTGCTGCCCCGTGTAGGCGGCCATTCTGCCCATGATCGCGAGCATCGTGCTCGTGGCCATGCGCTGGCCGTCGTTGATCGGCTTGCCTTGCCGGATCGATGCGAACAGCGCATCGTGCTCGGCCTGATACATGTCGTTCTTGGTCCCCTGGAACGTCCACTTGGTCTCGCCTTCAATTCGCGGAAGCGGTCCTCGCCCGATCGTGCAGTTCCCCTTCGTGCCCAGAATGTAATCGGAGTTCTCGTTATAGCAGCCTTCCATCTGGCGCGACGCAATAAACGCACGCACATTGTTCGGATACAAATAGTTCACTTCAAAGTGGTCGAAAATGTTGCCGCCATTTGCCGGGATCTGCCGTCCGCCCGTGGCCACGCAGCTAACCGGAGGCGCGTCCTTCATCGCCCAGGCCACCTTGTCCACACTGTGAACCGCCTGCTCCACATAGCTGTCGCCGCACAGCCAGCCAAAGTTGTACCAGTTCTTGACCTGCCATTCTACGTCGCTCATCCCAGCCGGCCGCTCGCTCGCCGGCGGCATCGGCTTCACCGGACTTGTGTAATAGGTAGCGTAATAAGCCACCAGATCGCCAATCGTCCCGCCGTGTACCTGCTCGAACGCCGCTTGAATAAAGTTGCTGTATCTCCAGCAGAACCCCGCCACTAAAGAAACGTTCTTCTCCTTTGCCAGCTTCACAGTCTCCAACACCGCCCGCACCCCAGGCGCATCCACCGCCACTGGCTTCTCGCAGAACACATGCTTTCCCGCATCGATCACCGCGCGAAGGTGCAGCGGCCGGAATCCCGGCGGCGTCGCCAGCAGAACCACGTCCACTCCGCTGTCGATCAGCTTTTGATAAGCGTCCAGTCCGGTAAACTGCTTCTTCGGGTCCACTTTTACCTTATCGGCGCTCACCTTGCGCAACCGTTCCAGGCAATCGTCGATGCGGTCCTGATAGATATCGGCCACCGCCGTCAATTCCGAGTAGTCGTCGGCCTTCAGAGCTTGCGATGCGGCGCCGGTACCACGCCCTCCACAGCCCACAAGCCCCACTTTCATCGCCTTGGTCGCTTGTGCGCTCGATAGAATCGCGGGGAAACCCGCAACCAGCGCGCTTCCAATAGCGCCCGCCGAGCCTGCCTTCAAAAAATCGCGTCTTGCCGTAGTGGAGTCGTTCATGTTGACATTCTATCTCCAATCCAAGATCACTTTTCCAGAATTCCCCGAAATCATCGCGTCGAATCCCTTCTGAAACTCCGCCGCCGGGAACCGGTGTGTAATCACCGGCAAAATGTTAAGCCCCGATTCCAACATCACGGACATTTTGTACCAGGTCTCATACATTTCCCTCCCGTAAATGCCCTTGATCGTCAGCATATTGAAGACCACCTGATTCCAGTTGATCGCCATCTCTGCTTCCGGAATGCCCAACATCGCGATCTTCGCCCCATGACTCATGTTCGCCAGCATGTCCCGGAATGCCGTCGAATTGCCTGACATTTCCAGACCCACGTCAAAGCCCTCCAGCATTCCCAGTTGCTTCTGCGCCTCCGCAATCGATGTCTCGCGCGGATTCACCGCCAGCGTCACGCCCATCTTCCGCGCCAGATCCAATCGGTACGGATTCACGTCCGTAATCACTACATGCCGCGCCCCCGCATGACACGCCACCGCCGCCGCCATAATCCCGATCGGCCCAGCCCCGGTGATCAGCACGTCCTCGCCCAGCACCGGAAACGACAGCGCCGTATGCACCGCGTTTCCAAATGGATCGAAGATCGCCGCAACGTCGCGGTCCACATTGTCGTGATGCCGCCAGATATTCGTCATCGGCAGTGAAATGTATTCGGCGAACGCGCCCGCCCGGTTCACCCCCACGCCCAAGGTGTGCGCGCAAAGATGGCGCCGCCCCGCAAGGCAGTTCCGGCATCGCCCGCAGACCACGTGACCTTCGCCGCTCACAATCTCGCCAGCGTGAAAGTCGCTGACGTTTGAGCCCACGTCCACCACTTCCCCGACGAACTCATGCCCCACCACCATCGGCACCGGAATCGTCTTCCGCGCCCAATCGTCCCACTGATAGATATGGACATCGGTGCCGCAAATTCCGGTCCGGTGAACCCGGATCAAAACGTCGTTAATGCCAGTCGTGGGCTCGGGAACATCTTCCAGCCACAACCCCGGCTCACTCTTGCTCTTCGTCAGGGCTTTCATAGGTTCTAGTTTACGGAAACCGCCTCACCGCCCATACTTATAAATCAAATCCACCAGTTCGTCATACATTGCTTCCGCCTTCTCCGGATCCCCCGATTGAATCGCGTGCGTGGCGCAATGCCGCAGATGATTCCGCATCAATCTCTGCCCTACGGCCCGCAACGCCTCATGCACTGACGCAAGCTGCACCAGAATATCCGCGCAATACCGGTCCTCTTCCACCATCTTTTGCAAACCCCGGACCTGCCCCTCAATCCGCCGGAGCCGCGTCAGATTAGCGGCCTTGATCTTCTGATCCGTTCCCACCGCTTTCCGCTCGCTCACTTGTCCTCCCAAGCCGCAAACCGCCCCAGCCGCAGGCTGTTCAACACCACGCTCACGGAACTCAACGCCATCGCCGCACTCGCCAGCACCGGACTCAACTGAATCTCAAATGCCGGGTACAGCACGCCCGCCGCGACGGGAATTGCAATCACGTTGTACGCGAACGCCCAGAACAGATTCTGTTTCATGATCCGCATGGTCTGCCGCGATAGCCCGATCGCATCCACCACGCCGCTCAGGTCTCCGCGCATTAGCGTCACGTCGCCAGCCTCCATCGCAATGTCGGTGCCGGTGCCTATCGCAATTCCCACATCCGCTTTCGCCAACGCGGGCGCGTCGTTGATCCCATCGCCTACCATTGCCACCACTTGCCCCTGCGCTTGCCGGCGGCTCACCTCAGCCACTTTGCCTGTTGGCAGGACCTCCGCCACTACGTGCGCGATGCCCGCTTCCCCCGCGATCGTTTCAGCGGTAGTGCGGTTGTCGCCCGTCAACATCACAACGTCGAGACCCATCTCCCGCAGCCGTTCCACCGCCCTCCGCGAACCTCGCTTAATCGGGTCTGCAACTGTGACGCTCGCGGCCAATTCACCATTAATCGCAACGAATGCATTTCCGTTCTCACCAACAGACACGCCGCTATCCCGCATCATCGCTGCATTCCCAATTACAACGCTCCGCCCATTCACCCGCCCTCGCGCACCCCGGCCCGCGACTGCTGCAAACTGTTCGGCGTCCGGCAGGCGCGCCACTCGCGTGACCGCATATTGCACAATAGCCGCAGCCAGCGGATGCTCACTCGACTTCTCCAGACCTCCTGCAAGCAGCAGCACCTCTTCTTCGCTGTACCGGTTCGAGATCAAAACGAAATCGGTCACCACCGGCCGCCCCTCCGTCACCGTGCCTGTTTTATCCAGGATCACGGTCTGAACTTCATGCGCTCTTTGCAGAGCTTCTCCGCCCTTAATCAGGACACCCATTTCCGCTCCGCGCCCCGTCGCCACCATCACCGCCGTCGGAACCGCCAAACCCATCGCACAAGGGCAAGCGATGATCAGAACCGCCACAGCCGCCGCGAACGCCTGCAACACCGGACTGCCCGGAACCGCGAAATACCAGACCAAAAACGTCACCACTGCAATCGCCATCACCACCGGAACGAAGATCGAACTGATCTGGTCCGCAAGCCGCTGAATAGGCGCCCGGGACCCTTGCGCGTCTCTCATCAGCCTGACGATCTGTGCAATCACGCTGCGCGCGCCCACCGTCGTAGCACGGTACTGAAACGCGCCCGTCCGGTTCATCGTGCCGCCAATCACCCGGTCACCCAGACTTTTTTCCACCGGCATCGATTCGCCAGTCAGCATGGATTCATCCACCGCACTGGCGCCCGCCATCACTTCGCCGTCCACCGCGATCCGTTCACCCGGCCGGACCAGCAATACATCTCCGCTGCCCACCTCGCCCACCGGAATGTCCACCGCCTCGCCGCCCCGCACCACACGCGCCATCTTCGGTTGCAAGTCCATCAAGCGCCGCAAAGCAGAGGACGTCCGGCCCTTCGCCCGGTTCTCCAGCATGTTCCCCACCAGCACCAGCGCGATGATAATGATTACCGCTTCAAAGTACAGGTCGGGCCTCACTCCGTTCGAGAGGAACAACTCCGGGTCCACCGTAGCCACAGCCGAAAACAGGAACGCCGCCCCCGTTCCCGCCGCCACCAGCGTGTTCATATCCGCGGTCCGGTGCCGCAACGCCGCCCAGGCCCGTGTGTAGAAGTGACGCCCAGCCCAGACCATTACAACGGCCGTCAAAGCCATCAGCGCGTAGCTCAGAATTTCCGGATCTATCCGGTACAGCCAAGGCGCCAACCGCGCCAGCGGAGGCGTAGAGACCGCCATCCACCATTCCATGAACGGATCGGACATGTACTCGCGCATCAGCGGCATCGACAGCCCCATCGCCACCACACCGGCGATTGAGCAGAATACAGCCTTTCGACGCAAAGACTGTAACTCTTCGCGCTGCGCGCGATCCTGTTCCTCCTGCTCTGTAATTGCGGACGCGGCGGGAGAGGCCAACTCCGCTCCGTAACCGGTGTCTGCAACAGCCTTCACCAAAGAGTCCGGGGAAGTCGCGGTTGGATCGAAGGACACGGTAGCGTCATTCGTCATCAAGCTCACCGTGGCATCCATCACCCCGAGCTGTTTCTGAAGTGACTTCTGGACGTGAGCTTGGCAAGCGGCGCACGTCATCCCTGAAACCCCGATCTTGACGGTTTCCGTCGTCACCCCTGGCCGCCCGGCGTCTCGAATCCAGCCGCCCGGACCGCCTCGGCAATATCTTTTTCAGTAACCTTGTCCGGATCAAACTCGACCGAAGCCGACCCGATGTCTACCTTGGCCGCATGCACGCCAGCCACCTTGTCCAATGCAGCGGAAACCCGCCGCACACAAGCCTGGCAATGCATACCGGATATCTCAATCTTTGCTGTTTGCATGTATACCGTCCACCCCTATAGTATACACCGCACCGCAAACCTCTTACTGCCGTCGCCGGATAAGTTTAATTTCGAAAACACTCGGCCAGAGTTTGCCGGTCACGAACAGACGATCATGCTGCGCATCGTAAGCAATCCCGTTCAGTACATCCACAGGAACAGTACGGTCTGATTCGGGCAGTAACCCTTGCAGATCGATCCATCCAACCACGTGGCCCGTAACCGGCGAAATGCGGGCGATGCGGTCTGTCTGCCAGACATTCGCATAGATCTCCCCGCCAATGAACTCAAGCTCATTCAGATTCGATACAGAAGCTTGGCCATCCATCACTTTCAGCCGTCCGGTTTCCTGCAGTGTCGCGGGATTCCAGAAACGCAGCGTGTCGGAACCATCGCTCATAATGAGGCGTGAGCCGTCATGAGTAAGCCCCCAGCCCTCGCCCGGATACTCAAATGTTCGCTTGGAATCGAAGGTGCGTAGATCGTATACAAAGCCGGCGTGCGCCTGCCATGTGAGTTGCAGCAGTTCGTTTTTCCAATCGGTGATACCCTCGCCGAAGTACTGTTCGGGCAGCGCGCGTTGTTGAAGCACCTCTCCGGTTTCGAGCTTCACCTTCCGCAACGACGATCGTCCATTAAGACCGGTGCCTTCATAGAGGAACCCATCAAGATAGATAAGCCCCTGCGTATACGCTGCGCGGTCGTGCGGATAAGCATGGACCACCTGATACGTGTAGACAGGGGTCTCCACCGATGACGGCTCGCCGGCTGCGCAAGAGCCGAGCAGAAGCAGACACGGAAACAGCAAAACACTTCGAATGGAAACCAGAATTCGATGCACCGATATCAGCATACCTCCTGCTCTGAACTGCTATGAGAGAATCGTGAGGTGCAAGCTAAGACAGGGCTTTCCGTTGCCGCGCTGGATGAACAGCGCCGCATCCTGATTGCACGGCTCACCCCCTTCGCCATCTTCGCTGCCGGGTTGATTGTCGCTCTGGTGATCCGCAAGATCGCCCTGGGTTTGCTGAAGCGGCGACTTAAGAACGATGGGACCTTCGGCCATGTAGTCCTCGGAGTCATCCGCGTTCCCTCCATTCTCTGGTGTTTAATGGCGGCGCTGGAAGTGGCAGTCCGGTATGCGCCACTAACAAAGAGTCAAGTAAATCTTGCAAGCGATCTGATTATTGCCGGACTCATCGTCAGCCTCACGCTGGTGGCTTCTTCCATCGCCGTACGCATGATTGTGGTGCATGCGCACCGGAAGGATATGCCGTTCGCGGTGTCCGGGCTTTCACAGACGCTGATGCGTGTTTTCATTCTGCTCATCGGCGCGCTGATGCTGCTGCGTCATTTTAATATCTCAATCACTCCGGCTCTGACGGCCTTGGGCGTCGGCGGCCTTGCGGTTGCGCTGGCGCTACAGGACACCCTCGCCAACTTCTTCGCCGGCGTTCACATCCTCGTCGAAACGCCTATCCGGCTCGGTGACTTCATCAAGTTGTCCGGCGATGAGGAGGGGATTGTCAGCGACATCGGCTGGCGGACCACGCGCGTCCGCACCGGGCAGAACAACACGATCGTGATTCCGAACACCAAAATCACTTCCGGCATTCTCACCAATTACAGCCTGCCGGAGCGGCGTGTCTCAGTGGACATTCCCATCATAGTTGCGCTGGATGCCAACCTGGAACAGGTGGCCGCGATCGCCATGGAAGTCGCCGCCGGCACAACGGGCGTTTTGGCTGAGCCATCTCCGGTTGTGCTCTTCGATCCGGGCGTGCTTCCCACGCACCTTCAATTCAAGCTGGTCGTCCAGGTCGCCGACCAGTTGAGCAAGGGGTCGGTGCAATCGACGGTAAGGGCCAATCTATTTGAGCGCTTCCGCGATACCGGCGTCCCTCTGCCTGCGATTTCGAGCGTGGCCGTCGTCCAGTCCTGACAGGAAAATCCCCGAGAGAGAAATCCAGTTCTGATTTACTTCTCTTCTGGAAGCCCAATGAAACCAACCTGTCCAAAATGCGGGTGGAACACCACTCGCCGTTCATCGTCCAGCGGCCTCTTGGATGTTGTCCTCGCCTGGTGCATGTTCATTCCATTCCGCTGCCGAAGCTGTGGAAAGCGATTCTTCCGCCACGCCCATGCCGCGCCCGCTAAAGCTAATTGAATCCATCCAGGCGTTGTGCTATCAATAGATTTATCCTGTTTTCCCCAGAGAGTGCATGTCACCGTAAACAGGATCACCAAACATGGCATACGTAATCGCAGAACCTTGCATTGGAACCAAAGATACGGCGTGCGTGGACGCATGCCCGGTGGATTGTATTCACCCCAAGAAAGACGAAGCTGGTTTCGCTGACGTCGAACTGATTTTTATTGACCCAGTGGAATGCATCGATTGTGGAGCCTGTGTACCAGTCTGCCCGGTGTCGGCCATTTTCACTCTAGACGACCTGCCGGAAAAATGGTCCGATTTCGCTGAGCAAAACGCCGTATATTTCAAACGCTAATAACTTCTAGTGCATCGCCACGGTTCCGCCGCCGCTTTTGGGCTTCTTCATCAGAAACAAAAGCGGAAGCACGGCCACAAACACAATCGCTAGAAGGTGAAATATATATAAAAACGACAGGATCGACGCTTGTCTTTGCACCTCGCCCCACATCGCCCCGTATGCTTGTTGCGTTGCGGCGGCGAAATCCCGGCCCTGCGCCATCAGGCTGTTGCGCAGTCCCTCCAGCATCGCCGTGGACTGTGGGTTATAGGAATTCACATGTTCGCCAAGCCGGTTCGTGTTGAACTGCCCCCGCCGCGCAAGCAGCGTGGTCACCATCGCGATTCCCATGCTTCCCCCGATATTCCGCATCAAATTAAATAAGCTGGTCGCGTTGCCAGTCTCTTGTTTGGGAATGCGATCCATGGAAACAGTCGTCAGCGGGACAAACAACAGCGCGAGCGCGATCCCCTGAAAAAACTGTGGCCAGAATATGTCCCAATAGCCGGCGTTCAGGTTCAGCAGCGACAGTTGATACAGCGTAAACGATGCGCCCACTATCCCGAAGGCCAAAAATTTGCGCGCGTCGAATCGGGAAAGGATCAGGCCGGTAATGGGCATCGCGATGAATGATCCCAGTCCCCGCGGAGCCATTGCAATCCCAGCCTCTGTAGCCGAATAGCCCAGCAGTTGCTGCAGAAAGATCGGCAACAGCACCAGGCTTCCGTACAGAACAAAACCTACGATTGTCATCAGAAACACGCCGGTGCTGAACGTACGGTCCCTGAAGACACTCAACTTCACTACAGGATCCTTCGCCATTAACTCCCGGACAATGAATAGAGCGATTCCCCCAACGCACAGCACCGCCATGGTCTTAATCAGATTGGAAGCGAACCAGTCCTCCTGTTGCCCTTTATCCAGAGCCACCTGCAGCGCACCAATGCCCACCGCCAGCAGCCCGATCCCCCAATAATCCACCCCTGTGCTGGTCCGTCGAATATAAGGCGGATCGAACACGAAGGCACTCACCATCAGAATGCAAATCACGCCGATGGGGATATTGATGTAAAACACCCAGCGCCAACTGTAGCTGTCCGTCAGCCATCCGCCCAGCACTGGCCCCAACATGGGCGCCACCACGATGCCAAGCCCCCAGAATCCCATCGCCTTGCCGCGGTCCTGAGGTGGAAACGCCTCCAGCAGAATCGCTTGTGAGAGCGGCTGCATCACGCCTCCAGTCCCACCCTGTATGATGCGGAAAATAATCAGCGTGGACAGGTTCGGAGCAAGCCCGCAAAGAAAGGACGCCGACGTAAACCCCACCACCGCCCCAATCAGAAGCCGTTTCCTACCGAAGAAATTGGCCAGCCATCCCGTCAGCGGCAGGATGATCGCATTCGCCACCAGATACGCCGTAAGCGACCACGTGGCTTCCTCTACGGTGCTCGAAAGGCTCCCCGCGATGTGCGGCAGCGAAACGTTGACCACCGTCGTGTCCAGCACCTCCATAAAGGTGCCGAACATCACGGAGACTGCAACCAGCCATGGATTTACCTGGGGCGCTGCCCCTGTCGCGGTTGCCGCCATATCAGCACCGGCCCTTGCCGTGCTCCATCGCGCTCACAATGCAATCCACTACCACGCTCACGCCCAGGCACGAACTGAGCATCGCATGATAAAGATGACGGTCTGACCAGTCCTGATTGAAGTGCTGCCGGATATAGGTATGGCGCTGGCGGTCCATCTTGTGAATCGTGCCTTCCACATCCACATTCGCCGGAACTCGTTCCCGCACGCGCCGCACCTTCTCGCCCCAAGGCGCGTAGATGAAGAAGTTCATAGTGTCCGTGCGCTTCTGCAGAACGCACTGGCCACCCCGTCCCACGATGATGCAGTTTCCCTCCGCCCCCGCCTTTTCGATAATCGAGTGGGAAAGCCGCGCCATTGCCTCCGAGTCGAAAATGCTCACGCGGCTGGCGGCGGTGGTGCTCACCGAGCCTTCGAATCCGCCATGCCACAAGCCCTTGAACATGCGATGGAATGCGGAATCCACCCGCTCATCGCATAACTTAGCCACGTCCACGTCTACTCCGGAGGATTGAACGATCTCGTCGATAATCGCTCCATCAACCAGTTTCCATTGCAGCCGCCTAGCCAGTTCGCCCGCCACCTGGCTGCCTCCGCTTCCAAACTCGCGCGCGATAGTGACGACACGGATCATAACCGTTCACTGGATGAAAACAGTCGCGTCCACTGACATGCCTGGCCGCAGTTCATGCCGCGTATCCTGGCCCGGTTCAAACACAATCTTCACTGGCAGGCGCTGCACTACCTTCACGTAGTTCCCCGTCGCATTCTCCGGCGGTAGTAGGCTGAACGTTGCGCCTGTAGCCCCGCCCAGGCTGTCCACGTGTGCGTTCAGTTTCCTGCCACCCAGCGCGTCTACCGATACTTCAACTTTCTGTCCAGGGTGCATTTTCTTAAGTTGCGTCTCTTTGAAATTTGCCGTAACCCACAAGTTATTCAGTGGCACAAGCGCCATCAACGCCTGCCCCGGCTGCACGTTTTGCCCAATCTGGACATTTCGTTTTCCAACCACCCCGCTCACTGCGGCTTTGATGGTGGTGTATTCCAGATTCAGCCGTGCCTGTTCCACCACGGCTTGCTGCAACTGCACCGCTGCTTCCGCCGATCCCAGTTGTGCCCGGGAAATCGCGACCTGCTGCGGCCCGGTTTGCGCCGATTGCACGTTGGACGTCGCTTGCGCCACTCGCGATTGCGCCTGTGTCACCTGGCTCTGCGCCACCGCGATGCCCTGTTCCGCCTCGGCTTCCGCGGCCTTGGCGGAATCCACCGCCGCGCGTGACGCCGCTGCCGCCGCTACCGCGGTGTCGTACTGTTGGCGTGGAATTTCGTCCTTGGCCACAAGCTGCCGGTAGCGTTCCAGATCCTGCGTGGCTTTCGTATAATTCGCATTCGCTTCACTCACTCTCGCCTGCGCCGCATTCAGCCGGGCCCGAGCTACGGCAACCTGTTTTTCGGCGACGGTCACTCCCGCATTCGCTTCCTCCGTACCCGCCTGCGCGGTGGAAAGCTGGCTTTGCGTTGTAGTGCTGGAGATCGGGATTCGCACTTGAGCAGCCTTCGCGCTGGCTTCCGCGTCGGCCAGATCGGCTTGCGCGCGGCTCAACGCTACCTGATAATCGCGTGGATCGATCTGCACCAGCACCGTTCCCGCTTCCACATATTGATTGTCGTCCACGGTCACGGCAACCACGTGCCCGCCCACGCGCGGACTCACCGGATAGATGTAGCCGTCAATCTGCGCATCGTCGGTCGATTCCCTTACCGAGTAATGCCGCCACACCAAGAAACCCGCCACCGCCGCAATCAAAAGACCAACCAGGATGTACCACTTCGCACGGGGATGCTCCCGAAAATAACCTCGAGTTTTTTCAGCCTTTGGCTCTTTCGGTTGCGCATCCTTTTGCTCACCCCGATCCGGCTTGGTATCCTCCCGCCGTTCTTCTGTTTCCACTTGATCTTTCATGGCCGTACCGCTCCCAGGAACGCCTTGATGCTCCTCTCCGCTGTTCCCACCGCCCGCGCCAGCGAAGCTCTTCCTACGTTGTATGCATACAGACTAGAGATATAGTTCTCATTTGCGGCCGCCACCGCCTGTTGCGCCTGCACTACTTCCACCGTGTTCGCCACCCCCGCCTGAAACCGGTCCCGCGCCTGTTGCAGTTCCTGGCCGGCAAGGCTCACTGAACTTCTGGCCACGTCCACCTGTTCGCGCGCTGCGTTCAGGTCCAGAAACGCCGCGCGCACTTCGTAATCCACGCGCCCCTTCAAATCCCCTGACGCGGCACGCCGCTCCTCCAGCACCGCATCCGCCTGAAGGATGTCGGCGCGAATCCGCCCACCTTGAAAGATAGGAACCTCCAGGCTCACGATCGCCGAATAAGTCCCGTGCGATTCCGCCACGCTTGGTCCAATCGCGCCATAGTTCCCCTCGAAATTGATTGAGGGCAACCGCTGGTTTCTGGCCGCCTGCTTCTGAAACTCCGCCGCTCTCTGTGACGCAAGACTGGCCTGATAATCCGGCCGCGATTGATAGGCCTGCTGCAATGCATCTTCCAGCGTCAACGCGGGAGCCGGCCCATAGGGTACCTGGTCCGCCAAATGGAACTGCTGCTCCAGCGGCAATCCAATCGCCCGCGCCAGGCTCAACTTCTGTCTCTCGAATTCGTTACGGTAAAAAATCAGTTGCTGCTGCTGCGTTTGCAATTCCACCTGCGCCCGCAGTACATCGATCCCCGCCGCTACGCCAGCTTGCTGCAAATCCTTTGCCTGGTTGAAGAGCGCCGTGGCTGTATTCACCTGCGCCGTCACCGATTCAATCCGGGCCGTTCCTGATATCGCCTGCAAATAGAGCCCCACCACCACCAGCACCACCGCATCCCGCGCGTTCTGATAAGAGAGTTGCGCGGCCCGCACGTCTTCGGCGCTGCCCCTCTTCGACGCCAGAGCGCTGAAATCCAGCACCGTCTGCGTCAGGTAAGCGCGAATATCGAACACGGCGAAAGGCCCCACAACGGCTGGGATGCCTGGGAACCCTCCGAATCCGAACGCCTTCAGGTTTACCTGCTGCGAACTCTCGTAGGTGCGCGTGGTCAGGTTCGGCAGCAACGCGCTCAGCGCCGTAAGCCGCGCCGCCTGCGCGGACCGCGTGGTTTGCTCACTGGTCAGCAACCCGATGTTATATTTCAATCCGCGATCGATCGCATCCGAAAGCGTTAGCTCAAGGGTTCCAGGAACAACCGGCCCCGACGCAACACTGCCGGAAATCAGATCCTGCGTTAGGCTCATACCCCTCGCAGGCATCGGAACCGAAGGCCGGGCGCTCGAACGCGCTGGTGCCCTTTGACTGGGTCCGGTAGGCAGACCCTGTGCAAGCGCAAGAGTCGCCGATGTCATCATAACCGTAAGCTGCAGTAGGGTTTGCAAGATTTGGGATTCCATCCGCCCCCGTTGGCCGGGGCTGTCTTTCCATCTGACGCTCAGCCTGGATATATTGATGCAAAATGTTCAAATCCGGCCGTGGCCGTCAATTATGATGAAGAGTGGAAGAACGCCTCAAACCGTCCCCATTACCATTCGTCGCATTCTTCCTGGCAACGCTCTGCATCGCTTCCGCCCAAATCCCGCCCCCCGAAGGCGGCCAGATCCCACGCCAAAACGAGAACAAAAACACCGATGCGGACGTCCTCCCCGAGCAATGGAACCTGTTCTATCAAGCCACTTCCATCGGCCAGTATCACGGTACATTTCACGCCCCCTACGAAGGCCCTCTAAGCTTACGGAACTATACCGAGCGCGACGTCTCCCTCACCACCACGCTCTATCTCGGCCTCCGCTTAGGGCAAAATACGCAGCTTTACTTCAACCCTGAAATTGCCGGCGGCCGTGGCTTCAGCGGCGTTTCCGGAATTGCAAATTTTCCAAACGGAGAATTGCCGCGCGTCTCCACTGCAACTCCCAAGCCCTACCTCGCCCGGCTCTACCTCACGCACGATTTCGGATTTGGCCCGGAAACCGAGAGTCTCCCCAGCGAAGAGAACCAACTCGCCGGCCCCCGCCCCGTCAACCGTTACAGCATCACCGTCGGCCGGTTTACGCTGACCGATTTCTTCGATAACAACCGCTACACGCACGATCCGCGGACCCAGTTCATGGGCTGGGGCACCATGTACAACGGAGCCTGGGATTACCCGGCCGATACCCGCGGCTACACCTGGGGCTGGTTGCATGAATTTCACACCCGCCACTGGTCGCTCCGCTACGCCAGCGTAGCCGAACCCAAACTGGCCAACGGTCTCCGTTTCGATCGCCGCTTGCTCCGCAGCCGCGGCGACGAATTCGAAACGGAACGCCGCTATACAATAGGAGACCGCCCCGGAGCCATCCGGCTCCTGGGATTCCTGCAGCACACCAATTCCGGTTCGTACAGCGAAGCCCTGCGTTTGTCTGAAAAGACAGGCACAACGCCCGATATCACTGCCGTTCGCCGGATGGGGATAACGAAATACGGTACCGGACTCAACTTCGAACAGGAACTAGTCAAGGACATCGGCATATTCGCGCGATTGGGTTGGAACGACGGCAAGACCGAAACCTTCGCCTTCACCGCCATCGACCGCCTCTTCAGTACGGGAGTTTCCATCGCCGGAACCCGCTGGCGCCGTCCATCCGACGTCGTCGGCAGCGCGCTCACCATCGGCGGTCTTTCCGGCGTCCACGCGGTTTATCTGGCTCGTGGCGGGCTCGACTTCATCATCGGAGACGGCAAGCTGCGCTACGGCCGCGAAACGGTTTGGGAAACTTACTACAGCGCTCGCCTGTTCCCGGGATTCTTCACCAGTTTCGATTTGCAGCGAGTCGCGAATCCCGCCTTCAACCAGGATCGCGGGCCGGTCTGGATATCCAGTCTGCGGCTGCACATTGAGTTGGGTAAGGGTACGTTTGCGCCCTGCCCCGGGCCCTGATTCCATGCCTCCCGAACCTGCTTATTCCGGCC
Source organism: Bryobacterales bacterium (assembly GCA_038200305.1). GTDB lineage: Bacteria > Acidobacteriota > Terriglobia > Bryobacterales > Bryobacteraceae > JANXXV01. The sequence goes on from JBBPYD010000078.1 coordinate 20,042, forward strand.
CGAAACATCCGCGTCCGCGTCTGCCCATCGCGCCTGCGCGGGCACTCTGGGTCCGCTTATTCTCGATATTCGCGGTCCTTGGTCCTGGCTTCATCACCGCCACAGTCGACAACGATCCCGGCGGAATCCTCACCTATTCGCAAGCCGGCGCAAAGTTCGGCTACGCGCTGCTCTGGACTCTCATCCCCACAACCATCGCCTTGATTGTGGTTCAGGAAATGGCCGCCCGCATGGGTGCCATCACCGGCAAAGGCCTCTCTGATCTCATCCGCGAGGAATTTGGCCTCCGAATGACGTTCTTCACCATGATGGTCCTGGGCATCGCCGACTTCGGGAACATCGCGGCCGAATTCGCCGGACTCGCCTCTGGCCTCGGCATGTTCGGAGTAAGCAAATACCTCGCCGTTCCCGCCGGCGCGTTTCTCGTGTGGCTCGTCATCGTCCGTGGCTCCTACCACCGGGTCGAGAAAGCTCTTCTCCTGCTCTCTCTCATTTACTTCACATATCCGGTCTCCGCCTTCATGGCGCATCCCGATTGGCCGAAGGCGCTGCATGACACCGTGGTGCCTCAGTTCAGTAAGGATCCGGCCTACCTGGTCATGATCGTCGGCCTTATCGGCACCACCATCACGCCTTGGATGCAGTTCTATCTGCAAGCGTCCGTCGTGGAAAAAGGTGTCACCAAGAGGAATTACAAGCTGTGCCGCATCGATGTAATTCTTGGATGCATCTTCACTGACGTCATAGCCTTCTTTATCGTGGTGGCCTGTGCCGCCACCATCTACCCTACCGGACACCGCGAAATCTCCGATGTGGCGGAAGCGGCTAAGGCCCTGGCGCCATTTGCCGGTCGATTTGCAGCGATTCTGTTTGCCGTCGGTCTGGTGAACGCATCCCTGCTTTCGGCCGCAATCCTTCCGCTCGCCACTACCTACAACATTTGCGAAGGGCTGGGCTTCGAATCGGGAATCGACCGCAATTTCAGCGAAGCGCCCATCTTCTACTCGCTCTACACGGCTCTAATCGTCTTCGGCGCGGCCATCGTTCTCATCCCCGGCCTGCCCCTCTTGCAGGTCATTCTCTTCTCACAGGTGGCCAATGGAATCCTGTTGCCATTCGTCCTGACATTCATGCTCCTGCTGATTAACAAGCGTGGAATCATGGGCGAATACCGCAACCGCCTCTGGGGCAACCTGATCGCCGGCGCAACCAGCCTCATCATGATCGGCCTGACCATAGCATTAATCTGGACAAGCCTCTTCCCCTGAATCTACTGAGTTCGGCTTTTCCGCCTCTGGGTCTGCGTCGTTCGCCTTCTTAGCCAACTCGGCCTCAAGCTCTTCAACGGTGGGCAACGTGCCTTTCAACTCTTCGGGAGGAGCTTTGCCGTGCAGGAATTCGGCTACCCCTACAACCCGAAGTGGATACTGACTTCTAACAAAGGCGAATCCGTGGCCGAGCTCCAACAGAAATTGCCGAGGAGCGAACAGGTCCAGTCCGCGCGATATCCGATCAGCCGCTGCAGCGGGCCAACTTCGGGGTTGCCCACCACACCTCCAGTTTCCGAGAATCAGACTCTCCGGTCCGAACTCGAGTGAGCGGGAACGCTTATAGCTACCAACTTAGTGCGGCGTGTACTCGTGTAACACATCGTATAGAATGTTCGGTACCATGCCTACTACCCTCGCTCGTGTGTCCAGTGCGGGTTGTCTCCTCATCCTGCTGATTGTGACCATGCTCGGCGCGCAGCAAACGAGCCGGCCTGCCGATAAACAGGGCACTGCTGCCGCCCAGCGTGCCATTAAGGAAGTGCTAGAGATGAAAAGGCAATATGACCAGGCCTTACTGCGCGGCGACAGTGCCTGGTTCGAAAGGGCATTCGCGGATGACTACCTCTTAATCCTCGGAGACGCCAGCACGTACACGAAATCGCAGATTGTAAAAGACCTAGCGTCGAAAGAAGTAACGTGGCAGACGGCGAATGGTCGCGATATGCAAGTTCGGATGTACGGAAATACCGCGATCGTGACTGGCCGATTCTCCGGCAAATGGCGTGAAAAGGGGAAACCGGTCAGTAGCGAGGAGAGGTTTACATCGATCTGGATAAAGGACGGAGATCGCTGGAAAGCCGTGTCAGAGCACGCCTCACAGATGCCCACTCGGTAGACCTTGGGAGGAACGCAGTGCGTTACATTTTGGTTATTCCGATAGCCGTAATCGCTCCTTTGGGCACTTTAGTTTCCAGCACCAAAAGAATCCCAGGCCCGCGTACTTGTCTTCAACGAAACTGGGCAGCGGAATGAGAACCTGTTTCATCGGGACCAGGCAATGCTGCCGAAAGGGTCGTGCTCGGTTTAGGTAATAGGCTGGATGGGTGCAAGAAGCGCTTATCTTTGTATGAGCGGCTGTTCGATCCTGGAGGCGAAGGTACATTCAATCATTACATCAGTGAGGTGATGGGAAATCCGTACCTCGGCTGGCAATATACGGGAACCGAATCATGCACAACGAGCGGCTGCCCAATACTATGCACTGAACGGGAGTGCTCAACTTAGCCCAAAGCGTTTGCAAGCGGGGTGATTCCAATGAAGCCCACTTTAGCTGTCCTCTTTCTCCTTAATACGATAATGTCGGCCCAGCCGCGCGAAATTGCGACGGCTCGTCATACGCTACCGATCGACTATGATTTTTCACGCCAGCCCCTACCCACCTATCGGTCTGGGTTCCTGCTCGCACGCCATCGGACTCCGCCTGGTTTTTCCGTTTGGGATCGTTCCGGCCAATTGCTGGTTCATCGCGAACTGACGCTGCCCGGTGTATCCGATCTCTCGATCGGCGATATCGCAGCCGCAAGTCGTGGCAATGCATTCGTCCTTTCGGTTTCGGCCCGGAATGCCGACGGCCGCGTGGCGTGTCTTCTGGTATGGACCCGCGCTAATGGCGACATCCAGAAAATCGTGGAGACATCTTCGTTTGCCGCCCGCCGCATTATCTTCGCCCCGGACGGGACACTATGGGCATTCGGGCGTGTCTACAATAACAAATTCGAAGAGCAGGCTGATTACGACACGCTGCGGCAGTACGGCACGGAAGGCAAACTGATTCGTTCCGCTCTGAAACGTTCTTTGTTCAAGCCATCCAAGCAGGCCCCCTCGGCTGAATCTTATATGGCGATCGGCGACGGCCGCATTGGCGTCGTGAGTCTGGCGGCCTCCGAATGGGTCGAACTCTCGTCCGCGGGCGAGGTCGTCGGCCACTGGCCGTTACAGATCCCCGCCGGTGCCTATATCACCGGCGCCGCCTTGAGCTCATCAAACGATCTGTTTATCACACAGGAAAAAGAAACCAGCACACTCTCGCGTTTTGATAAAAAGAATGGTACGTTCACAAATGTGGACACCAGTACCTTCCGGAACTCCCCTGGCCAAGGTGTTCTGCTGGCCGGCAGCGAAGGCGATCAACTCGTGGTCCGCATCAAGCCCCCGAATTTGCTTATCTGGATCGACGTGAAATAAGCGGGGCTTCGTCCCTTTTTTCCGGAGTTTTCACTCGGGGGACGATCCGGACTCCGTCCCCTGCCAACCTTACGAACAATCCCGCTTCCCAGACGTGGGCTACTTATAACGGGTGCTACTCTTGCACGTTGTATCAATGACGCGAGGAACTGTCTGCGGCCCGGCGAAAATCGGCATGACGTGCCCCGTTCAGCGTAGGCTTCAGAGCGATGGCGGACTCGAATGACTTCGATGGAGTCGCCGAGGTTGCGAAAACGGATGCGTAATCGCCCAGGCGGAGGCGGAACTGGGGCGGCTCATAGCCTTCCAGTTGCTTAATCCTAAATCCGGCAGTTGAAGAAAGAGCATCGAGTGCTAAGGCATTGCTATGTTGAGACATGGACGAAAGGCAGGAGTGCATTCGATGTCACCCAGCGGGTGAAGCGGGGACAGCGGAGTCAGCGTTAGAGAAGGCGG
>JBBPYD010000079.1:0-29687 GCA_038200305.1 Bryobacterales bacterium
AGCAGGTTTCCCACTTTTCCACTGCAGTGTTTCATTGATGGGAAGAACTTTCAGAAAGGAGGCCCGGCGGCGGAGCTTCGCTCCTCCTCCAGGCTCACTGTTCGATTAGAAAATGCTGGGCTCCCAAGGCCATCCGTACCCCCATCTCTTGCGTGCGCTGCTGAACGGTATACGCCATCAATCCATAGATGCCGATGGCGGCGAGCAGGAGCGCGGAACCTCCGAAGATACTCATCAGCAGCATATTGAAATTCTGGCGAGCGGTGGATTGCAATATGATCTCTTCCATTGAACGGACGGGAGGAACCGGCTCACCAGTCGCTTGGCGGATCTCGTTCAGAATCGCCGAATTGAGCGACGGCGAATCCGCACGTGTCCGGACGACCCAGGCCACGGTTCTACCGACTATGCGAGTATCCGGGAGTTGTGCACCTGGCACAAACACCGCTGGTTGGGGATGCTCGCCGAGCGCGTTGTCGTGAACATCGCCTACCACGCCGATAATCTGGCGCGCCGGCTCCGCAAAATTCGGTCCAAGTCCCTTTCCAATGAAAGCTGTGCGTTCAGGGGATCGCGGTTCGGCCAAAACTGACGAGCCATGGATTGATTGATAATCGCCACCCCCGGCGAACCAAGCCGGTCAGCATCCGTGAATGAACGCCCGCGAAGAAGAGGAATCCTGAGCACATCGAAATAGCTGGACGAGACAACCATCCAACGGCTTGATCCGTGAGACGGGCCATTCAGCGGCCGGCCGACGATAACGATTGGGAGACTATTGAAGCCGCTTTCGAGTGGCAATAGTTTGGTGTAGCCAGCACTCTCCACTCCGGGAAGAGAGCTCAGCCGGAAAACGTCTCGAACTATTTGATCCACTCCTGGCCTTTTCACCAATCGTGGGTCCAATGACGTTCGCGTCGTCACCACATTCCGTGAATCAAATCCCGGATTCACGGAATGCAAAGCAATTAGCGTACGGATGAGCAGAGCTGCCCCAATCAATAAAAGAATTGCCAAGCTCATTTCACCGGTCACGAGCAGCGAGCGAATCTTGCTCTGGCGAAATCCGGCGCCACTGCGTCCACTACTCTCTTTCAAACTGGAGTTCAGATTGGTGCGGGAAGCTTGAAGCGCGGGAATGAGACCAAACAGGAATCCCGTGAGCAGAGCCACCACCACAGTGAACCCGAGAACTCGCCAGTCCATTGTTACGTTCGATCCCTTCACTCCAATACGAGGAATGTGGGCAGTATTCAAAGCCAGAAGGGCATGGATACCAGCGATCCCCAGTGTCAATCCAAACACTCCGCCTGCGACGGAGAGCAGTACGCTTTCGGTAAGCAGTTGCCGAACGATTCTCGCCCTGGACGCGCCCACGGCAATGCGAATTGCAATCTCGCGCGTCCTGCTCGTTGCCCTGACCAGCATGAGGCTTGCGACATTCGCACAAGCAATGAGCAGGACCAAACTAACAGCACCGGTCAAAATCAGAAGCGACGACCGCACGTCTTTCACCAGAACGTCCTGCATCGGCTCGACGCTGAAAACGTCGCCCCGGTTCGTAGAGAGCGTGTTAGGAAATTTGCGGCGAAATTCCCGGGTAGTGATCTGAAGTTGTGCGTTCGCTACGTCCAGTGTTACACCGGGCTTCAGGCGGCCCAGTGCCTGGAAGTACTGCGCTTGATAGTTGCTGTTTGGATCTATTGGAAAAGGAAGCCAAACATCGGGAGGTTCAGGAGTCTCTGTTTGGACACCTCCCGCCATGATACCGGCAACTTCATAACTGCTACCGCTGAGTGAATGATCTTACCGACGATACGGGGATCGCCGCCAAAGGCTCTCTTCCAAAACGCCTCACTGAGGACAACGGCATTGGCGCCGTTGGGCCGTTCCTCTTCATTTGTGAAGCTACGGCCCTGAGCGATGGGTAGGCCGAAGAGACGAAAGTAATCTCCCGTAACGAAGATCGCGTAAGCCCGCTGTGGCCGGTCGACACTGGTCAAATTCACTGAGCCAAGGTAATAACCCGAGACGTCCTGGAAGACAGTAGTCTGCTCACGCCATAAGTTAAATTTGATTTCCGACGCGTCGGAAGTTGAACCTTCGCCGTTCGTCGACATGAGCGTGACAACACGGTGAGATTCAGGGGCGTGTACCGGTTTCAATAAGACGGCGTTTACAACAGAAAAGATAGCCGTATTGGTCCCGAGGGGCAGCCACGGCAGTGCTGGTGAAGCTCAAGTTTCGCTGGAACATGCGAAATGATTGCTTGAGATCTTTGAGGAAAGATTCCATCTGTCAGGGCGGACTCCTTATGGGAAGTATAGGCGGCCACAGCCCGAATCCCCAAGTTGCGGCTAACGTTTCTCAATCCGTAGCCTGGATCAACTCTTCCCAAGCCAGCGCATAACCGATGGCTCGCTTCACCTCGGGGTGACGTGCCTTCGCCAACATTCCCGCTTGCGATGTCAATGCGGATCGCGGGACCGTTCGGATGTTGTCGCAGTTTGCGACACACTTCTTCTGTAAGCCTGATGATTTCCCAAGCGGTATTTCTACGGGTATGTTGCGGATTGTCGTCGTGATCTCCGCAACAATGAACTTGTTCAGGTATGTATATGCTTCATTACGGCTGAGCAGCAGGACAGGGCGTTCGCCGGCGGTACCTGGAAGCACCGCCCACCAGATCTCGTATTGCTTCAACCCTTAAAGTCCTCCGCGGCTGACCAGTCGTCGGCTTCCGCTTCGGAATCGGGTTGGGCAAGGTATGCCTGTTTCATTGCGGCGTACTCCGCGCTCCTCACGGCTTCACGAATTGCCTGTCTGATAAACTCAGACCTCACTCGTTTCCGCGCAGGAGCAACCTGATTCAGCGCCTTGTAAGTCGTGTCGTCAAGCTGGATCAGCAAGGACTTCATATAGAAACATTATATACTTTCTATATAGGCCAAAAAGGGCCCCCCCGTTTCCGGGAAAGCCCTTTCGTACAACCAAACAATCCAGCAGGACTAGCTTAGTAGTCCATCCCGCCGGGTCCGTGACCAGGATCACCAGACGGAGCAGACTTCTTCTCCGGGATCTCACAGATCATCGCTTCTGTGGTCAGCATCAATGCGCTGATCGAAGAAGCATTCTGCAGAGCCGTGCGGGTTACCTTGGTCGGATCGATAACGCCAGCCTTCACCAGGTCTTCAAAGTTGCCCGAAGCGGCGTTGTAGCCGAAGTTCGAGTCCTTGTTGGCCTTGATCTGACCGATGATGACCGCGCCTTCGTGTCCGGCATTGCCAACAATCTGGCGAACCGGCTCTTCGCAGGCGCGGCGAATGACGTTCACGCCGATCTGATCGTCGCCCTCAAGCTTCAAATTGTCCAGAGCGGATGCCGCGCGCAACAGAGCCACGCCGCCGCCGGGAACAATTCCTTCCTCAACCGCCGCGCGGGTTGCATGCAGAGCATCTTCAACACGAGCCTTCTTTTCCTTCATCTCGGTCTCGGTTGCCGCACCCACCTTGATCACCGCAACGCCACCGGCCAGCTTGGCCAAACGCTCTTGCAGCTTCTCGCGGTCGTAATCCGACGTCGTCTCTTCGATCTGAGCGCGCAGTTGCTTAATACGGCCTTGAATCGATTTCTCGTCGCCGCCGCCATCGATGATGGTGGTGTTGTCCTTGTCCACGGTCACGCGCTTCGCACGACCGAGGTCTTCCAGACGAATGCCTTCCAGCTTGATACCAGTTTCCTCGAACACAGCCTTTCCGCCGGTCAAAGTCGCAATATCTTCCAGCATCGCCTTACGGCGATCGCCGAAGCCAGGGGCCTTCACCGCGCAAGCATTCAGCGTGCCGCGCAGCTTGTTCACTACCAGAGTTGCCAGCGCTTCGCCTTCCACTTCCTCGGCGATTACGAGCAGCGGTTTGCCGGAGCGTGCAATCTGCTCCAGTACGGGCAGCAGGTCCTTCATGTTGCTGATTTTCTTCTCGTGGATCAGGATGTATGGATCTTCCAGGACGCATTCCATACGGTCCGGATCGCTAATGAAGTAGGGGCTGAGGTAGCCGCGGTCGAACTGCATGCCGTCCACGGTCTGCAGCTCAGTCACCATGGTCTTGCTCTCTTCCACAGTGATTACGCCATCTTTGCCGACTTTCTTCATCGCTTCCGCAATGATGTTGCCGATGGTCGAATCGCCGTTGGCCGAAATAGTGCCGACCTGCGCGATCATGTCACCGGAAACCGGCTTGCTGAACTTCTTTACTTCTTCCACTACCGCGGCCACGGCCGTCTCGATGCCGCGCTTCAGGGCCATCGGATTCGCGCCGGCTGCCACCGATTTCACGCCTTCGCGGAAAATCGACTGGGCCAGAATGGTCGCCGTGGTTGTGCCGTCGCCCGCCACATCGGAGGTCTTCGAGGCAACTTCACGCACCATCTGCGCGCCCATGTTCTCGAGCGGATCCTTCAGCTCGATCTCTTTCGCCACGGTCACGCCGTCTTTCGTGATCGTCGGGCCGCCAAACTTCTTCTCCAGAACAACGTTACGGCCCTTTGGGCCCAAGGTTACCTTAACGGCATCCGCCAACTGGTTGACGCCGCGTAGAATTGCCTGCCGTGAATTTTCGCTATAAACAATCTGTTTCGCTGCCATATTTTATCTCCTGGAAAAACTAAGCTTTGGCCTTCTTGCCTGCGGCATTCAGAATTCCGAGGACCTCGTCCTCTCGCATGATCATGTACTCTTCGCCGTCTAGCTTGATATCGCTGCCAGAGTACTTACCAAACAGAATGCGGTCGCCGACCTGCACGTCGAGGGGCACTACCTTGCCGTCCTCCAGACGCTTGCCTTTACCAACGGCGACGACTTCGCCTTCCTGCGGTTTCTCTTTCGCCGAGTCCGGAATAATCAGCCCGCCAGCGGTCTTTTCCTCCGACTCAGTCAGCCGTTTGACCACGATGCGGTCATATAGCGGTCGAATGTTCATTAGTACAGCCTCCATAACTACGTTTGAAGTGAGAATGTTGATTGGAACTTCGTACAGATAATTATTAGCACACTCACGCGAGGAGTGACAATAGCTTTCTATAAGTACTTGATTCTGTGTTGCTTGACAGATCATTATGGAAGATTAATTTCCAAGTCGGGTTTCCTATCCCGGCCATATGGCCGAGCCAGATCACGTTTACTCCGGCCGCCACTCTGATATCCTGGAATCACTAACATGCGGCGAACCAGCCGGCTCATTCTGCTGTTGATCTTAGCGATTGCGGCGGCTGTCGGTTACATCTACAACAAGCAGAAAACCTCTCTGGTGCAAGGCGCGCCCGCCATTCCTCCGCGCCTGCCTAATGGCATCAGCGCAAGGTCACAGGGCTGGAATTGGACTAAAGACGACGGGAACCGCACGGCCGTTCGCGTCTTCGCTAAGGATGTGGTTGAAATTTCAGAAGGTACACGATACGAATTGCAAGGCGTCGAACTCCGCCTGTTTCACAAGGATGGCAAAGCATTCGATCTCGTAAAAAGCGAAAAGGCCCAGTTCAATAAAGCCGATGGCATCCTGTATTCGGACGGCGATGTCGAGATCACGATGGGTGTTCCCCAAGGTGCTTCAGAAGACGAGAAGGCCAAGCCCACCGGGAAACTTCTAGTCATCCGGTCCTCTGGCGTGCGCTATGACAGCAGCACCGGCAAGGCGTTCACCGAACGCCCGGCCTCGTTCACATTCGATCGTGGAGAAGGCAAATCCACTGGTGCGGAATACGATCCAGCTACTCGTGAGCTTCGCATGTTTAAGGATGTTTCCCTCGCCTGGCGCGGACAAGGTCCGAAAGGCAAGACGATGCAAGTGGAGTCGGGCACGCTTGTGTACAAGGAGAAGGAATCGAAGGTTTTCCTTTCACCGTGGTCCCGCTTGAAGCGCGACACCATGACGATGGATGCCGCCGATTCCATAGTCACCCTGAACGAAGGGGTCATCCAGTTGGTGGAGGCGCAAAAGGCGCACGGCATCAACCTGGACCCTAAACGAAAGCTGGACTATGCGGCCGATCAACTTCATATGAATTTCGATGAGGATGGCGCCATCAAAACCGTCACAGGTGAAAACAACGCCCGTCTCCTCTCCACTTCCGCCACCGGCGCCACCACCATTACTAGCAATCGAGTTGATATGGAGTTCGACACTTCCAGTAACGACAGCACGCTGCAAAAGGCCACTGCAAACGGCAAGAGCGTCGTGGAGTCCCGGCCCATTCTGAAGGCGGACGCAAAACCTATTGCGCCTCAGCCCGAAACACGAATTCTACGCAGCGAAGTCATTCAGGTGGACATGAAGCCCGGTGGGCAGGAGATCCAGAATGTGGAGACTCACACGCCTGGCTCACTTGAGTTTCTGCCGAATAGCCCAGGGCAGAAACATCGCTTTCTGGACGGCGAGCGGTTTTGGATCGCTTACGGAGTACAGAACCAGATTCAATCGTTCCGGACCATCAACGCCAAAACACGCACCGAGCCGGAGCAGATGAAAGGGAAACCGCCTCTACCGGCTGCCATCACTACCAGCAAGGATTTACTGGCCGAATTTGAGCCGAAAGGCGGCACTCTCAGCAAGCTGGAGCAGTGGAACGATTTCCGCTACGAAGAAGGGGACCGCAAAGCGCGGGCGGACCGGGCCTCACTCGATTACGCCCGGAATCAGATCACTCTCACCGGGCCAGGCTCTCGCGTTTGGGATCCTACCGGCTCCACTTCCGGCGATAAAATCCTGCTCAACCAGAAGAACGGCGATTTCGAAGCGGTCGGCAATGTAACTTCCATGCGGGTGTCCGAGAAGAAGAAAGACGGCGCCGCGGGTATGCTCTCAGGCGACGATCCCATCCAGGCCAAAGCCGCTCACATGACTTCTACAGATGACAATCTCCAAATACGTTACGAGGGCAACGCTCTTCTCTGGCAAGGCCCCAACCGCCTGCAAGCGGATCGCATCGACATTGACCGCGATCATGAAAAGCTGACCGCACACGGCAAGGTAGTCAGTCAATTTCTGGACAAATCGGGAGATCAGAAAGATCCAGATCCGAAAACAGCCGCTGCGAAAATTTCTGTAGCCAAAACTCCGGCGAAACGTCCGGTGTTTACAGTAATTAAGGCTCCCGACATGACCTACGTTGACTCCGAGCGTGTTGCCTATTACACAAACGGCGTAATCCTGAATCGCCCTGGACTCGATGTCCAGTCCCATGAATTGCACGCGTATTTGAAGGAATCGAAGCCCGGCTCAAGTTCCGACACAAGCACTGGTTCCAGTTTGGACAAGGCCTTCGCCGACGGCGCAGTGACGATTGTGCAGTCGGCACCCGGCCGCAAGCGGACGGGCACATCCGAGCACGCCGAGTACTACGCGGATGACGCGAAAGTGATCTTGCAGAAAGGGCAGCCGCAGTTGGTGGACAGCGTGCGCGGAACCACCCGTGGTAAACAATTGACGTGGTTTTCCAACAATGATAGGCTTCTGGTTGATGGGGCGGCAGGGGAGCCCACCGAAAGCAATATCCGCAAAAAGTAATCGCACGCGGCCACTCAAAAGATGCAAACCCTCCAAACGTGCGAGATCTCAAAAGCATATCGTGGCAGGAAAGTAGTCGACGACGTCTCTATTTCGGTCGCCCAGGGCCAGGTGGTCGGCCTGCTCGGGCCCAATGGAGCCGGTAAGACGACCTCGTTCTATATGATTGTTGGCCTGATCAGCCCGGATTCGGGCAGCATCCTGTTGGACGATCTCGACATCACCGAACTGCCCATGTATCAGCGCGCGCGCCGGGGAATCAGTTATCTTCCGCAGGAGGCTTCGGTCTTCCGCAAGCTCTCCGTGGAGGAAAATCTGCTCGCGATCCTGGAAACCCTATCGCTCAATTCGCACGACCGGCGTGATCGCATGAACCAGTTGATTGAACAACTCGGGCTCGATAAAGTTCGTCACAACAAGGGCTACGCACTTTCGGGCGGAGAGCGCCGCCGCGTGGAGATAGCCCGCTCTCTGGCCATCAATCCGCATTTCCTGCTGCTCGATGAGCCCTTCTCGGGCATCGATCCCATTCAGGTGCTTGAGATCCAGAAAATCATTTCCGACTTGAAGAATGCCGGCATCGGCATTCTAGTCACAGACCACAATGTGCGGGAAACGCTGGCCGTAACGGATCGCGCCTACATCATCAATAATGGAAAGATATTCCGCGCCGGTACGCCGGAAGCGCTCGGCCGCGACCCCGAAGTGAAACGCGTCTACCTTGGTGAATCGTTCCAGTGGGACCACGTCTCGGGCTACACCAACTAGCGGGACAATTCGCATCTTTTACGATCATTTAACATGTGGGTATGATCATTTAACATGCCGAATTGGTTCCGGTTCGTCTAGTTATGCATGGCAGTTTATACCAAAGAACACGAGAATCAATCCAGTAGTATTTCGCCGTTGAACCGGCGGCGGACATTAATAATGTTGCTGGGATCGGCGGGGGTTGCGGCACTTTGGCACGGACTGGGCGAGCAAACGGCCGAAGCTGCCAGTTGCCTTGCGACGCCGCCGGAGACGGAGGGCCCATACTTCGTTGAGGAGAAGCTTAACCGGTCCGATATCAGGGTTGATCCGGCGGACGGCTCCGTAAGACCGGGTGTTCCGCTCACATTGCAGATCAACGTGAGTCAGGTGACGAACTCATCGTGTGGCGTTTTGGCAGGCGCACGCATTGAAATTTGGCATTGTGATGCCAGCGGCACCTACTCGGATGAGACCGCGAATAACAGCCGTGGCAGGAAGTACCTGCGAGGTTACCAGATCGCGGATGAAAACGGAGTGGTTAACTTCACGACGATTTATCCGGGCTGGTACGCGGGCCGGGCGGTTCATATCCATTTCAAAGTTCGCACTTACTCCGGGGCCACCAAGCTGGACGAGTTTACTTCACAGTTTTTCCTGGACGAATCCATTACGGACGTGATACACGCGCAGAGCCCATACAACACGCGCGGGCAGCGGGACACTCACAACACCACGGACGGAATCTTTCGCGGGACTGCAAACTCTGACCGGTTGATTCTCAATATGACGAAAACCGGCCAGGGCTACGCGGCTACAGTGGATGTCGGTGTGAACCTGAAGACTCCCACTGTATCGAAAGCAGTGATTACTTCCAACGGCGTTGTAAACGCGGGCAGTTACCAGGCGGGTATCGCGCCTGGAGCGTGGGTCACCATTTTCGGCCAGAACCTTGCGGCATCTACACGCGCTTTGACCACTTCCGACCTGGTGAATGGAAACCTGCCGATTACGCTGGGCGGCGTTAGCGTGAAGATCGATAATCAAAATGCGTTTATTCAGTATGTCAGCCCAATGCAGATTAACGTGCAAGCACCCGCCGGCAGCAACACGGGAAACGTGCAAGTAGTGGTGACGAATGCGGTAGGCAGTTCAGATCCGGTTACAACCGTGATGCAACCCATCTTTCCTGCATTCTTCACATCCCAGAATTACGTGGCGGCCGTGCGTTCGGATGGAACCATTCTTACCGGCGTAGCCAAACCGGGAGATGTCCTGTCCTTATTCGGTAACGGGTTTGGGCCCACTACTTCATCGATTGCACCGGGAACAGTGGTCCAAACGGCAGCTCCCGTAAAAGATTCCACAACCATCACCATTGGAGGAGTTACCGCCCCAATTTCCTTCGCCGGTCTTTCGGCTACCGGGTTGTATCAGTTCAATGTCACCGTTCCGAGCTACCGGCGGGCGATCATGAAGTGATCGCCACAATTGCAAGCCTGCGTACGCAGCCGGGAGTGTTGTTAAAAGTGCAGAGCAGTTAACCAAATCAAACACCTCTATGCGGTGGGAGATCATCACCTAGACCTTCCACCATCTTCGCCTTTTCTTCTCCTTAACCCACCGTCTCTCAATTACATACGGGGAATTCCTACCCGAAAAACTACTTGCTTTAGAAAAACACCTATGTGACAATTTGTCAGTGGCCGAAAGTGGCCAGATGTGGATCATAAGTGGAAGAAGCCGTCAAAAAAGCTGCCGTCGAGCCCCCTCGCGGGATTTACTCCGGCAGCGTTGACGAAAAAGGGAGACTCAAGCTTCCAGTCAGCTTCCAACAGTTCTTAACTAACCTGGGCGAGACGAAGGTCTTCGCTACCAGCCTCGATAGGCGCATAGCTAGACTATATCCGATATCGGAGTGGAAAAAAGTAGAAATAAAGCTGAAGGACTCTGAAGAAGATCCCGAAGCAGCCGCGGATCTCTGGTTCACCGCAATGGAGCTGGGAGGGGATGCCGAAATGGACTCGCAAGGCCGGCTGATGTTGTCGCCCGAGTTGAGGCGGACCCTCGAAATTGAGAAAGCGCCCGTACACCTGGAGCACTACAAAGGGCACATCAACGTGTACAGCGACAAAATTTATAACGAGCGCAGGGAGAGATCCCAGCAGAATCTCGCCGAGAAGCTTAAGTTTTTCGAGAAGAAGGGGCTACAGTAGCGACCATGTATGCACTACCCCGTTCTTCTCAACGAGTGCCTGGAATATCTGACGATCCGTCCGGAGGGCGTTTATATCGACGCGACCTGCGGTCTGGGTGGGCATACGAAGGCTATCGCCGGACGATTGAGCACCGGATTTGTGCTCTCCGCGGACCGGGATGCGGATTCGCTGGAAATGGCGCGGAAGAACGCGTCCGAAGTTTCGGATCGCATTCGCTTCATACACTCTTCGTTTTCGAATTTGAAGAATGCGGCCGGAAAGGCGGGAATTCAAAGCGCCGACGGCTTGCTGGCGGATCTTGGGGTCAGCCGCTATCAACTGACGGAGCCTGAACGCGGCTTCTCGTTCATGTCGGCAGGACCCGTGGATATGCGTATGGACCGCAGTCAGGAAACGACGGCGGGCGATCTGGTCAATTATTCAGCAGAAAAGGACCTTGCCGACTTGATCTATCAAAACGGCGAGGAAAGGAGGGCGCGGCAGATAGCCAGAGCAATCGTTCGAGCGCGGCCGATTCGAAGCACTTTACAGTTGGCACAAGTGATCGAACAGGCCGCGCGCCGGACGGGCCGTCTTCACCCCGCCACCCAAACCTTTATGGCGCTGCGATTGGCCGTCAACGACGAAACGGGCGAGTTGGACAGTCTCTTGGAATCGGCTCCGGCGCTGGTGAAGAGCGGAGGACGCATCGTGATTGTGTCCTTCATGTCGCTGGAAGATCGCAGGGTTAAGCACGCTTTTCGGGCCCTGGTGCGCGAAGGGAAGGCAACCACGCTGACGAAGCATGTGGTGAAGCCGTCGGAATTAGAAACAGAGGAAAACCCGGCGTCGCGGAGCGCGAAACTCCGGGCGCTGGAAATCAAGTAGGGCAAAAATAAATATGGCAACGCTTGCGACTATTTTCAACAGGTTTATGGATGCGAGCAGTGTCCCCGGCGGGTTCGCCGAGGCCGCACCGCGGGCCGTCACTCGCGCAACTAGCGAGGACTACCGTCTGCGCACGCTTCCGAACGAAGATGTCTATTTCTTCGTAAAAAGAATCGACAATTCCCGCGTGGAGCGCCAAGCCGACCCCACAGCGAGCGCGAACAGTTGGAAAGTGCTGGGCGCGTCATGCGTCTCCGCCGCGCTGCTGATTGGCTTGTTGCTGCCTAGCGCTTACGGCTTGCTGGCCAGCTATCAGCTCCACAATCTACAGGCGGAAAATCAACGCCTGGTGACCGACCGTGGGAAGCTGGAGCTGGAAGAAGCGAAACTTGTCAGCCCTGAGCGTCTGGCCAGGCTCGCAAAGGATCAGGATTTCGACGATCCCAAGTCTGAGAACGTCGTCTATCTCGCGCCGAAGAACGAAGGTTCCTTGGCTTTGAATCGTCAATAGTTGTTTGCTTCAGGAGTTCCCTTGGACGCGCGCGCGGAGCCACTAGCCAATCGAAGGTTAAGGATCCTCGCGCGCATTTCTTTTGTCTGGGGCATTCTCATCCTCTTCCGCCTGGTCTCACTCCAAGTCTTCCGCCACGACGAATTCCAGCGGTTAGCGCAACAGCAGCAGGACCGCGAAGTTCAGATACAAGCTCCCCGCGGCGTCATCTTTGACCGCACCGGCCGGCCGCTTGCCATGAGTCTACCTGTCGATTCCGTCTGCATCAATCCATTACGGGTTCCGGATCTGGCGTTGGCTGCCGATCTGCTTTCGCGCATCCTTGAAATCAATGGGGACGAACTATTGGGGAAAATGGCATCGGCCGTCGATAACCACCGCGGCTTCCTGTGGGTCAAGCGCAAAATCACGCCGGAAGAATCCGTGAAACTACGCAGTTATCACCTCGACTGGGTCGAGTTCCGTACAGAAAGCCGCCGCTTTTATCCGAAAGATAGTGTCGGTGCCAATCTGCTCGGCGGCGTCGATCATCTGGAAAAGGGAAATGCCGGCATTGAGCTCAGTCTCAACGAGGGTCTCGAAGGAAAGCCCGGCGTCATGCGAACCACCTCCGACGTGAAACAGCGCGTGATCGATCTGCAAATCTTCACCGATCCGCAACCCGGCAAGAATGTGACGCTCTCCATTGACGAGCGCATTCAGCACGTGGCCGAACACGAGCTCGCGATCGCCATAGACCGTACGCACGCGAAGACCGGCAGCCTGGTGGTAATGGACCCTAAGAATGGCGAAGTTCTCGCCATGGCCAGCTATCCCAGCTTCGATCCGAACGTCCCGCCGACGCCCGGCGAAAGTCTGGTCTCTCACACGAATCTCCCGGTTTCCAGCCCCTTTGAGCCAGGCTCGGTTTTCAAAGTGGTCACGCTCTCGGCGGCTCTGGAAACTACTCATATCCGGCCCGGCACCATCATCAATTGCGGCAACGGCAAGATGACGCTGTTTAAGCGCGTGATCCACGATCATCATTCCTACGCATCGCTCAGCATGGCCGACGTACTCGCAAAATCCAGCAATATCGGCGCGATTAATATTGGGTTGAGAGTGGGTGAACAGAATCTGTATGAGTACGTCCGGCGCTTCGGCTTCGGCAAGTCTACGGGCATTGCTCTCCCTGGCGAATCTTCCGGCCGCCTGCGTCCACTGAAGCAGTGGATTGCCAGTTCTATCGGTTCCATCGCCATGGGGCATGAACTGAGCGCCACCACTCTGCAACTTGCGCGGGCCTGCTCAGTGATCGCGAACGGCGGCATGCTGGTGAAGCCGCGGATGACTCTAACGCGGCAGCACCCCGATCCCAAGATGGAGATTATCGAGCCCACTGCTGCCGCCGTCCGCATTCTGGAACCGGAAACCGCCATCACGATGCGCCACATGATGGAAGGCGTGGTGCTGCATGGCACCGGCACAAAGTCCCGGCTCGACGGCTACACATCCGGCGGCAAGACGGGCACCGCGCAGATTTACGATTTCAAAGCGCGAGCCTACACCCACAAATACAACTCGTCGTTCATGGGATTTGCGCCGCTCAACAATCCCGCTATCGTGGTTGTGGCGACGCTCAACGGGACGGCGCTGATGGGCGGCGATGCAGCTTCTCCGGTCTTCAAGGCGGTGGCAACCGCGGCCCTTCGCTACCTGGATATTCCGAAGGATCTGCCGGATTTCGTTGCGTCTCCCGACGACGGCAAGACGGAATCGAACGACCTTGCCATCGCCGATCTGGCCGCCGGCAATCCTCTGGATGAGGAGGACGCTGTAATGGAAGCTGCGGCAGCGAACGTACCCGAGCCGTCCTCGCAATCGCCAGCGCAATTGCCCCCAGCACCTTTGCAGACACGCCCGGCAATCTCGCAGGTTGCCCTGATCACTGGGCACAAGGCGCCGAATTTCAACGGGAAGACTCTGCGGGCAGTGCTGGAACAGTCGGCCGCCTTGGGAGTGCAGGTAGAGTTCACCGGCAGCGGACTGGCCACTGGGCAGCAACCGCCGCCAGGCACGCCTCTCCGGCAAGGAGAGCGCATCCGCGTACAATTTGCCCGCTAAACGTAGTAGCATGCCGCTGAGCGAAGTCCTGCAAGGGGTTCCTGTGCTATCGGAGATTCCGCCGCACATCGCCTCAACGCCAGTAACCGGTCTGGCTTACGACTCCCGCAAAGTTGCGCCGGGTTTCCTCTTCTTCGCGTTCCCGGGGGCACACGCCGATGGCCGCCAGTTCGCAATGCAAGCCGCTGCAAACGGGGCGATTGCGGTTGTAAGCGAACTTTCCCGCCCCGAAGATTTCACGGGACCTTGGCTACAGGTTCCGCATGGCCGCCAAGCCCTCTCGCTGGCAGCCGGCAATTTCTATAAACACCCCGACCGGTCCTTGAGCCTCACGGGCATCACCGGAACCAACGGCAAGACCACAACGTCTTTCATAGTTGACTCTGTGCTGCGCGAAGCCGGGGACATCACCGGTTTGGTGGGAACCATTGAGTACCGCTTGGCCGGACAGGTGCGGCACGCCGTGAACACCACACCGGAATCGCTCGATCTTTTCCAAATGCTTTCGGCTTTGCGAAGCGCGCACGGCACGCACGCCACCATGGAAGTGTCGTCCCATGCGCTGGCGCTCGGCCGCGTTTACGGCATCGCCTTTCACACCGCGGTATTCACTAATCTGACGGTGGATCACCTGGACTTCCACAAGACCATGGAAGAGTACTTCAGAGCCAAGCAGTTATTGTTCACCGGCAGCGGAGCCCCCCCTCCCCGCTTTGCCGTTATCAATCACGACGACGCTTACGCCGGCAGAATCGAAACGAAGCCGGACACGGAAGTCTTCCTGTACGGCCTGGAAGAAGGCGCCACAACACGTGCGCAACAAGTTACTTCGAGCTTTGAAGGACTTCAATTTGAAATACAACACAAAGGAGATATCTATCCGGTGGAATCGCCGCTGGTGGGGGAGATCAATGTCTATAATATTTTGGCCGCATGGTGTACCGGCATGAGCTACAACATCGCACCAGACGTAATCGCGCGCGGGATCAAAAACCGCGATGCGGTGCCAGGCCGTTTTGAGCGCGTTCTGGAGGGCCAACCGTTCCTGGTCATTGTGGACTACGCCCATACTGACGATGCTCTGAAGAACGCGATCCGCGTTGCCCGGGGAATGACGAAACATCGTGTCATTACCCTGTTCGGATGCGGCGGTGATCGCGACCGGAGCAAACGCCCCCTCATGGGAATGGCCGCGGCTTCAAAGAGCGACTTCGTGGTCCTCACGTCCGATAATCCGCGCTCGGAAGATCCGCTCGCCATCATGAACGACGCGCTGGTAGGCATCCGGCGCTTCGACACGCCACACATCGTGGAGCCTGACCGCGAGAAAGCGATTCGCCGCGCCATTCAACAGGCGGGCCCTGGCGACGTGGTGTTGATCGCCGGAAAAGGCCACGAGACCTATCAGGTTTTGAAAGACAAGGTGATCGACTTTGACGACCGCGAAGTAGCCCGGCGCGTGCTGCGGGGGTTCGGCTATTCGGCTTGAATTAGGCGATGTGGTCCGGGTGGTCAGCAGCGAGTCTGCCGCTGCAGGTCCCGTCTCCGGGTTCAGCATCGATTCTCGAACACTGGAGCCGGGCGACCTGTTCTTCGCCTTGCGAGGAGAGAATCAGGACGGCCACCGCTACCTCACTCAGGCATTCGAGCGCGGCGCCTCGGCCGCAATCGTCGATAGGGAAGTTAGCGCGGCAGGCATTACCTTGCGAGTGGTTGACAGCTTGGGCGCGCTGCAGCAACTGGCACGATGGGCGCGGAAGAAGTGGGCGGGGCGAGTGGTGGGCGTGACGGGCAGCGCAGGGAAAACATCGACTAAGGATGTCATTGCGGCGTTGTTGGAACCGGCAATGCCGGTGGGGAAAACGATTGGCAACTTCAACAATCATTTCGGCCTGCCGATTTCCATTCTGCGTTTGCCACAAGATTCCAAAGCCGCTGTTCTTGAGCTGGGGATGAGCCACACCGATGAGATCCGCGATCTGTGCACCATTGCCCGCCCGGATATCGGCGTAATCACTAATGTTGGTTCCGCGCACATTGAAAATTTCGAATCCATTGAAGGGATCGCACTCGCCAAGCGCGAACTCATCGAGTCCCTTCCCATTGACGGCATTGCTGTCTTGAACGCGGACGATCGGCGCGTCCGCCAATTCCGCGGCGTTCATCCTGGCCATAGCATCGCGTTTGGTTTATCCGAAGATGCGGAAGTGCGCGCCGAAGATGTTAAGATTCATGAAAACGGCGTGCAATTTCGCGTCAGCTCTACGCAGTTCGAATCGCAACTTCTTGGCCGCCACGGACTCCGGAACATTTTAGCGGGAATCGCTGTGGCACAGGTATTCGGCATCGAACCGTCAAGCCTGCAGGAGCCCGTCCGCTCTCTCTCGCCAGGAAACATGCGCGGAGAGCGTATCGAGTATAAGGGTATTAAGATTTTCAACGATTGCTACAACTCCAACCCGGATGCTGCCCGCGCGATGCTTGAGGTGTTGCAAGAGACACCCGCGCAGCGCCACATCGCCGTCCTGGGGGAGATGCTCGAACTCGGCCGTTGGTCCGAGCCTTTGCATCGCGACGTAGGCCGTTACGCCGCGGAATGCGGGATATCCGTGCTCATTGGGATACGCGGCGCGGCTGGCTGTATGGTCGACGCAGCCGTTAAGGCTGGCCACGCACAAAACGCCGCGTACTTTTTTGAAGATCCCGCCGATGCTGGAATCCTGCTGCGCAAAATCGCTCAGCCGGGTGACGCCATCCTGTTCAAAGGCTCACGCGGCACTCGCGTAGAAAAAGCGCTGGAGGAGTTTCTCAAGTAACCCATGCTCTTCTGGCTGCTCTATCAAAAGCTCTTCCTGCTCTACGCCAAGCAGTATCCCGTTTTCGGGCCGCTCCGGCTGTTCGGCTTCGTCACGTTCCGCACTGCGTTCGCCAGCCTGACGGCGCTGTTTCTCTGCGTATGCCTTGGCCCTTGGTTTATTACGAAATTACGGAATTTTCAGATCGGCCAGCATATTCGTGAAGATGGGCCAAAGTCGCATCACGCGAAAACGGGCACGCCCACCATGGGCGGAGTCCTAATCATCATCTCCATTGTGATTCCTACTTTGCTCTGGACCGACCTGAGCAGCCCGTATGTCTGGATCGCTCTCCTGGGGCTTCTCAGCTTCGGGGGCATAGGCTTTTACGACGACTACACCAAGGTCCGGAAAATGCAGAACCTCGGCCTCACCGCGAAAAGAAAATTCGCAATGCAGGTCCTGGCGTCCCTTATCATCGGCCTGATCCTGCTCGGTCTGCACGCCAAAGGTTCCTACGATACCGCGATGAACGTCCCGTTTATCAAACAGTGGAAACCCGATCTTCTCATCACTTCCTTCCTGCATAATCCCTGGACGTATCCGCTAGCCTTCTTAATCTTCTTCGCCTTTTTGATTATTGTGATCGCCGGCGCATCGAATGCAGTCAATCTGACGGATGGCCTGGACGGTCTCGCTATCGGCCTCATGATCATCGCGTCGGGCGCGATCACCGTCCTGACCTATGTCAGCGGACACGCGCAGTTTGGGAACTACCTCGATATCGCCCGTCTCCCAGGCGCAGCCGAGTTGACCATTTTCTGTGGAACCATGGTTGGCGCCTCGCTCGGCTTCCTGTGGTACAATGCGCATCCCGCAGAAATTTTCATGGGCGATGTGGGATCGCTCGCCCTCGGCGCAAGCCTTGGAGTGGTGGCTGTGCTCATCAAGCAGGAGATCCTGCTTCTGTTCATCGGCGGGGTTTACGTCATCGAACTTCTCTCGGTAGTTCTTCAGGTGGGCAGCTTCAAACTGCGTGGCAAACGAATTTTCAAGATGGCGCCAATCCATCATCATTTTGAGGCGCTCGGCTGGCAGGAATCGAAGATCATCACGCGATTCTGGATCGCCGGACTCATCATGGCGCTGTTCGCCCTCACCACGCTGAAACTCCGATGAGAAATATGAAGGATCTACGGGTAGCAGTCGCCGGCATGAAGCGCTCAGGCGTGGCCGCAATCGAACTGCTACTGCAACAAGGCGCGGCGCCCAGAGCCATTGATGAAAAGCCCGCGAGCGAACTGGGGGATCAAGCCAAACGCCTTGCCGAGTTGCACATTCCCCTGCATCTGCAAACCCCAGACGCTTTCAATGGCGTGGACCTGATTGTGCTTTCGCCCGGCGTTCCCGCCGATCTTCCGGCAATCCAAGCCGCCCGTGAGAACGGCGTAGCAGTTATAGGCGAAGTGGAACTCGCCAGCTACTTCCTGCAAGGGCCGGTCATTGGAATTACCGGCTCAAACGGAAAGACCACCACCACGGCCATGGCTGGCCACATCCTGAAAGAAAGTGAAATCGCCGTTCAGGTAGGCGGCAACATTGGAACTGCGCCCACATCCATGATCGCCACCTCGCGCCCGGATCAATGGAACGTACTGGAGCTCTCCAGCTTCCAATTGGAGACCATCTCCGAGTTCCGCGCGAAAGTCGGGGTCTGCCTCAACGTCACGCCAGATCACCTGGATAGGCACTACACTCTGGAAAACTACGCCGCCGCTAAAGGCCGGCTGTTTGAGAATCAACTCGCAGACGACTACGCGGTCCTGAATGCCGACGACCCGTGCTGCGTGTCCTTTGCCTCGAACACCGCAGCCAGGCCGCTTTGGTTCAGCCTGTCTCATCCCGTCGCGCCGGGTCTTTGGCTTCAGGACGGGAACATCGTGTTTGACGGCGATCTCCTGATGCCTCAGTCCGGCGTGCCTCTCCGTGGGCTTCACAATGTTGAGAACACAATGGCCGCAGCCGCAGCCGCCCGGCTGGCAGGGGCTTCCCTCCAGCAGATCGCAGCCGCCGTCCGGACCTTCCCCGGTGTCGAGCACCGCTTGGAATTCGTTCGCAATCGCAACGGCGTGAATTACTACAACGATTCAAAAGCCACCAACGTGGACGCAACCATCAAAGCTCTGGACGCTTTCGCGGGCGGGCTCTGGGTCATCCTGGGCGGTAAAGACAAGAACAGCGACTACACGCCACTGTATGACCGGCTGCTGCGAAAAGCACGGGCCGTCCTGCTGATCGGCGCCGCAGCCCCGAAGATCGTAAAACAACTCGGCGATGGCCTGCCATTGATTCCATGCGGCACGCTCGAACTAGCCGTGGAACGAGCCGCACGGGACGCCTCCCCCGGTGAAACCGTATTGCTGGCGCCCGCATGCGCCAGCTTCGATCAGTTTGAAAATTACGAACATCGCGGCCGGGTGTTCAAAGCGGCGGTCATGGCCCTGTGAACGGAGTATAAAGGAACAAAAATGGCGCTGCGCTTAAAAACAGACTGGATTCTCTTCTTCACCATCGTCATCATGGTCTGCTTCGGCATGGTGATCGTATACAGCGCTTCCTCTGTGACGGCCGAGCTGAAATATAAGAACAGCTACTTCTTTATCGGTAAGCAGGCTGCCTTCGCAGTGGCGTCGTTTTTCGTCCTGATGTCCTTCAAGCGCATCGATTACCGCCGTTTAAAAAATCCTGTATGGGCTTTCGCGCCGCTTGGCATCGTAGTGGCCTCGCTAATCGTCGTCTACTTTGCGGACCCGCGCCGCCATCGCTGGCTCATGCTCGGACCCATCGGCCTGCAACCCTCGGAATTCGCGAAACCGGCAATCATCGTGTTTCTCGCCTATTTCGTCACCCTGCGCATGCGAGCTATTAACGATCGCCACACACTGATTCCGGCGGCGATCGCGCTTCTGATTGTCGCCATCGCGGTGGCCACCTCAGACTTCGGCACTGCACTTGTGCTCGTGGTGACCGCAGTAGCAGTGTTCTATGTAGCGGGCCTGGAGCGCAGATATCTAGTCATGGTTTGCGCCGGAGGCTTAGTGTTCGGCGGCTTTTTCATCGCGATGAAGCCGTACCGGCTGGCGCGAATCATCGGTTACATCGACCCGGAATACAAACTCATTGACAAGGTCAACCCTGGCGGTCAACTCAAGACATACGTACACAGCTCGCTGGCGACGCGCGATACGGCTTATCAAGCCCGGCAATCGAAAATTGCCGTGGGGTCGGGCGGCGCTCTGGGCATCGGCCTCATGCAGGGCAAACAAAAACTGCTCTATCTGCCGGAAGCGCACACCGATTTTATCTACGCGGTGGTCGGTGAAGAACTCGGCCTGTGGGGTTGCGTCATCATTCTGGCGGGCTTCTTCGTGATCTTGTGGCGCGGACTCCGCCTGTTCTGGGTGGCCGACGATTTTGGCCGCTATCTCGCGGTCGGCATTATCGCGTCAGTCCTGGTGCAAGCGCTCATCAATATGAGTGTCGTGCTCGATATGGGCCCGACAAAAGGGATTCCGCTGCCCATGATTAGCTACGGCGGCAGCTCCCTGTTGAGCACCTTAACTTCGCTCGGCATGTTGCTCAGCGTCAGCGAACACGCCGGTTGATCATGGAGCTTGAATGAGCACCGGCCTATCTATCGCGATGGCCGGCGGTGGCACCGGCGGACATATTATCCCTGCACTGGCAGTCGCCGATGAACTAAGTAGGCGCGGTCACAACCCATTCTTCATCGGCACCCAGCGCGGCATGGAAGCGAGGTTGGTGCCTGCCGCCGGCTTCTCCATTGAGTGGATCAACATTGGGGCGCTGAATCGGGTAAGCGGGTTAGAAAGAATTCGGACACTTACCCAAATGCCGGTAAGCACGGTGCGAGTATTGCAAATCTTTCGAGCCAGACGGCCCAAAGCGGTTTTCAGCATGGGCGGGTACGTAGCCGGACCGGTCATGATGGCCGCCCTGCTCACAGGAATTCCCGTCGTGGTGATGGAGCCAAACGCGGTGCCCGGACTGACCAACCGGCAGATGGGCCGCCTGATCGCAAGAGCCCTGGTGAGCTTCCCCGAAACTCTGCATTACTTCCCCAAGGGGCGCGCCGAAATTACCGGCGTTCCGGTCCGTAGCGAATTTTTCAATCTGCCCCCCAAAGCCGCACCCGGCGCGCCGTTCAGTATCCTGATCACAGGCGGTAGCCGCGGTTCCCGCACACTCAATGAAGCTGCGCGCGGAAGCTGGAATCTTTTCGCAAATTCTCCCATTCCCATAAAGATACTCCACCAATGCGGTACCGACATGCACACAAGTCTGGTGGAAGAATTCCGTTCCACCGGTCTCTCGGGCGAGGTAGCACCGTTTATTCAGGATATGCCGCAAGCCTTCGCCTGCGCGGACCTCATTATCTGCCGCTCCGGCGCATCTACCGTGTCTGAGCTGGCCGCTGCGGGAAAGCCATCCGTGCTGGTCCCCTTCCCCTTCGCCGCCGGCGACCACCAGTTGCGCAACGCCGAAGCCATGGTCCGGGCCGGTGCCGCTCACCTTGTGCTGGATAAAGAGATGAACGGCCAGAAGCTGTTCGATCAGGCAATGTCGTTGGCGTCTAATTCGGAAGCGCTAACGTTCATGGGCGAAAACGCAAAACGCCTGGCAAAACCGGACGCCGCTACACGCGCGGCGGAGATCGTGGAAGAGATGTCGATGAGATAATCGTGAGAGATCAAGTACAACGCATTTTCAAATTTCGATTGACACCAGACCGGAAAGCCGAAACAATTAAGGATTAAAATGTTTTTTAAGCCCCAGCAGTTGCACTTCACGGGCATAGGCGGTATCGGGATGAGCGGGATTGCTGAAATCCTTCTGAACCTCGGCTATCAGATCACCGGCTCCGATCTGAAACTGAGCCCCATCACCGGCCGCCTCACCGAACTCGGGGCGCGTGTTTATGAGGGCCATTCCGCCTCAAATATTGGCGATGCGAAGGCCGTAGTGATCACCTCCGCCGTCGACGAAAACAATCCCGAAGTCGCCGAAGCGCGCCGCCGCAAGATTCCCGTGATCCCTCGCGGTGAGCTTCTGGCCGAATTGATGCGTCTAAAATTCGGTGTAGCTATCGCCGGCAGCCATGGCAAAACCACCACCACCTCCATGACCGCCGCCATCCTCAGCCACGCCGGCCTGGACCCCACCGTAGTTGTGGGCGGCCGCGTCGGCATGATGGGCGGCTCCAATGCGCGTCTGGGACAGAGCAACCTTCTGGTGGTCGAATCGGATGAGAGCGATGGTTCGTTCCTCAAACTCTCCCCCATCCTCGCCATTGTAACCAACATCGACCGCGAGCATCTGGACCACTATTCATCCATCACGGAAATTCGTGCCGCCTTCTCCGACTTCATCAACAAGGTCCCGTTCTATGGAGCAGCGATTCTTTGCCTGGACGACGAAAATATCCAGCAGATCCTGCCCAACATCCGCCGCCGCACCATCACCTATGGATTTGTGGCGCAGGCCGATCTCCAGATCGTCTCCTCCAGCCTCAATCACCTAGCCAGCACGTTCCGCCTCCGTTTTCACGACACCGATCTCGGTGAGTTCCAAGTCGCCGTGCCAGGCCGTCATAATGTGCTCAACGCCACAGCGGCCATTGCAGTGGGCCTTGAACTCGAGGTCAAACCGGAAGTGATTCGCCAAGGTCTTGCAATTTTTAATGGCGTTGACCGCCGTTTTCAGTTGCGAGGCCAGCGGCAAGGCGTTACCGTAGTGGATGATTATGGACATCATCCCACTGAGATCCGTGCCACCCTGGCCGCGGCACGCGCGTGCAATTACAAACGCATTCACGTCATCTTTCAACCGCACCGCTACACCCGCACGCAACTGTTGATGGACGATTTCGCTAAGGCCTTCCACCAGGCCGATACTGTCTATCTTCTGGACATCTACGCAGCCTCGGAAAAGCCGATTAAGGGAGTCACCTCGCAGGTGCTTGCGGAACGCCTGTGTGCCTTCGGTCATCGGTCCGTCGAGTACGCCGGTACGCAGGAAAACGCGGTAGCAGCAATTCTGGACCGCGCGCGCGAAGGTGACCTCGTCCTCACACTGGGAGCCGGGAACGTCTGGCAGGCCGGCGATCAGCTTCTATCGGCCCTTCAAGGTTCAGCCAAGCAGGGTTCAGCCAAACAGCAGCCTGCAGGGAGCGCAATCTAGTGGCACGCCGCACAGCTTCGGAAGCCACCCTGCCCATGGCCGGCGCAGGCACCGGAAAACCGGTCCTCCGATACGTCCTCGCCTGTATGCTGGCCGCACTCAGCATCATTGCCGTCATGCTGGTTGCTTCCCGTATCGAACAGTTTCTCATCAGCGGCTCCCGGTTCATTCTGCCGCCCGCCACCGAAACCGGCGGGGCCAATCCAAACTTCGTAATGCAAGGCCTTTTCTACACCGCCGACCAGCAAGTAATACAAACCTTCGCCCGCGACTTCGGCCGCAGCATCTATCTCTGCCCCATCGCCGAGCGCAGACGCATGCTGCTAGGCATCGACTGGGTCAAGGATGCCACCGTCTCCCGCATCTGGCCGAACAAGCTCATGGTGCAAGTTACCGAACGGACCCCGGTAGCCTTCGTGCAGGTAGCCGGTGCGCACGGCGGAACCCGTTTCGGACTCGTCGACGTCGATGGCGTTCTACTGGATCCTCAGCGCGCAACCAAACTCAATCTGCCCGTCCTGGCCGGCATCACCGCCGCGGATACGGAAGAGACCCGCCGCCAGCGCGTCAAACGTTTGGTGCGGCTCCAACAGGAGTTGGGGCCAACCCTGATGGAGAAAATTTCCGAGATCGATGTCAGCGATCTCGAAGACGTCAAAGTTACTCAGAAGTTCGAAAAACGAGCCATCGTTCTCATGCTCGGCAATCACGACTTCCTCTCACGCATGAATAATTTCCTGGCGAACTACGAGCAGATCCGGCCGCGAATGCAGAATGCTTCCACTCTCGACCTCCGACTGAATGACCGAATTATCGTTGTAGGAGGACCAGCAAATGCCCAATAGCTCGCGCTACGCGGTTGGACTCGACGCCGGCAGCCAACGTACCCGCTGCGTAATTTGCCTGCTGGAAAATTCACGCATACGCCTGCTGGGGTTCGGCGAGGCCGCATCCAAGGGCTGGGGCAAAGCCCGGATGTCCGATCAGGGAGCGGCCTCGGAAAGTATTCGCGCCGCCGTGGAAGCAGCCGAGCGATCCGCCCAAATCTCGGTGGACGCCGCCGTGATCGGCGTTGGCGGCAGCACAGTGGATAGTTCCAACAGCCGCGGTCTGTACGAATTTGGCCGCCCGCGCGAAATTGATCCCGGCGATCTCGGTTACGCGGTGGAACTGGCCTCGCGCGTCCGCCTGGAAGACGATCGCCTGCTGCTGCAAGTGGTCCCGCAGGATTTTACGCTGGATGGCCGCGCCGGTTACCGCAATCCGCGCGGAGCCACCTGCGCGCGGCTCGAAGCGAACGTCCACGTCATCACGGCTTCCACGCACGATCATCAGGCGCTGGTCAGCGCCGTCCATCAGGCCCATCTGGAGGTGGAAGAGACGGTGTTTGAACCCATTGCCGCTGCCTATGCCTGCATATTGCAGGAGGACCGCGCTCGCGGCGTGGCGCTGGTGGACATCGGCGCGCAATCCACCGACCTTGTTGTCTACGACGGAGAAATGCTGCTCCGCGGCGCCAGTCTCGCAATCTCGTCAGACCACTTCACCCGTGATGTCGCCTTCGGATTCAATGTATCTTATGAGGACGCCGAAAGCTTGAAGCGCGAATACGGGTGCGCCATCGTCGGCCTCAGCTCGGACAGCAGCCTGATTGAGGTTCCGTCCGCCGAGGGCCGTCCCGCCCGCGAGGCCACCCGTCGTCAGTTGAACGAAATTCTGGAAGCCCGCGCCGAAGAGCTCTTCCTGTATGTGCGCAATGAATTCGTCAAGGCCGGCATGGAACAATCTTTACTGGAAGGCGTTGTCCTCACTGGCGGCGGCGCACTTCTTCATGGCATGTGCGACATGGCCGAGCGCGTACTGAACTGTCAGGTGCGCAACGGCCTTCCCATCGGCATTGAAAACTGGCCCGATCACCTGAACAACCCCACGTGGGCCGCGGCAGCCGGACTCGCGATGTACTCAGCGAAATTGAAAATGCAGAAAGAATGGAAGAAAAAGGCCCCCGGAATCATGGGGCTTGTTTTACGATAAAAGTTCCCCCGCTTTTGAACCACCCGAGGAGACGAGTAATGGCGAGCGACACCAGACGCGACTTGAAATTTGAGATCCAGGAAGAAACGCAGCCCGGCACCAGAATGAAGGTGATCGGCGTCGGCGGCGGCGGTTCCAATGCTGTCGCGCGCATGATGAATGAAGGCCTCACCGGCGTCGAGTTCCACATCATGAATACCGATTTGCAGGCCCTGGAAGCCTCACCGGTGCCGAATAAACTCGCCATCGGACGAAAGGTCACCAACGGACTCGGCGCCGGTTCCGATCCCGCCATCGGACGTCTGGCCGCACTCGAAGACACCGAACGCATTATCGAAATCTTAGAAGGTTCCGACATGGTCTTCGTCACCGCCGGTCTGGGTGGCGGAAGCGGAACGGGCGCCGCTCCCGTGGTCGCGGCCCTGGCGAAGGAACTTAACGCCCTTACCGTCGCGGTGGTCACAAAGCCATTCAGCTTTGAAGGCCCGCGCCGCATGAAGCAAGCTGAACGCGGTCTCGCCGACCTCGCCGCTACCGTCGACACGGTCATCTCCATCCCTAACGACAAGATTCTCGAAATCGTACCTCGTGGCACCAGTTTCTTCGAATCGTTCCGAGTCGCCGACGACGTTCTGCGCCAGGCGGTACAGGGCATCAGCGACATCATCACCACGCCAGGCATTATCAACCGCGACTTCTCCGATATCCGCGCCATTATGCTCGGCATGGGTTACGCCATGATGGGAACCGCCACCGCCAGGGGTGAAGGCGCTGCCATCCAGGCCGCCAAGCAGGCCATCAATTGCGTTCTTCTTGAAGAAGGCGGAGTCAAGGGCGCGCGCGGCATTCTCATCAACATCACCGGGTCCAGCCACCTTAGCATTCATGATGTTAATGAAGCCTGCGCCCTGATCCGCGCCGCCGCCGAATATGACGACGTGCAGATCAATTTCGGCATCGTGCTCAATGAAGCCATGAACGACGAGGTCAAAATCACGGTGATCGCCACGGGCTTCCAGCGTGCGAACCTGCCCGCCATCGAACGCGGCGCGGGTGTCCAGGAAAGCCGCATAATTTCCGGACCGCCGCAAATAACTTTCGGGAATGCCTCATCATCACAAGACGCTCCCCCGCCGATTTTCGGCCGCCGCGAAGAGGAACCCGCCGTTGAGCAGGAAACCATCGCGGCCATCGCGGCCGTAGTCGAGGCCAACGAAGAAGAGCACTCGAAAAACGATCTCGACATGCCTGCATTCCTGCGCCGCGAACGGCGGTTGTTCCAATAGGTTCAAAGCCGGCTTGCTGCCCCGCGCGGCCATGCCGCTTCATGACTTGGGTTGCGCGGGGCTTCCTGTAATTGTCGGGTGTATTGCCGCTTAAACCAGGCGTTCCGCTTTGCTCTGGGTTTGGCGGCCGCTCGTATCCGCGGAGAGTAGGCCACGATGTTTAGTAGCCGGGTAGAGTCGAGGAGAGGTGTGAGACATGGCATAAACCACCGCTGCCGGCCTTGAGAGCAAGGGTCACGGCGGCGGCACGGTGCTAAGTCAAAAACGGAAGAAAGCATAAGAGTCGCTATGCGTGATGCGGGGGGGCTACTTTTGTTGAGCCTGTAAGGGGAATTGGCTGGGCGGGGGTAGGTTGCTTAGGGGTGGGTAGGATTTTTGATCCGGTGAGCGCGCGATGCCGGCGGAGGCGCCTGCGCAATGACCGAGTAGATCCTCCCCCACACTTTTCCACGTTGAGATACAATATCCCTGCTCCATAGGGAGGAGTTGGACTTTATGCTCCGATTTCTATTGCCGTTCGTTTGCGCTTCAGCCATGACGCTGGGCCAGACGGCGGAATTGACGAATCCGCGGATGTCGCCGGAAGATGTTGCGGCGGGCGCGAGAACATTTCGCTCTCACTGCGCCACGTGCCATGGGATTCGAGGTGAAGGCGGTGTGGGGCCGGCCTTAGCGGGTGGACGGTTCTTCCATGGCGGCACGGACGAAGCCCTCTTGAACAATATCTCCAATGGAATTCCCGGAACGGAAATGGCGGGTCTGTTTTATTCTCCAGATCGTGTCTGGCAGATTATCGCCTACATACGGTCTCTGAACCAGAACTCGCGGCCGGCGGCCGCTGGCGATATCGCCGCGGGTGGCGCATTATTCCAATCGAAGGGATGTGTGCGGTGCCACCGCATTCAGGGCGAAGGCGGCAGGCTGGGCCCCAGCCTCACGTCAATCGGAAAGTCACGCTCGCCGGAAAATCTTCGCGATTCCATCGTGAATCCAAATGCGGTGGTGCAGCCGCAGTATTGGGTGGTGGAAGCGGTGGCGAAGAACGGGACGCCGTATTCCGGGTTCCTGCTGAATGAGGATACTTACACGGTTCAATTTCTCGATTTTCAAGAACGGCTCCGTTCCATCGACAAGAGTAGTTTGTCCAGCTACAAGGTGAAGAAAGATTCGCGAATGCCATCGTACGCAAAAACGCTGGACGATGGCCAGATTACAGACTTGGTAGCCTACCTATTGTCATTGAGACCGAAGGGTGATGCTGAATGAGACTGAGAACCGTTTTCCTCGCCGGGTGTTTTTGCGTATATATACCGGCACAAGTCACCTCCGATCGATTGCAGAATGCAGGCAAAGATTCCGGCGACTGGCTGACTTACTCGGGAAACTACCAAGGCTGGCGGTATAGTCCGCTGGATCAGGTGTCCCGTGCCAATGCCGGTAAGTTGAAAACCAAGTGGGTGTACCAAATGTCCACCACACACACGGTGGAGACTACGCCACTGGTGGCGGATGGCGTGATGTACATCAGCCAGCCGCCCAGCGATGTGATTGCCCTTGATGCCGCGACCGGGCGGCCGTTCTGGCATTACCGGCGCGTGCTGCCCCCAAAGATCAACGTGTGCTGCGGGCAGGTGAACCGCGGCGTGGCGCTACTGGGAGACCGGGTCTTCGTCGGCACCGTGGATGCGCATCTGGTGGCGCTGGATGCTAAAACGGGCGAGGTGTTGTGGGATGTGCAGGTTGCCGACTACAAGACAGGCCACAGCATCACGGTGGCCCCGCTTGCCGTAAAGAACATGATCGTGTGCGGCATCAGCGGAGGCGAGTACGGCATCCGTGGATTTCTGGATGCCTACGATCCGAAGTCTGGAGAGAGGAAGTGGCGGTTCTGGACCATTCCGGAGCCGGGGCAACCTGGCAGTGAGAGTTGGAAGGGAGATGCCTGGAAGACGGGAGGCGGACCCACGTGGGTGACCGGGTCGTACGATGCGGGACAGAACCTGATTATCTGGGGCACCGGCAATCCGTCTCCGGATTGGAATGGCGACAAACGTCCGGGCGATAATCTCTATTCCGACAGCGCCATTGCGCTGGACGCGGATACCGGCAAGCTGAAGTGGCACTTCCAATTCGTTCCGCACGATGTGCACGATTGGGATGCGGTTCAGGTTCCGGTGCTGGTGGACGACGAGTGGCAGGGAAAGCCGAAAAAGCTGGTTTATTGGGCACACCGCGGCGCCTTCTACTACGTGTTGGACCGCGAGACCGGAAAGTTTCTCACCGGCAAGCCGTTTGCGAAGCAGACGTGGGCCAAGGGTTTGGATGACAGCGGTAAGCCAATCCGCTTGGCAAATATCGATCCAAGTCCGGAGGGGACGTATGTGTGGCCGGGGGTGCAGGGTGCTACGAACTGGTACTCGCCAAGTTACAGCCCGGTTACTAAGTACTTCTATCTGGCTGTGTGGGAGAACAGAAGCGTGTACCGCAAAGGGAAGCAGGAATACAGTCCAGGCAACCGCTTCATTGGCAGCGTTCCGCTGATCGACCTGCCGGAAGATCCGGGACATGGCGCCATTCGAGCGTTGAATCCGAAGACCGGTGAGATGATTTGGAATTATCCGCTGCACACCAAGCCGTGGGCAGGCGTGCTTTCTACGGCGGGCAAATTGGTCTTCGGCGGAAGCGATGAAGGGTACTTCTTCGCACTTGATGCGGAGACGGGCAAAGAGGTCTGGCGCATGAACACTGGCGGCGCAATTCGCGCAAATCCCATCGCGTATCTGAGTCAGGGGAACCAGCTGATCACAATTGCGGCTGGCAATTCGATCTTCACGTTTGAGCTGGGTAAGTAATGCCTTTTTTATCTCGCTTTTGAAGAAGGTGTACTGGCACGGCTTACTAAGGCAAGAATATACTTGCTAACCATTTCTGTTAGGATGGTGCAGGTCCACGTCCACCATGCTTGCCTCCGAGAAAATCGAAAACATCATCAAGGAATTTGCGAGTCAATTCCAACCACTTGAAACAGGAAGCTGTTTGCTTTTACTGACTGATAAAAGGACGGGAGCTAGTTTCTGTGAGTGTCACATAAAGGGAAACGCCTTGGTTTCGATGGGAACTATTGACGCCCCGCTTGACCCGGAAGATCAGCCTGAGTACAGGGCCAATAGGGATATTTGCCTAGCAGGATGCTGAAAAAACCTTATTCTCAGCTGTCGCTTCTCTCATTTTCTGCTTGAGCTTGCTTTTGGGAGACTATGCAGAGCTTTTTGAGGCTCCTCGTTGGGGAGTATGTGACC
>JBBPYD010000080.1:0-31222 GCA_038200305.1 Bryobacterales bacterium
CCGTTCGGGCGCGACCCCGGCGGAGACTGAACACATTACCATAGGAGGAAAACCACTCGCGCTCTTGGTCATGTTTTTATATGACCCAACCGAGAGCCTTTCGGTCATGTAGTTAAATGACTTGACACGGGGCCCATCCTCTGAAGTTTTATTGACATCGCTCTTGCGGGAGGTATAGTCTTCCCTCTGATATGCTTTTGTTCAGCAACAACCTCATTCGCCCTCTTGCGATCCTTGCAATCACGGCGCTCGGGGCCTCCGCCCAAGTCGTAAAATCGAAAAATCCGCTGCGCGATTCACCCGAAGTCGTGACGGCGGGTCGCTCCCTTTACAACAAAACCTGCACCGGGTGCCACGGGAAGGACGGCGACGAGGGAGACCGGGCGCCATCGCTGAATGCCAACCGGCGCTACTTCCGCCTCAGCGAAGCCGCCATCTTCGACGCGGTCAAGAACGGAATCCCAGGTACGGCCATGCCCGCCTCGGGATTACCGGACCTCGACGTCTGGCGAATCGTCGCCTTCATCCGCAATATCCGCGGAACCACGTCCGACAACATCGTGCCCGGTGACATCGCCAGCGGGATGACCGTATTCACCGGCGCAGGGGGGTGCTCGCGCTGCCACATGATCCGCGGGCAAGGCGGGACCATTGGCCCGGATCTGTCCAGTATTGGCGCGCAGGTCACTTTACAAAAGCTGCGGGACTCCTTGACCCAGGACGGGCCCATCCCGCCGGGCTACCGGCCTGTCAACGTGACCACTCTCAGCGGTGATGTGGTTCAGGGAATCGCGCGCAACGAGGACGCATTTTCCATACAGATTCTGGACGAAAAGAACAAACTGCATCTGTTTGACAAGCAGGAGCTGCGTGCCATCGTCTACGGTAAAAAATCATTGATGCCCCACAACTACGACAAGGCCCTGACCGCGATTCAGTTTCGCGATCTGCTCGCGATGCTAAGCAGGCAGGCCCGCACCAAAGTCAAGATGGAACAGCAGGGAGAGAACGAGGTCGGACGATGAAGATCACCAAACTGGTTTGCCTGACTTGTTGCGGATGGTCGCTTGGGGCGCAGGTCACGGATCGCCAATTGCGGGAGGCCAACTCCGCCAACTGGCTCCATTACAACGGCAGCTACGATAGCCGCCGGCATAGTCCGCTGGACCAGATCAATACGAAAACCGTCGATGCTTTGGTGCCGAAGTGGGTGTTCCACGTACCCGGAGCCACGCACATGGAGAGCGTGCCAATTGTCGTGGATGGCGTGATGTACGTCACTCAGCCGAATGAGGTGTACGCGCTGGACGCCCGCAGCGGCCGGCAAATCTGGGAGTACCATCGGATTCCGGCGCGGCAAAAAGGGCCCAACCGGGGCGTTGCCGTGTGGGGCGACAAAGTCTACTTCACGACTCCCGACGCCTACCTGATCGCGTTGCACGCGGCTAGCGGGAACGTGATCTGGGAAGCGAAGCTGGCCGAGGCCAGCGACGGCTACTGGTCGCCCGCGGCGCCGCTGGTGGCAAACGGCAAAGTGATCGCCGGCATCGCCCCCAGCGACCATGGCCTCAATGGCTTTCTGGATGCCTACGATGCCACCACGGGCGAACGTCTCTGGCGATTCAATCCCATTCCCAAAGCCGGCGAGAAGGGTTCGGAAACTTGGTCCGGAGATTCTTGGAAAACGGGCGGCGGAGACACGTGGCTTACCGGCAGCTACGATCCCGAACTGAATGTGTTGTATTGGGGCATCGGGAACCCGGCCCCAGACTTCAACGGAGATGTGCGCAAGGGCGATAATCTCTACACGGAATGCGTCGTGGCGCTCGATCTGGATACGGGAAAGATGAAATGGTATTTTCAGTTCACTCCGCACGACACCATGGATTGGGACGCCGTCGAAATTCCCGTACTGGTGGATGCTCCCTACCAGGGAAAAATGCGGAAGTTGATGGCCCACGCCGACCGCAACGGTTTTTACTATTTGCTGGATCGCGTCACCGGCCAGTTCCTTACCGGAACTCCTTTCGTTCACCAGCTAAATTGGGCCACCGGCCTCAGCCCCGAGGGCCGGCCCATCCGCGTGCCGGGAATCGAACCCAGCTTGAAGGGGACGAAAGTGTGCCCGGCCGCCATTGGGGCGGCCAACTGGATGTCGCCTGCATATAATCCGGAAACCGGACTGTTTTATGTGGTCGCGCAGGAAGGCTGCGGGATGGCCAACAAATCGACCGAGAAATTCCGCCCCGGCGGCTTTCAATATCGCGCTACCGGCGATGTCAATTTGAAAGACGAATCCTGGAAAGTGTACGTCCGCGCGCTTGACCTTACCACCGGCAAGCTGAAGTGGGAATCGGAGCGGATCGGATCCACCAGTTTCGGGGGCGGATTGCTCTCCACGGCGGGCGGTTTGATCTTCTCCGGCGAAGTGAACGGGCAGTTCGTTGCTCTGGATACCCAAAGCGGGAAGGCCGTCTGGCATTTCAACACGGGTCAGGCGATTACCGCGCAACCGATCACCTATTCCGTGCGGGGGAAGCAGCATGTGGCATTGGCATCCGCCTCCGATGTGATCAGCTTCGGCCTGTTCGAACCTAAAAAGGAGGAAGCCAAGTGAGCGCCAAAACT
This sequence comes from Bryobacterales bacterium, assembly GCA_038200305.1. Classification (GTDB taxonomy): domain Bacteria; phylum Acidobacteriota; class Terriglobia; order Bryobacterales; family Bryobacteraceae; genus JANXXV01. The sequence goes on from JBBPYD010000080.1 coordinate 2,629, forward strand.
CTTCTGCTGGCTTTCGCTTTCACAACCCTTCCTGTCTTTACCCAGAGCCACTACAGCGTATCGGATGAACCTGCGGACGGCGCGGGCTCGCCCCGAGTGGTGGTTCTGCGGGATACCGTGGCCGGTGTCGAAGCCGCCATCACTCCCTCGGAAGGCGGAGAGCTCAGCAGTTATCGAGTGAAGTTAAAAGGGCAATCGATCGAATTGTTGTACCACGCGAGGGATTATTCGCCTGGGCCTGGATTCAAGGGCAAAGCGCCACTGCTATGGCCGGCTGTCGGCGCGCAGTACCCGGTTGGAACCATCCCTGAAACCAGTTGCGGCGAAGGCACCTATCCGGTGGCAGGCAAAAACTACACCATGCCGTGCCATGGCTTCGCCCGCAGCCTGCCGTGGACCGAAGTGAAAAGATCGGCGGACAACAGCGGCGCCCGCGTGACCGTCCAATTGCGCGACTCCGCACGCACCCGCCCGATGTACCCGTTCGCGTTCTTGTTGGACGCCAGTTACGAGCTCGCCGGCGGGCATCTCAGTATCAACTACACCGTTGCTTCGGACCGATCCAATGCCGAGCCGATGGTCTTCTCCATGGGGAACCATATCGCCTTCAACATCCCCTTTGTAAAGGGCACGAACCCGGCAGACATGACCTTTGAAACGCCCAGCACCATCCAACTGCTGCGGAACGAGCGCGGCGTGCTGAGTGGGGAGCAGAAGCCGCGTTCGTTCGATAATCCCACGCGCTTGGGCGACTTTGACGCTCAGGTCGCGATGCCGCTCGCCGGTTATCGCAGCCAGCCGTACGTCCGTTTGGTGGATCCCCAGGGCGTGTCGCTGCGGATCACGCAACAGGCCAGCTCGAATGTGGCCGAGCCCCTTGTCCGGTTCAACATCTTCGGCAGTCCCAAGGTCGGTTATTTCAGCCCCGAGCCTTGGTTCGGAATACAGAACTCGTTGAACCTCGGCCGTGGATTAGTGAAATTAGCCGCTGGAGAAACCTGGAAGTGGCGCATCGAGCTGCAGGCGGATGGTCCGCCGCCCGCTCGTTCGGCGGACTCATCAGGCGTAGAAAAGGTCGCCGGTGATTTCGGATTTGTCGAAGGCCCGGTCTGGTCCAAACAGGGCTTTCTGATTTTCAGCGACATCTACAACTCACGCATCATGAAAACTGGCGGCTCTCACCAGGCGGAGATTTATCGCAACTATTCGAACTCGGCGAACGGTAATTCCATGGACGCCCAAGGCCGGCTCTATAGCGCGGAGCGCGACGGACGCCGTGTCGTGAGAATGGACACGGACGGCAGCCTGACCGTGATCGCGGCGGAATGGAAGGGAAAACGTCTCAACTCGCCGAATGACGTGGTCGTCAGGCGGGACGGTCACATTTACTTTTCTGATCCGGCTTCGAAAGCGGTGCTGGAGCCCAAGCAGCTTGGCTTCAATGGCCTTTATCACGTTACGCCATCCGGCAAGCTTTCACTCATCACGGAAAAGATGGCCCGGCCCAACGGGGTTGCCCTTACCCCCGACGGACGAACTCTCTATGTTGCCGATTCCGAGGAGAAAAAAATACTGGCTTACGACCTGGATAAGGCAACGCGTCCAGGGAGCGCGCCTTCATTTCAGGGATCGACGGTTCGCCCGATGGACTTCGCGTCGCAGCCAACGGAAATTTGTATATCGCCTGCCTTGGGATCTGTGTCTACTCAGCCTCCGGGAAACTCATCCGGACGATCGATTTTCCAGAAACTCCGGCCAACTGCGCCTTTGGAGACGCGGACCTGCGCACCCTGTATGTGACCGCGCGAACCTCCGTTTACCGCGTTCGCATTCCGGATGAAGGTTCGCTGCAATATTGAAATCTTTTGGGAACGGGAGTGTAACAGTGCGCTTGTACAACACCATCCGCGTAGCGGCTTTGTGCCTGATCGGGTTAGACGCCGCGGCGGCGAAGAGCGTGGCCGTCATCGCGAGCAGCAACCTGGCTGCTCCCGCGCGGCATGGCGTGACCGCTCTTGAAAACGCAATTCGGACTAAAGGCTTCACCGTCGTTGGCGGACCGGAAAACGCCGATTATCTGATTTTTGCCGGTGGCGATTCTGCCGTCACGGCCGCGCGAACCATTCAGGGCGCCGGCGTCACTCTGCCGAAAACGCCGGAATCCCTGCACATCCTGCGCGGTCGCATCGGGAATAAGCCGGCCGTGGTCCTGGCCGGGGGAGATGCCCGTGGACTCATGTATGCCGCGCTGGATGCCGCCGAGAAGATCTCGGCAAGTTCCGGCGCGAATCCATTCCAATATATTCGCGCGACGTCCGAGACGCCCTTCCTGGTGGAACGCGGCATCTCCACCTACACCATGCAGCGCGCCTATTTTCAGGAGCGCCTCTATGACGAGCGCTATTGGACCCGGTATTTCGACATGCTGGCGGCGAGCCGGATCAACAGCTTCGTCGTGATCTTTGGCTACGAAAACGGCGGCTTCATGGCACCGCTGTATCCCTTCTTCTTCAATACACCCGGGTTTTCAGATGTGGAGATGGTCGGGATCACATCCAATCAGCAAGCTAAAAACACAGCCGCCTTCAAGGCGCTGATACGCATCGCACACGAGCGTGGCGTGGATGTCACCGCCGGCATTTGGGACCACATCTACCGCGGCGGCGTGCAGGGCGGCGGCATTCCCGGCGCCTCGGAGAACGCCGGAAAACGAGTGCCAGGGCTGGTTTGGGGCGTCAATGCCGCCAACCTAGCCGCCTATACCAAGGCCTCCCTGCATCGCTTTCTGGAGATATTCCCGGAGCTTGATGCCATCCAGTTCCGCATGCATGATGAATCGGGCTTGAAGCATGAGGAGATGCAGTCGTTCTGGCACGATGTCTTCTCCGCAATCAAGCGGCAGCATCCCGATCTGCGGCTCGACCTTCGCGCCAAGGAATTGCCGGATGCAGTGATCGACGACGCAATGGCTTTGGGGCTGAAAGCCAACATCTCAACCAAATACTGGATGGAGCAGATGGGAATGCCGTTTCATCCCACGCACATCAACATACAAAACCAGCGGGATCGCCGCCATGGTTACGCAGATTTGCTGCGCTATCCGCAGCGCTATCGGGTTCACTGGCAGCTTTGGAACGGGGGTACCAGCCGCCTGCTCCTCTGGGGCGATCCGGAATACGTGCGGCGCTTCGCCTTAAGCGCAAAGCTTTACGATGGCAACAGCTTCGAGGTGAACGAAATGCTCGCGACGAAGATGTTAGGCGAACCGCAGGATGAGAAGCCGCTGGAGATTCTGAATCCAAAGTATCGCTATTACGACTACGAATTCGAGCGATATTGGCATTTCTATCGTGTCTGGGGCCGGTTAACCTACAACCCGAAAACCGACCCCGAGGTTTGGACCCGCGAGTTCGACAGCCGCTTTGGTCCCCAGGCCGGACCTCACTTGATGAAGGGTCTGCATCTCGCCAGCAACGTGCTACCACGCATCGTGGCGGCCAGTTACCGCTATCAAAACTTTCCAACCACCCGTGGTTGGGCCGAGATGAACCGGCAGGGCAGCCTGATGCAATACGCGGATGAGGATGGCAGCGATATTCAGCAGTTCATGAATGTTCGTGACGAGGCCAGGAGTCTGGTTTCCGGCACGGACACCGCGATGAGGCGACCGGAAGAGACTAGCCGATGGTTTGCAACCACGGCAGACGGGATACTGGACCAGGTTGCGCAAGCCGAGAAGAAGATCGGTAGCCAGGCGAACAAGGAATTCCGGTCGGCTGTAACGGACCTGAAAATTCTTGCGGGACTGTCGCGCTTTCACTCCTGGCGTCTTCTGGCGGGCGTCGACTACAACTTATACAAACAGACGGGCAACTTAGCCGACTTTGACGATGCGGTTGCCGCGGAGCGTCACGCCCTCGAATCCTGGAAACAGATGGTGGACGCCGCAGACGGCGTGTATAGCGAAAATTTAGCGTTCGGCGTCCACGCTGTAGGTTTCAGCCGCCACTGGAAAGAAGAATACACGTTGCTGGGCCGAGATTTTGAGCAGCTTTTAGCGGAGCGGTCAAAGGCAAAGGGGAAGGAAGGAACCCGCCATCCACTCTTCTCGCCGGCATCGCGCCCGCCGAAAGCTCAACTCTCCGCTGCGGCCATTGCCGAGCCCGGTCAGGACTTCGTCGTTTCCGCTCGAGTGGATGCTTCGGAAGGCGTTAAGTGGGTCCGTCTTCGATATCGCCACGTAACTCAGTTGGAAGATTATCAAACGGCCGAAATGGCTCTCGATTCTAGAAGCGGCGTGTATGTTGGCCGCATTCCCGCTTCTTTCCTTGACCCAAAATGGGACCTCATGTATTTCGTCGAGACCGTAGACAGGAAAGGAGCGGGTCGCATGTACCCCGATCTTGAAGTGGACGCGCCTTACGTTGTTGTCACTGTGAAACGGTGATCGCGCTGCAGAAGTTTAAAGACCCTGATCCGTCGATAAGCAGGACGTGAGTCATGTACAGCCCGTTTGCACCCACCGGTGCAACCCTTTTTGCCTGCTTGCGCAAACCCTCGGCTTGACTTCAAGCCCTACTGAAAGCAGTTCGCATTGCAATAGACACCTCGTCCGCTTGATGTGCTGAAGAACGAACTGGCGGCTGGGGTTCTACCTTGCGGGCGATTCGGCGCCAACGCCGCTTGGTTGCGCTTGGCGATTCTGACGCACAATGCATCATGCACGCAAAATCGTACTTCGGCTGTGCGCACGAGCCGAGCGACTGGCCTCGTGGTTAGAAGCGATGCGATTGCTGCCGCTCCCCAGAAATGCTAGCTGGCACGTTGATCTTATCGACGGATGATACGGGACCATTTCCACCGGCCCAGCAAAGCTGTCCCTGTCGGGTGGCCTGAAGCTTTCGTATTCTCGCCGATGAATATCGTTTTGCCGGATCCGAACTGAATTTCTCACTGCCCTCCGACGAACCGACGCCCTCTGACCGTGTTTGCCCGACGTTTTCCAGTACTGAAGGCACTTATCGACGGATCAGGATAAAGAAATTTATTCTTGACACGTACACCCTGAAGAGTATTATCGAAACTGCGTTGACGTGTCCTCGAGCGGGCGAATTGAGTCTTGAAAGAGCGAGTACGAGGGGCGCACTCCCTCTCACATCCATGCCGCAGCGAGACACGAGACTCGTGTCTACGAGGCTATAAATTTAGGCAAGGAGCGGCTTCGGTCGGCGACGGCTTCTCCGTTTTGCACATTAGCCAGATTGTTTCTAGGAGAGGCGTCTCGGCGGAAACCGTTACCTGGTCGGTTATCTGTCCCACCTCGAGCGTAAAATCGACCGTGAGCGTCTGCGCCACACCAAGAGTGACGTTCTCGCGAACTGCTGTCTTAAAGCGCGGCCCTGTTGCCGTCAGCCTGTAGGTTCCGGGCGGAAGGTAGGGCATCGCATAGACACCGGCCGAGGTCGTCTGAGCCACTGTTTCGGCATTAGTGCCCGTATTTATGGCTCTTACGGTGGCTGCGGGGATTGCCGAAGCTGAAGGATCCATCACGGTCCCGTTGAACTGACCGCGTTCACCCTGAGCGAAAACGATACTCACTCCGAGTACAAGCAAGAAAGTGTTTTTGTATCTCACGAGAAGACCTCCTGGAACTATTTCTTGGTTCCATTCGCGCCGGCATTGGTCCGGCAGGCAGTGCAAAAACGATATCTTCTAATTCTTTGTGTCAAGCAAAGCCGGCCCCAACTTCGTCGAGGCGCGCACTATGGAGACTGCATCGTGGTACCGTTGGGTCGCCGGCCGGGAGACTCAACGGAATGTCGAAGAGCAACTGTTCACAGTAGTGTCAATACTCTCTGTGTTGCTTGCTCATATCGCTTTGGGGCAGAATGCAAACGAATTTCGGGGCTACAAAATCGGGCGTTACGTGGTGATGCCGCAATCGCAACCAATGCGGCAGATCAGAGCGCCAAGAGGCAATTCGCCCATTTGACGGCATTCAACGGGGATGATGGCTTTGTTTACACTGCGCCCGTCGGCAAGTTCAAGCCGAACGCCTGGGGTCTGTATGACATGATCGGCAATGCCTTGGAGTGGTGCTCGGACTACTACGGCGAGTATCCTGACGGTGCCGCGGTTGATCCGAAGGGACCTACTAAAGGCGACAAGATCGGCGCCCGCGTCCTACGGGGTGGCTCATGGTATAACCGCCCACAGGACATCCGCTTGGGCTTCCGACACTCACACGCAGCGAACTACCAACTCAATTGGTTTCCGTTTAGCCCTGGATCCTCGGTGACCCGGATTATTCGCGGAAAACGCCGTTCCGTTTGCCGATCCTACAAGGGACATCAAGCCGGCGTGCCGTTGGTGGCCGGAGTGGACGCCGATGTCTCGTCGATGGAGGCATGCACTCGCGGCAAGGTTTATGGTTTATTCGCGGCAAAGATATGGCTTAAGTCACAGATAGGCGTGGTAGGATTTGCGTGATGCGTTTTTTCATTACCGGGCAGGCTGATTGATGGATGTCTATCCCGCTGATTGAATACCAAAACATTACGGTTTGCCGCGGGGAAAAGGTGGCGCTCGATTCCATCACCCTGTCAATCGGAGCTGGCGAACATGTGGCGATTCTGGGGCCAAACGGCTGCGGAAAATCGACACTCATCAAAACGATGACGCGCGAGTGTTACCCGCGGCTGGACGGGCCGGGATCGTGGATGCGGATTTTGGGGCAGGACACTTGGAATGTATTCGATTTACGCGCCATGCTGGGCATCGTTTCCAACGATCTGATGCAGAGTTGCACACGCGATTACTCCGGCCGGGAAATCGTGCTGTCCGGATTCTTCAGCAGCATCGGGATCTGGCCGAATCATCACGTGACGGCGGAGATGGAGCGGAAGACAGACCAGCTTTTGAAAGATCTGGAGATTGCGCATCTGGCGGATGCGAACGTGAACGAGCTCTCTTCCGGTGAAGCGCGCCGCATCTTAATTGCACGGGCGCTGGTGCACGAGCCGAAGGCCCTGGTGCTGGACGAGCCCACGGCCAGTCTGGATTTCCATGCCATTCATGAGTTGCGGGAGATTCTACGAAAGATCGCGCAGGCCGGCACCAGTATCGTTTTGGTGACCCATCACTTGCCAGACATCATTCCCGAGATCGGCCGTGTGATTCTGCTGAAGGGCGGACAGGTGCTGCGGGACGGGCCCAAGCAGGACGTGCTGACATCGGCGGCGTTATCGGATCTGTTCCGCACACCTGCCCAGGTTGTGGAACGCGATGGGTATTATCAAGTCTGGTGATAGAGCGATGGCGGGCCAAACCACTTGCGGAATTGCGTTGGAGGCGCGGGGCGGGATCGAACCGCCGGATAAAGGTTTTGCAGACCTCTGCCTTACCACTTGGCTACCGCGCCGGAATTGTGGGGTTCTCTTAAGGAATACCGCGTTCTGCCACTGCAAGTCAATTACGGAATGATCGGAAGCAGCACATAAGACGGATACTGCTTTCCGTGATAGATGCGCTGGTTTGCGGCGCGCAGCTCGGTTTCGTCCGCGATGGGTCGACCGGTGTTGGGATTGCGGTCGAATCGCGGAAAATTGCTGCTGGATATCTCAATCCGGATCTTGTGGCCGGCATGGAACACGTTGCTGGTAACACCGGCGTCAATCGCGATCTGGTAAATCTCGCCGGGCCGGGCAAGCACCGGCTGTTCCAGCGAGTTCCGGTAACGCAGCCGCAGGATTCCATCGGTCAGGTTCTGGGCCGATCCGTCCGGAAATACATCCACCAGCTTCGCCGTGAAATCGGTATCCGGTTGTGAAGTGGACGCATACAAGACCACACGAACAGGCCCGGTGACTTCCACATCCTGCTTCAGAGCCGGCGTGGAAAATACAAGCACGTCATTTCGCGATTCAATGGACTTCTGATCCACCGGGCCCCAGGTAAAAATTTTCGGATTGCAGCAAGTAGCTCCGCCGTTGGTCGGCACCGGATGCCGCGGGTCGTAAACAAAATCGTCCACCAGGTCCGCCCGATGAGGCTCGCCCGTCAGCAGACCGTCGCCCTTAGCCGTATTCGCGTCCCCTTTCCCTGAGAGGTACAACGGAGTGTACCGGGTTCGCGCGAGCGGCCACTCCTGTTCATCCCTCCACTTGTTGGCGCCCATGACAAAGATGCGGACCCGCGGCTGCGGAAACTCTCTGGCCGGTTGCGGGCTCTTCAGCCAGTAATCAAACCATTCCATCTGATACCGGCGAATGGGAGCGCCCGAATCTTTGCCGAAGCCGGCGCCGGCGAACTTAATGGACATGTCGTGCGGCCACGGCCCAATCACGATGCGGCCGGCGGAGGTCTTTTTCGCAAGAATAGAAAAAGTTTCCAGATCGCTTTCCACGTAGTTGTCGAACCATCCGCCGACGGAAAATACCGGCACATGCACACGATCCAACTGCTCGCACGTGCTCATTGTTTTCCAGTACGAATCCAGATTCGGATGATCCAGAGCCTGCTGGAAGAAGTCGATGCGCTGCCCGGTTGCTGCGATGTCGGCTGTTCTTAAAGGGAGATGCCGGATGTAATCGGCGAACGCGGGCGGGTCGAATGAACGGAGACGCAAATTCTCCTCAAGCCACAGCAGCCGGTGTCCCAGCTTCATCGCACCCCCGTGCGAATAGAACCGGTCGCGATATTCATCCGAGCCGGAAACCACCGGAAAGATCGCCTTCAGATGAGGGTTGCCAGAGAGCGCCGCTTTCCACTGGACAATACCGCGATACGAACCGCCGATCATTCCGATATTGCCGTTCGACCACGGCTGGCGGGCAATCCAGTTCAAGGTGTCGGAGCCATCGCCGGTTTCCTGCTGCAAGGGGCGGAATGTGCCTTCCGAGTCATAGCGGCCACGCACATCCTGCACTACCACGGCATATCCCCGCTCAACGAAGTGCCGGCTCCAGGCCGCTGAATCGGAGTTCTTGCCGTAAGGAGTGCGCAGCAGGATGGTGGGTAGTTTTGAGGCGCCGAACGGCTTGTAAATACGGGCGCTCAACCGAACGCCATCTTTCATGGGAACCTTAACTACTTTGTCGTCTATGGAGGGCGCCGAATTAGTTTTAGCGGGCTCCGCGCCAGACGGAACGGCGAACGCAAGATTTAGCGCACACAGCAGCGCCGCGAAGGGCACGCACCCCTCATTCATACTAGATATCATCCTTCAAGCCGATGCTTTCAGCAATGTTTCCCAGTATTGCACCGCCACGGCGCCGACGGAATGGCGTTCCCGAATATAGCGGGCAGCTTCCCGGCCGATAGCACGCGCATAATCCGGAAATTCGCTGAGCAACAGCATCCATTCAGCCAGCATGTCCTGCTCGGCAGAGCCTGGATCGACACGCACGCAGGCCGTCTCAGGGAACCGCGAGGTCTCAAGCCCAAGCGTCACCATCACTGGCTTGCCGATCCCCATTAGACGTATGGCGATTCCCGAGGTTTCCCCCGCGGCGGGGTAACGCAGATTGAGGCACGCATCCACGGACTGCGCGTTCGCCCAGAACTCGCGCTCGTCCGTGTAGCCGATGCGAACGATGCCGGGCTGATTGATTAGAGGCTCCATGGCTCGTGCAAGATCCGTGGACACACATTCGCCGGCGATGAGGAGTCCGATATTCCTGGCTCGTTCGCGAATATCCCGATAGGCCCGCAGGACGGTGAGAACGCGTTTGGATTCCCTAAGATGACCGAAAACTCCAAACAGGAATGGACCGGAATTTCGCTTTGATCCGCCGATGGACGGCGCTTCGAAAAGATGGGGAATTTCCGTGATGCACGCGGACGGAGCGTGTGCGCGCACCATTGCGGCCGCAGCCGGATTGTGGACGACGATGGCACGGGACGTCTCCGCGATGCGCCGCAACATGGGATAGCGGAAGTATTCAACGCCCGCTCCAGATGCCGCGCGATTCATCCAGAGCTGAGCCGCCAAATCGCGCGACCACTCGCCATAGTTGTAGATGAATTCAGCAATGTACTGCTCTTGCGTCAGCGACCCGAGGAAGAAATGCTGCAAGACAGCATCGTGCAGCACCACCACTCCAGGCTTGGCCAAGGCTCTGGCGTATATCCCGCGATGAAGCTGGTTGTTGCCTAGTTGGTAAAGATCCACGTCGGCATCCGGTGCATCGAGTTCCACGGCGCCGTGCTTCCTGAGCGCGCGCAACAGCGTTTCCGCATAGTCCGCGACGCCGGTGCGCGCCGGGGGAAGCGGAGAGAAGTAACCGGCTTTCACGCTTTCTTTCTTCGCCCAAACAGAGCCGTACCCACCCGAATGTGCGTGGCGCCTTCTTCGATAGCGACCTCGAAGTCGTGTGACATGCCCATGGAGAGCCCGGTGAGCCGGTGCTCTTCGGCAAGTTCGCGCAAGCGCCGAAAATACGGGCGCGATGGTTCGGCATCTTCCGTCCACGGTGGCATGGTCATCAACCCAATCAGCTTCAGATGACCACAGGTTCCGACCGTTTCTATTAAACCGGATAACGCAGCCGGATCCGCACCGAATTTCGATTCCTCCCCGGAGAGCTTCACTTCCAGGAAAATCTCCAGCGGCTTTCCCGTGCTGTCAAGACGTTGGGCTAACTTCGGTGTGTCAACGGTCTGAACAACGTCGAACAGTTCCGCGGCGATATTCGATTTGTTCGACTGCAGATGTCCAATCAGATGAAATCGCGCGCCAGTCAAATTCGATACTTCGGCCGTCTTTCCTTCAAACTCCTGCACGTAGTTTTCGCCGAATTCACGCAAGCCCAAGCCGTAGGCCTCGCAGATCACGGATGCAGGAAACAGCTTCGTGACGGCAACCAGGGTCACGTCTTCACGCCGCCGTCCGCAACGCTGCACCGCGCACGCGATGCGTTCTTCCACGGCTTCCAGCCGGCTCTTCATCTGAGACATCAATCCTATAATAGGGGGCAGATGCCAAACGAAGCTGCCGAGGAGGCGCACCGCGCAATTCTACGCTTCCTGGAACGCAGCAAGACGCCCGTGCTGATTGAGCCTGGCGAAGGCCAAATCCCGCTCACGGGCGACTCCATTCACGTTGAGATTGCAAACGGCCGCCTGACGTTGCAGGCCTGGGATAAAGACCGCAATGTGGTGCGCAAAGTCACCGGCATTACGGAGGAAAAGACCGGCCGGTTGGATCTGACCGTGGAGCGCTTTGGAAAGCGGACCGGCACATTGCAGCTTCTGGATCTTGCGCAGCCGCAAACACAATCGGCCAGCCGCCGGGGCGCGCGCCTTCACTACCGGGAAGTGTTTCGCCGGTCGTTATCTCGGCAATTCCCTAACTGGCATACCGTAGATCTGACCACAGAGCAGGATCTGCAGCACAGTCTCTCCCCGGTGTATCCGAGGGCTTTCTTAAAGCACGGCACGTCTGGACTGGCGGCAATCGGCGCGGCGCCGGAGACTGCGGATCCGAGCGGAATCTTGAGCTTCGGTCTGCTGTGGCTCGACTATCTGCGCAAGCGTGAGCCGAAAACCGCCATTAAGGGACTGGTGTTGTTTCTGCCCGCCGGGCAAGAGCGGACCACGTGCTTGCGGTTGTTATATCTGGATGAGAGCAAGGCCAGTTTCACGGTGTTTACGTGTTCGCCGGAAGGCTACGAACAGCGCGTGGACATTCGCGACTACGGCAATCTGGACACGCATCTGCAAACGGTTCGCAAGCCTTCACCCATGACCCTTGCGGAAAGCGACACGTGGATCCGGCAATTGTGCCAAATTCCGGGGGTGGAGGCGATTGATTGCAACGATGGCTCGGTAAGCGTTCGGGTGCGCGGTTTGGAATTCGCAAACAGAACCGGTGAATCGTTCGTATTTGGACTCGAAACAAAGTACCCTGTGCGGGCATCTAACGTGCCGGAGATCGAGGCTCTGGCTCGCCACCTGTCCGTTCGGAGGAGCGGCAATCATCCTGACAGACGTAATCTCCTGTACCAAGTGAACACTGAGCAGTGGCTGGAATCGCAAGTCCGTGGGGCGTTGCAGGATTTGGATGCAGGCCTGATCCCTGTTCCCCTTTACGGACAGGTTCCCGCGTTTGCGGGCGGCGAACGGGGCCTGATCGATTTATTAGCTGTGGACACCAGTGGGCGGCTGGTGGTAATTGAGTTGAAAGCTTCGGAAGATATCCATTTGCCAATGCAGGCGCTGGACTACTGGATGCGGGTGAAGTGGCATGTGGACCGGGAAGAGTTTACCCCGAATGGTTATTTTACGGGGATTTCGCTGGTGAAGCATCCGCCGCGGATGCTGTTGGTGGCTCCGGCATTGAGCTTCCATTCCAGCAGCGAAATAATACTTGGATACTTGTCACCGTTGATTGACGTCGAAAGACTGGGTATCGCCATGAACTGGCGCTCTAATTTACAAGTAGTCTTTCGATTGGCAGGCTCGACTGGCGCTGCCTGATACTGGAGGTCGAAATTATGATGGGAACAAACATGATCAAACAGCTCCGGGATGCAATTTCCAACCTCAACCCGCAGGAGGTGCGCGAGATCGCGGACCGGCCTGTATCCATCAAGCTGCACGCGTCCAGCGTCGCGATGTATGAGGAGATGGAGAGCTTTTTTGCGCCGCCGGAGCTTTCGCGACAGAAGCATGCGGTGATGCACCACGTTCTGCAACGCGCGGGCGACTCTCCGGTTCCGGCTGCGATCGACATTTATGAAGAAGGAATTTCGCATCCGGATCACGCGTTTGTTTATGAGTCCGGCCATCCCAAGCGCGTTGTTGAAGATCTTATCCAGGCGAAGCCGGAATTGCAGCTTGCACTCGCGCGGAATGTCTTTCCCTTTCGCGAAGCCGTGGCCGATAGCATCATTAAAACGATTGCCAAGGAAAACGCGCTGTTTTCCTTGGCGACTGCCGTTCCTTCCATACTCCCGTTTGTTTCCCTTCCCTGGGCTATCGGCGAGTTTGCTTCCGACACAGCGTTCCTCACCATGAACCAGATACGGATGGCATTTCAGCTTGCGGGCGCGAGCGACCGGCCCATTGGATACCGGGAGCAGAGGGCCGAGATGGCCTCTCTTGTCGGCGGTGCGTTCGGGTGGCGGGCGCTGGCTCGCGAGTTGGTGGCGCAGATCCCGATGGGTGGTGGATTGATCCCGAAAACCGCGATTGCTTACGCCGGGACTTACGTGGTTGGCTTGTCGCTGGAACGCTATTACCGAATTGGTTATGGCTTTACACGCGACGAACGCAAGGCCGCGTATGAAACCGCATTCCAGCATGGCAAGACGGTGGCAAAATCTCTGCTGGAGAGCGCCCGGTCCCGGCAGCCCGCTTAGAGTGTGATTGCGGGGGATATACTCAGGAAATGACGAGAACCCGTTTGTCCCTGGGTCTGTTTATTTTTGCGTGTCTTTCCGCGAGCGGCCAACTTCCGCAACCGATCCCTGGCAATCGCTTCGTGCCGTTTACGCAGATACGGACTTATCTCGCGCTGACGGATGACCAAGTGGCGCGATTGATCCAAAACCTCACAGATTACAGCCAACTGGTCTCGCAACGGCAACAGAGAATGTTCCAGGTGCAGTCGGAGATTCGAGATGAAACGGCGAAGAGTCCGCTGGACCCAGCAGCGCTCGGCATTCGTTACGCCGAGATTGAAACGATTTGCCGGAATGTGAATGACGAGGGTGCTGCCGTTCAGACGCGAAATCTCACGCTCTTATCGGATGCGCAGAAGGTGAAGTTGAAGGCACTTGACGACGCATACAAGCTGCTGCCAGTGATCAATGAAGCGCAGACGGCTGGCCTGCTTTCGCCTCCCGGACCGTATACGGGGGCGCCCGGTATTATTCCCATTACCGGCGCGTTCGGCTTTGCTAGCTTTCTCCTTGGCTCTCCATCAGGGAGCCTTTCCGGTTGCCAGCAGCCCACGATACTACTCAACCCGGCGATACGCACTGGCGACTTCACAGGCCTGCAGTAAAGACTGGTACCTAGCCATGAGGCAAATTCACTTTTGACGGATGCACAGGCGCGCTCATTTAACCCACAGGACCATACCGTACCAATCTGGATCGTTCCGAGTCATGAAGAAATCACTTGCAATTTTCCTGCTGGCCGCCTGTTTATCATTCGCCGATGCGGGTGCGTTCCGCGTTAAGCCTTACCTGCAACTGGGTGACAATGCATCGAAGACCGATGAACTCACGTTGCTTTGGCAGACTGCAGATGCCGACGCGGAGTGGTCGGTGGAAGCGAAGCCGGATGCGGCTTCCAAATGGGTAAAGATGGATGCTCCGTCGTTCCGGCGCGTCGCCGTGCGGGGCGTTGATGCGCATCGGGTGTACAAAGTAAAGTTGACGGGCCTGGGAGCAGGGAAAGATTTTGGATATCAGGTTTCAGTGGCAGGGAAACCGGTCTTTACCGCGCAAGGCCACGCGCGCAAATCGACCGCCCAACCCTATAAATTTGTTGTATTCGGGGATTGCGCACAGGGGACCGACGGCCAGCGCCAGGTGGCGTACCAGACCTCGCTCGCCAAACCGGATTTCGTTTTGGTCGCGGGGGATATCGTGTATTCGCGGGGCCTCGCCTCCGAATACCTGACGAAGTACTTCCCGATCTACAACGCCGACGAACCATCGGCGTTGGCGGGCGCGCCGCTGCTCCGTTCGACGGTTTTCATCGGAGCGCCGGGGAATCATGACATATCCATTCCCGATGTGACCAAGTTTCCGGATAGCCTGGCGTTCTATTACTACTGGAATCAGCCGCTAAATGGACCTCTTCAGACCATCGGGGCGCCGAGCACTCCTGTGTTGATTGGAGACGAGGAAGACCAGAAGGCATTTCTCGCCGCCGCAGGCCCAACCTATCCGGGGATGGCCAATTTTTCCTTTGATTATGGCAGTGCCCACTGGACGGTGCTCGATTCCAACAAGAATGTCGACTGGACCGATCCGGCGCTGATCAAGTGGGTGACGGATGATTTAAAGGCGGCACAGTCAGCAACCTGGCGATTCGTCGCGTTCCATCATCCAGGGTTCAATTCATCGACGAGCCACTTCAAGGATCAGTGGATGCGCGGTCTTTCGGACGTATTTGAGAAGGGCAACGTGAGTGTCGTTTTCGCCGGGCACGTGCATAATTATCAACGCACGTTTCCGCTCACGTTTCAGGCAAAGCCAGACGGCTTCGACAAGAAGACGGGGGTGCTGGACGGGACCTGGACGCTGGATAAGCAATACGACGGCAAAGCCAACACGAAGCCAAAGGGGATCATCTACCTTGTGACCGGCGGGGGTGGCGCCAGGCTCTACAATCCGGAACAGGAAACGAAGCCCGAGACCTGGCAGCCGTTCACGACGAAATTCATCGCAAGCACAAATTCGTTTACGCTCGTCGATGTGAAGGGCAAGCAGCTTACTGTCCGGCAGATTGCCGCAAATGGTGACGAGGTGGACCGGTTCGTGATAACACAGTAGGTAGATGTACCGCCTGCTCTTTGCTCTGCTGATCCCCGCCGTGCTGTCCGCGGAAGAGCGTTGGCTGCAATTCAATAGCGGGCCATTTCAGGTATTGACCAACGCCGGCGAGAAGACCGGGCGCGATACCCTCAACCATTTCGAACAGCTTCGCCATACCCTGGGTGCTACGCTCGGCAAGCAGGATTTGGTGAGCGTATGGCCCATTCGTGCGCTGGTGCCGAAGCCGGGCAAGGGATCTACTACGGACTTTCCGGCGCTGAAATTAGCGAGGGATGCCTACGTCGCGAGCTTCACTTCCATTACGCCCGCCACGCTGGCGAGCATCACGCAAATCCTGATCGACGCGAATGCGGGCCGGATGTCTCAAGGCATCGAACATGGGCTGGTGGAGCTGTTCTCCACTCTGAAAGTGGATGGGACCAAGGTGGTGATCGGAACGCCGCCGGCTGCGAAGGACCGGGACTGGTCGCGGGTCCATATGCTTACGGTAGACCCGGCGTACAACGGCCGCCTGCGGGTGCTGCTCTGGAATCTGCAACAAGGCGTTGAGGCGGAACCAGCGTACAAAAATGCTTTCGAGAAAACTCCGGGGCAGATTGACGAACAACTGAACAGCTATATTGAAGCGGGCAATTATGGGACGACGCCGCTCTCCGGCAGGCCGCTGGATCCGAAGCGGCAACTACTTTCGAAACCGGCGGAACTGTATGATGTCGAGTTAGCCCAGGCCGATGTGTTGCTGGCGAACAACGCGGCTGGGGCTCGCGACGCATACGCGGCGTTGCTAAAGCAGAAACCCGGTGCACCGGAACCGAACGAGGGGATGGGCTTGCTCTCGTTACAGACATCGGGTGCGCTTGCTTTCTTCGATACGGCTGTGAAGAGCGATTCGCGTAGTGCACGTGCCTTCGAGGAGCAGGGCCGCCTTCTCACGGATCCAACACAAAAAAAAGCTGCATTCGCCAAGGCGGCACAATTGAACCCGCGTTGGGCTGCACCGTATATCATGCAGGCGGAATTGCAGCCGACTGCATTCGAGAAGACGCCGTTGCTTAAGATGGCAACGCAACTGGAACCGCGGAATGCGCCGTATTGGCGGATGCTGGCCGAAGCGCAGGAAGGCGCCAATCAGTTCGCCGATGCTGGAAAATCGTGGGGGAGCGCGGAAAGAGCTACCGAATCTTCACAGGAACAGGCGATGATCCGCCAGGCGCGATTGCAGGGCGAGGAACACCGGCTCGATCAACAGGCCAAGGAAAAGCAGGACGCCCGGCGCAAGCTGGAGCAGGAGACGCAGGATCTGAAGAATCGGGCGCTGGCGGATATCCGGGCGTTTGAAGCAAAGGCCAATCAGGGCCAGGTTCCAATGGATCCGAAGATCAAGTTGGACGAGTTCAAGGAAGATCCAGGCGCGAAGATCACGGGTGTTCTAGTGCGCGTCGATTGCATGGGAAAACAAGCGCGGCTGCACGTGCAAACAGGAAGCAAGAAAACCACGCAGGTGTTAGTTCGCGACCCATCCAAGGTGGCCATTCGCGGTGGTGGCGAGAAGGCTCTTGGATGCGGCGTACAACGCCCCGCGCGCCCGTTGACTATTGAATCGAAGCAAGGCGAAGTGTCGAGCATCGACTTTCAGTAATGCTTTCAAAATCGCAACTCCGTTGGTTTACTGTTTGTGTGCTCTTTTCCTCGTCAGCGCTCAATTATCTGGATCGGAATGTTTTGTCGGCGCTTGCGCCCACTATCCTGCGCGAGTTCGGAATCGGCAATGAGCAATTCGGGTACATCTTGTCGGCGTTCTCCATCGTGTATGCTTTCAGCGCGCCGTTGATGGGCTTGTTCATCGACCGGGTGGGCCTTACCTGGGGAGCCTGCGTCATCGTGGCGCTTTGGTCTCTTGCCGGAATGAGCACCGGACTGGTGGGCGGCTTCGGCGGGTTATTGATGTGCCGGGCCGCGCTCGGATTCGCAGAGGCGGGTGGAATTCCGGCCACGGGCAAAGCCTCCGCGCTCTACCTGGAACCGAAGGACCGCGCACTGGGATCGGGCATCAGCCAGTTTGGATTAGCCGCCGGGACTGTGTGTGCGCCGCTGCTGACTACGTGGGTCTCGGCGCGCGCCGGATGGCGTTCCGCTTTCGTTGTATCCGGGCTGCTTGGCTTCGTTTGGATTCCCATCTGGCTGTGGGTTGCGCGCAAAACTCCGCCGGTTCCGTCCAGGGCTATGGCGGGCCGGATTTCGGCAGGCCGAATGTTGCGCGACCGCCGCTTTCTGGGCCTCATTGCAGCCAACGTGCTCGCCATGACCGTATACAGCCTGTGGTTCGGGTGGCTCACGCTCTTTATGGTGAACATTTTCCACCTGACGGAAGCTCAAGCGAACCTGCGATTCGTCTGGATTCCTCCGATCTTCGCGACACTCGGCGGACTGCTCGGCGGCTGGCTGGCGATGCGTTTCATCCGGGGAGGCATGCCGGTGATGCAAGCGCGATTGAAGATTGCACTTGGAGCGGCCATATTCATTCTGGCAACCGCCGCCGCACCGTTGATGCCAACGCCCGCTCTAGCTACCGCGGCGATTTGCGTCAGCCTTTTTGCGGTGACTTGCCTGAGCGTCAATTACTATACGATTCCGCTGGATCTCTTCGGTCCAGAGAGAGCCGCGTTCAGCGTTGCGGCGCTCACAGGCGCGTTCGGCTTGATGCAGGCGTTCCTTTCGCCCTTGATCGGGCGCTGGTCCACCGTATTCGGATGGGGTACCGTGTGTGTCACGGTAGCCGCGCTTCCGCTGCTCTCGGTGGGCGTGCTAAAACTGTCTCTGCGGCGCACGTGAGCATCAAACATTTTCTATACAGATTGTTTGGGAAAGACTCTGAGGCGGTGGTAGTCAGCTTCCTCTCAGGTCCGATGCCGCTTGCGAGGCAGATGCTCAACCAGATCCGCGGCCTGGTTCCGGATCGCGAGCATTATGCTGTGACCCTCGATGGTGAAGAGGCCGAAATTCCAGGCGTGACGTGCTTGCGCCTAAGCGATCTGCCGGGTCCGCTGCGGTGCAAACGAATCGGCCTCGCGCCGGTGCTTTATTCGAAAGACCCGAGATACCGGCCTCTCCGCCGTGCCGCGTGGAGCCGTGCGCCGCACAAGATTCTGGCCTTCAATGAACGGCTCGAACGGCATCATCTCACACTGGGAACTTGCATCGCGTCGTGGCTGTTTGTGCACGGCGTTCCGCAGGACCGGATCTTTTTGCGCCCTTCCTGGCTTGTGCCCTGGAAGCGGGACCGGTCCGTGTTCCCGGCGGCAGTGGAAATCTACGATGGCCGCCCGCTCTCACCAGAGAGGCCGCGAGTGGCGGTGGTTACGCCATACTTCCCGTATCCATTGAGCCACGGGGGAGCGGTCCGGATCTATCATCTGCTGCGGGAGGCCGCCCGGGACTTCGATGTTTTCCTGTTTTCGTTTGCAGGGAAGATTGACCCCGGTGACTTGCCACCGGTAATGGAACTCTGCGCCAAGGTGGTGACTGTTCCGAACACGCGCTACCGTGAGCCGCGCTGGTCTACGCTGCAGCCGCCGGAGATTGGTGAATTCCGCTCACCGACAATGCGCCGCATGATCGCACAGTTCAAGCACGGCCATGACATTCAGATCGTACAGGTGGAGTACACGCAGATGGCGTCCTACGACGGCGACGTTCTGGTGGAACATGACGTCACTTTTGACCTCTACCGTCAGATCCATGAGCGTGAGCGAACCCTCTCTTCCTGGTGGAACTGGAAGCGGTGGGTTTGGGCGGAGCGCCGGGCGGTGTCCCGATTCCGGCGCGTTGTGGTGATGTCAGAGAAGGACAGGGAGCTTTTGCCGGGGGCGAATGTCCGCGCGATTCCCAATGGTGTAGATCTCAACCGCTTCCGCCCGCAGCCTGAGCCGGATTCCGCGCGGCTTCTGTTCGTCGGCTCTTTCAGGCACTTCCCAAACGTGGTTGCCTATCGTTTCTTTACTGAGGAGGTGTGGCCTCGTCTGCGCCAGAGCGTTCCAGGAATTGCGCTCACCACGGTGGCTGGTATGGACCCGGAACTCTATTGGAACTCCCCACCCTGCGTTGACGATGCAATCGAGTTTCACGGCTTTGTCCGCGACGTGGCGCCACTCTACGTAAATGCCAACATCGTTATAGTGCCGACCAAGGTGTCGGCGGGCACCAATCTCAAGGTGCTGGAAGCGATGGCGATGCGCCGCGCGATTGTCTCGACCAGTTCGGGGTGCACCGGACTTCCGCTACAGCACGGTATCTCTGTATGGATCGCCGACACGCCCGAAGAGTTTGCGAAAGGGATAGAGCATCTGCTGGCGCACCCGGAAATTCGCGAAGCGATTGCAACCGCTGCCCGCGCCGCCGCAGAGCAACACTTCGATTGGAGAGCGTTGGGGACGCTGCAGCGCCAACTCTGGACCGATCTGTTGCCGAAGGATATCGTCAGCGTTCGCCCCGGTTCGCGGGCCGATCTCGCCGATATTGAGAGGATTCAGGCGAGCTCCGACGTGGCGGGCCACTGGGAGCCGGACAGCTACCTGCTCTACGATTTGCAAGTGGCTGAGTTGCAGGGGCAAGTTGCCGGTTTTTCGGTTAGCCGCTACGTGGACGAGGAGGCGGCGGAAGTGCTCAACATCGCGGTGGATCCTCTGTTCCGGCGGCAAGGGGTGGCCACGCGGCTACTTCGGAGTTTGCGGGCGAAGCGGCTGTTTCTGGAAGTTCGGGAGTCGAATGAGTCCGCGCAAAGCCTGTATCGGAAGCTCGGTTTTAGCGAAATCGGCCGGCGAGAAAAGTACTATGACAATCCCGAGGAGACAGCCATCGTCATGCAGTTGTCACGATGATTAAATCATGTTAACTTTCTAGTGTCACGAGCCGACCGGAACCGAAATGGCCTGACTCGGGCGTAGTAGCTCATAAAGGAGAAGCCCAGCATGGAGAATATCGCGCAAGAAGAAATAAAGGCGCACCTGATGGCAACCGACCAGGAGTTCCAGCGCTTGTGCGCGGAGCATTCCGAATACGATGAGAAGCTTGAGGCCCTGGAGGCAAAACACGCACTCACCGCGCAAGATCAAATGGAAGAAGTCCGTCTGAAAAAGCTGAAACTTCATTTGAAAGACCAGATGATGGAGATGATTAAGCGGAACAAACCAGCCCAAGTCGTCTGACATTAGTTGCGCCAGAAATCAAACGGGAGCCCGGTCAGTGTCCGGGCTTTCCTTTCTGCCCGGCCGCGTCTCTGATCGCCTATTGTTTTAGCGACTTGCCCTGTGCGAGCTTCTTTGCTCTTTCAAGCGCATGTGTGGCCTTCATCTTGACATCCGGTTCGACGCCCGTTCCTTCCCAATCTCTGCTTGAAAAGGGGTTAATCGATCTCGTTTCCGGAATGCCCATGCCGAAGTGCTCACCAATCCGCTGAAAGACCCCCGCATGCGCGACACCACGTGTGGTTTCACCCACCAGCGTGGCGCGTTTTAGCATCTTCAGGTTGTAGGCGAAGTGCTCGGCGCCGGAAGCAGTCCTGGCCGAGGTCAATAGGTATACCGGCTTGTCTGCCAGTCTGTTTCCTGGAACCGGCGACTTCGTCCAGGACTGCCGAGCCGTTGTTTCCGAGGGGGTGTACAGGTACTCGGGATGATCGAAAAGGTACGCGGCAAGCAGCCTGACCATGCCAGGGTATCCCCCACGGTTGTCCCGCAAATCGAAGATGATCGCATCGGCGTGATTTAAGGAAGTCATCGCAGCCGTGGCCGCCGGTTGGCAGATGGATGGATCCGGAAACGAATTGAGCTTCAGGTAGCCGATGTTATGCGGCAGGATCTCTACCTTTTCGAACGTGCAGTTTTCCTGCTCCAATGCCTTCCGATAACGCGCACGGCCTTCCGGTGTTAGTACCGGTGGACGATCAGGCAATGGGCTCTGACTATAAATTAGGTCCAGGTGCATGTCCTGGCTCACATCCCTCAACTGCCTGGTTAGCAGATCGGCAAATGCCCGGCCATCCGTCACTGCATCGTAATCGCCATCTTTTTCGTGCGCCAGCAACGCATCCGCCATCTTCTGCGCACTTGGGGGATCAATGTAGTACTGCTTTAGATTCGCGATCGCCGCACGAATGACTTGTTGCCGCTTAGCAGCATCCAGATTGCCCCTCTCGACCACAGCCTGAGTCATCGCGCGGGGATCACCCTGCGGGTTGGGCTGCTGAGCTAACGGCTGGGGAAGTCCGGATGCGGCCTGCGCAAGGATCGGCTTCGCCGGGTGGTCCGGTGCAGACCATCGCGCGTAGGCTGAGCCTGGAGGTTTAAAGGACCGGGACACGAGGCGGCCGGTGGTTGCCAAAATGTTCGATTGAAAATGGGAATGCAGCGAGGGTCACCAGTGACAGCACGCCTCCCAAAACGAGCGCTCCGCGACGGGGCGATTCACCGCCTAGAACACAGAATGAAGGTATGCCATCCAAATGCGGCTGAGCCGAAGCGCCGACGAGATTCGGTGGGACATGGCCATACCCGTAAGGGACGGACATTGCTAAATCGGCCAGCAGATCGAGCCAGAGCCGCAGGCTTGAGAAGAATCCTTTTTCATCGCGGGCCCGGTCGCGGAACAGTTGCAGAGCTTCGCCGCCGTATGTCTCGCGAAAATGAGAAGAATGGAGCCGCAACAGCAAGGCGTATATCTTTTCAGACATAGTCCCCCCTTAAGATCTTCTTGGCCCGCGCGGCACGCAGTAAGTCCGCAAGTCTCTCGGCCTCGGAGCGCGCCAGTTTGCGTCCAGCAGAGGTCAACCTGTAATACCGGCGCCGTTCATGCCCAAGTTTTTCATCCTCGCGTAGGCCAACTTCCGCAATAAGCTCCCCTTCGAGTAGCGCCTGGATTGAGCTGTACAGCGTTCCTGGGCCCAGCCGCATGCGGCCGGCAGTCTGTTCCGCGACTTGCCTCATAATGCCGTACCCGTGCAGGTCTTCATCGGCCAGGGAAAGTAGGATCTGGAACGCGGCCGAAGGTAGAGGGTTGAGTTTTTGTTTAGGCATATGGCATCGATGCTCGATATATCGATTATCGATCATACTTCAGTGTGACTCGAATTGCAATAGGTCAATCTATCGCGGCGAACACGGCGGCGGCTTGTATAATTGGGGTTCACATGAATCCTGAGCTGATCTGTTTTGAACCGTCGTGCCGTGCCCGCTTCCCAGTTACGCAAGTTATCTATAATTGCCCGAATTGCGGGGGGTTGCTTGAGGTTACGTACTCCGGTACTCCGGCTCCGGCGGCAGATCTAAAGCAAATCTGGCGCGATCGCAGGCGCGATAACTGTCTTATAGATCAGAGCGGCGTCTGGCGTTACCGGGAAATGATTCCATTCCTTGAGGACACGCGGCACATCGTGTCACTGCGCGAAGGGAATACGCCGTTGCTGAACGCTCCGCGGGCGGCGGGTTACGGTGGGCTGGATCAACTGGTTTTCAAGCATCAAGGCTTCAATCCCACGGGTTCGTTTAAAGATAACGGAATGACATGCGGCGCTTCTCAAGCCTTGCGGCTGGGCATGAAGCGCGTCGCATGCGTATCCACGGGCAACACGTCCGCATCCATGGCGGCTTACGCGAGCGCCGCCGGGTTGCAGCCCATCATCTTCATCCCTTACGGGAACATCTCCTACGGAAAGCTGGCGCAGGCACTGGAATATGGCGCGATGACGCTGCAGGTGGAAGCGAACTTCGACCAGATCCTGAAGCTGGTTCGCGTGCTTTCCGAAAAACTGGGCATCTATCTGTTGAACTCGATCAACCCGTTCCGGATTGAGGGACAGAAAACCATCGTCATCGAGATGATGGACCAGAGGGACTGGAAGGCGCCGGACTGGATCGTGCTGCCGGGCGGCAATCTCGGAAATGTTTCCGCCTTTGGAAAAGCGCTCCGCGAGTTGAAGGCGAACGGTTTCATCACGAAGATGCCCCGGTTGGCAGTAGTCCAGGCACATGGTTCCGCGCCGTTCTATGATTTCATCCGCGCGGAATCGCAAAATGCGTTCACGCCGATTGACCATCCAGAGACGCTGGCGACTGCGATCAAGATCGGAGACCCGATTTCCTGGCCGAAGGCGCTATTTGAAATTACCGAAAGCAACGGCATTGTCGAACGCGTGACCGAACAGGAAATCGCGGATGCCAAAGCGCAAATCGGACTCTGCGGCATCGGTTGCGAGCCGGCTTCGGCCGCAACGCTCGCCGGTATCCGTAAGCTGACGGCTTCGGGAGCGATCCGGAACGATGCCGACGTAGTAGCCGTGCTGACGGGCAATGTTCTCAAGGATCCAGACTACATTTACCGTTACCATACAGGGGACCTGAAGGCGCCGGACGGCAGCGAGATTGAGCCGAATTTCGGGAATCGGCCGATTCTTGTTCCAAACGATGCGGACAAGATCGCAAGCCTTCTGGCAAACTAAAACCATGTTCATCAGCGACATTCTGGCCCGGAAGTGTCCGGTATTTTCGTTCGAGTTCTTCCCGCCCAAGACGGACGAATCCGCGAAGCTGCTGGAACGCACGATAGCGGAACTCGGGCCGCTGGAACCGAACTTCGTATCGGTGACCTACGGCGCGGGCGGGTCCACGCGCGAGAAAACGATTGATATCGTCACCCGCATCAAGCGCGACACCGGAATTGAAGCGATGGCGCACCTGACCTGCGTGGGCGCGACACGCGAGGATCTGAAAAACGTGCTGGACCGCTTAGTGGATGCGGGCGTGGAGAATGTGCTGGCGCTCCGCGGCGATCCGCCCAAGGGCGAGAAGGTTTTCCAGCACACCGAAGGCGGGTTCCGCTATGCAAACGAACTGACCGCTTTCATCCGGGAACAGTACTCGGGAAAGCTGTGCATCGGAGGCGCATGCTATCCGGAAAAGCACACCGAGTCGGTAAATCCGGCAGTCGATTTGGCGAACTTGAAGCGAAAATTACAGGACGGGACGCAGTTCGTCATCACCCAGTTGTTCTTTGACAATCGAAGGTACTTCGAATTCGTAGAATATGCACGCGCCAATGGCGTGAGTGTTCCCATTATTCCAGGCATCATGCCCATCACCAACGCCAATTCGGCGGAAAAGATGACTTCCATGGGCGGTGTTTCCCTGCCCTACCGGCTGGCCGCTGAACTGGATGCACAGCGCGACAATGCCGGCGCGATTCTTGAGATTGGCATTGCACACGCTACCGCACAGTGCATCGAGCTATTGCGCGCGGGAGCGCCGGGGATACACTTCTATACGCTGAATCGCAGCAAGGCGACTCAGCAGGTATTGGCTGCCATTCGCGCCGCCGGGTTGAGCGCGGTGGCTTGATCGTAACTACCTGGGCGTAATCAAGCCGCCGAGTTTATCCGCTTCTCCGCCTGCAAGCCTGGGATAACGGGTAGAGTACGCTTCCAGATACTTCAGGCCGGACCCGGTGTTGTAGATCACAATCCTTTCTTCCGATTTCAGGAACCCGGACGCGAGCAACTTTTTCAGCGCGGCTACGCAGGCGCCGCCTTCAGGAGCCGCGAAAATGCCCTCATCGGTTGCGAGTTCGATGCCGGCATCCAGCATGTCACTGTCGGTGACGGCTATGGCACAGCCGCCGCTATCCCGGATGGCCCGCAGCATCAGGACATCGCCAAGCGGTTTCGGCACACGCAAACCACTGGCGACGGTGTAGGCGTTCTCCCAGAACTCAGTCCGGTCTTCCCCGCGCTCGAAGGCGCGAACCACGGGTTGGCAGCCTTCCACCTGCACGGCGATCATCTTGGGGCGCTTGCTGGAAATCCAACCCATCGTCTCCATTTCCTCGAAAGCCTTCCACATGCCGATCAGGCCAACACCGCCGCCTGCGGGATAGAAGATCACGTCCGGCAATTTCCAGTCGAACTGTTCGGCTACTTCGTAACCCATCGTCTTCTTGCCTTCAATCCGGTAGGGCTCCTTCAGCGTGGATACATCGAACCAGCCTTCCGCATCCTTCCGCGCAGCCACGATCTTGCCGCAGTCGCTAATCAAACCGTCCACCAGAGTGACGTGCGCCCCGGTAGCCTTGCACTCGATGAAGTTCGCCTGCGGAACATCGCGAGGCATGAAGATGTGCGCTTCCACGCCGGCCGCTGCCGCATAAGCCGCCATCGCGCCCGCCGCGTTGCCCGCCGACGGAATTGCTACCTTTTTAATTCCCAACTCCTTCACCATGGACACGGCACACGACAAGCCGCGGGCCTTGAACGAACCTGTTGGGTTGACCCCTTCGTCCTTTACCCAGAGATTCGCCGCCCCAAGGCGCTTTCCCAGCCGTTGTGTTCGTATCAGCGGGGTCATCCCCTCACCCAGCGATACGATATTCGACTCGGACTGAACCGGCAGCACGGCGGAATAACGCCACATGCTGTTAGGACCTTTCGGACGCTGTTCACGCGCCGCTGTAAGATCGTAGCGGACCAGCAAGGGCCCACCGCATTCGCAAAGGTTGTGGATCTGTCCCGCGCCGCGGCGCTTTCCGCATAAACTGCATTCCAGGTGAGTAACTGTTGTCATGGTGGTGAATGCTCTATGATATCTTGAAGGACCGAACACGATGCCTTGCTTACTTGCCGTTCTGATTGTCGCCTTCCCCCGGATCGCCATCGTCTTGCTGTATCTGTTCACCAATTTCTTTCGCGGCGTATACGATACGGTATTATTGCCGGTGTTGGGTTTCATCTTCCTCCCGGTTACATTGATCGCGTATACGTTTCTGGCGAACCAACATCAACCACATGACGCCACGTTTCTGATCGTGCTGATTGTTGCGATTATTATCGATCTTGGTTTCCTTGGCGGGGGTAATAGAGTACGAAGACGGAGTTGAGGGCTGCTCCGGTAAATCCCTTTTCTATTGGCTAGGCAATTTAGGGTAATTATATACTTGACGTACCGATGGATCTAGGGCATACTTGATGCATGGACGGCATCAAGACACTTCAGGAAGCGATCATCCACTTCTCCGATTTCGAGAACTGCAAGAAACTCATGATGAGGCTCCGCTGGTCGGACGGAGTCGTGAAGTGCCCCTACTGCGGATCAACAAAGGTCACCTACCTAGCTAAGAATCGCGTATGGAAGTGCTATACCGGCCATGATAAACCTAAGTTCTCTCTCAAGACCGGTACCATTTTCGAGGACTCCCCACTCAGCCTCGACAAGTGGCTTGCGGCGCTTTGGCTCGTGGTGAACTGCAAGAACGGAATCAGCTCCTGCGAAGTGGCCCGTGACCTCGGGGTCACACAGAGAACAGCGTGGTTCATGAATCACCGGCTGCGCTACGCGCTGAAGGACGGCGGCTTTGGACTGTTCGCTGGCGAAGTGGAAGCCGAAACATTTATTGGCGGCAAAGCGCGAAATATGCACATCGCTGAGCGAAAGCGCCGTATCACCGGCACTGGTGGAAAGGACAAGATCGCTGTTATGGGAATCCTTCAGCGGGGCGGAAAGATCCGCACTAGCGTTGTCGCTGATCGCAAGAAGAAGACCATCCAGGCTGAAGTCAAGAAGCACGTCGAAGCCGGGGCCGCGCTCTACACTGACGCGCTGCTCTAGTATGAAGGGCTGGCCGGTCAATACGCTCATCAGGTAATCGACCACGCCGTTAAGTACGTGGACGGAAAGATTACTGGCAAGGATAGGAAGCCCGCCCCGATGGGCATCTGAAGCGCCAGAACAGAGGAAAGCGGGCGACCTAGGGAGTGCCCTTTGCTGTACTTTCTTCGTGAATCGCCTCTTTGGTCTTTGTTGCTTTTGTCGGTTTCTTAGGCTTGTTGAAGGGATTTGGTACCGCGCTCTTTGGGACCGACAGAACGGCCAATAGCGCATTCTCGAATCGCTTACCAGCCTCCGGTCCTTCAATCATCTCCGGGTGATGCTTCATCCCTTGATTGTGGCATGTTCAACGGGGGTCCAACAGTGATCGATCAGGCTAATCTTATGCAGTCTTCTGTAATGAGCGTGCCGAGTTCACTGGCCGCGGGCGGCACTCCAGGCCGAACTATTGATTCTCCCCTAGTCTCTCTACTAGCGCAGTCGTTATTTAACGCTAAGAGAAAGCTCAGTGGTTCCTCATGTGTTATTCCATAAGCCTCCGCTACGGCGGCGTCGAGGGTGATATGTGCGTTCCGCAGTGGGTTCTCGCCTGGAAGGTCCAATGTTCTATACAATTGCCGAAAGCTCCAGCCGTTCGCGGTCATGATAGATCGGCGGAGCCGTCGAAGTTCTACAGCGGCGCTGGCCACCTTGCTAATAGCGGATTTGGAGGGGCTCTGTGGCCAACAGAAGCTATCGAACACTGTATCAGAGGTGTACCTAGGGCGTTCTTCAAGCGTGGAGCACCGCGCTTTGAACCATTCCCAATGCAGAGACGACTGAAGGATACCGAACGAGTAGTCATCCGCTAGAGCAAAGACTATGAGGGCTGCGTTAGGCCGAATCGAAGGGTGTACGAATTCAAATAT
This sequence comes from Bryobacterales bacterium, assembly GCA_038200305.1. Lineage (GTDB taxonomy): Bacteria > Acidobacteriota > Terriglobia > Bryobacterales > Bryobacteraceae > JANXXV01. Next base: position 30,694 of record JBBPYD010000080.1, read on the forward strand.
TGGCCGCTTGGTTACTTGGCCACAAACGACAAACCTAGGCAACGCCGAGACGCGTATAATCATCTCTTCCCGAGGATAAGACAACAGCCACCATCGCTTCAGAAAGTTTCCATGATGACGATTCGTCTTTGCAACTGGATCGTTACTAAGCGCCTCTCTTGACCGCTCACTCTCTTCGGCTGCCGCTGAGATGCGCTTAGATAACACCTTGCGCTTGACGATCTCAAAGACTGCCTCGTATTTACCAGCCTCCATTACGTCACGCGGGTGGAAGTCGATAACGTATCTATTCGGCTGGGCGCCTACTCTACCGATCATTTCGTTTGCGATGAGATAAGGAAATAACACCTCCCTGAGCACGGGAGACCGTGCGATCATCGACTCTGCTTGTCAGTGCCGGGATAAAACACCCGCAGTTTTGCCGGTTTTGCCGACCGCGGCAGCGGTGAGCCTGGGCGGGGACGCGGTAGGTACTCTACAGTAGTTTCTACATCTTTCCTTTTCCCACGTCGTTGTCTGCTTTGCTCAG
>JBBPYD010000081.1:0-20882 GCA_038200305.1 Bryobacterales bacterium
GAAAACCAAGAACAGGTTTCCCTTTGCGCCCACAGCCCTTGGAAATCGCAGAGCCGATTTCCACATTCCCACCGCCCCTACGAAGCAGTGGAAAAGTGGAAAACCAAGAGCAAGTTTCCCACTTTTCCACTGCAGTGTTTCATTGATGGGAAGAACTTTCAGAAAGGAGGCCCGGCGGCGGAGCTTCGCTCCTCCTCCAGGCTCACTGTTCGATTAGAAAATGCTTTCCGACGTATCTTTTTCGGAAGGTGTTGCATCCAAGATCGTGTAGAATGATTAGAGTTATTCAATCCAGGGGTGGTTTGAACTCTCAGATGCTTAGGGTGGCGGCTAGTCTATTGATTGCTGGGTCCGTGCTGTGCGCCGCGCCTGGCGATCTGGACCGCGCCAGACAGTTGTACGAACGGACGCAATACAGTTCGGCGTTGGAAATTCTTCTTCCCCTCGCTTCGAATTCCTCAAACCCCGTCGGCCCCGTTCATGAATGGACCGGCAAGAACTACTTCATGATGGGCCAGTTCAAGAAAGCGGCGGACGAATTCGAAAAGGCTATCGCAGCCGATCCAGGCAATTCGGTCTACTACCACTGGCTCGGGAAGACCTACGGACGCCGTGCCGAAACCTCGTCCTTCGTCACCGCCCCTGGCTTCGCTTCCAAAGCGCGCCAGAACTTTGAGCGGGCAGTCGCTCTGGATGAAAAGAACGCAGAAGCCATCAACGATCTGTTTGAGTATTACTTAGAAGCTCCTGGGTTTCTGGGCGGCGGCATGGACAAGGCAGCCTATCTTGCAAACAAGATCGGCGCTCTGGACCTCGCTGAACACCAATACGCGCTGGCGGTCATCGCGGAACGCCGCAAGGAGTTTAACTCGGCCGAGCAGCATTTCCGGCGCGCTCTGGAAATTGCGCCGCGCCAGGTGGGGCGTGTTCTTGATCTTGCCAGGTTTTTATCTAAGCAGGGCAGGGAGCAAGAGAGCGAAGCTCTTTTCCTTAAGGCTGAAAAAATCGCTCCGAATGAGCCGAAGATTCTGTTTGAACGAGCCAGCACTTACATACGTGCCAATCGGAAACTGGATACTGCCAGGCAATTGCTGCAACAGTATTTGAACTCGCCACTGACGCCAGACGATCCTCCGCGCGCCGAAGCGCAGCGGCTGCTCAAACTGGCTTCCGGCGTGTAATCCGCGGCAATGCAGATCGGTGAAGCCCTCCGTTTCAGTTTCCATGCGTTGCGTGCGAACAAAATCCGCACGTTCCTAACTGCGCTTGGATTGGTTATCGGCAACGCCTCCGTCATCCTAGTTGTCACCATTTCGCTGACCAGCCAGGATTACATTCTCGATGAGATCCGCGGTATTGGGTCGAACCTCATTTACGCCAACTACGAAGCGGGCAGCCAGACCGCCACTCAGGTGGAAGGCGATTACGTAAAGCTCACTGACATGGAAGCCATCCGCCGGCAGGTAGGCGAGAAGATCACGGCCCTCACCCCGGTGATGACCAACTACGACCGCATGCGGATTCAGGGCCGCGATGAAGATATCGCCATCATCGGCACCGACGATCAGTATCCCCTGGTTCGCAATATCATCATGCTCGCAGGGCATTTCATGAGCGAGAGCGACGTCACCACGCGCCAGAAGGTCGCCATGCTGACTGAAAAATTGGCGAGGCGTCTGTTTGGAGGCCAATCGGCCGCCATCGGCCAGATAATCAAGCTGCACGGTCTGCAGTTCACGGTCATCGGCACCTTCAGAGAGAAGACCGAAACGTACGGACTCGCCGAGCTCAGCACGGAAACCGTCCTGATCCCAATTACCGTCGTAAAGTATTTCACGTCATCGGAGCGAATCGACCCTCTGTACATTCAGGTCAGAAACCCGAACGATGTGGAGCCGTTGACCAAGGTGGTGAAGAGCATCATCGAGAATAACCACCGTCCGGGCGCCCGCTATAAAGTGGAGAATCTGACGGCCATTCTGAATGCCGCCCGCAAGATTGCCCTCATCCTGACTATCGTGCTGATTCTGGTCTCGGCGATTGCGTTGATCATCTCCGGCATCGGCATCATGAATATCATGCTGGTGACGGTGACCGAGCGAACGCGCGAGATTGGACTGCGCATGGCCGTCGGCGCCTCCCGCCGGGAGATTCTGCAGCAGTTCCTATTTGAAGCGGTCCTGATCAGCGTGGGTGGAGGGCTGATCGGCATTCTGGTTGGCGTCTCCATTCCGTTGAGCGCCCGGTTCTTTATCGAATCGACCCAGATCCCGATTTCCGTCACATCCATCGTGGTCGCCTTCGGCGTATCATTCCTGGTGGGACTGGTTTTCGGACTCCTGCCCGCCAGCCGCGCCTCCAGCCTGAACCCGACCGAAGCCTTGCGATACGAATAATCCACGGTCTCTCTACCGGACCGCGATTGTAATTCCGGTTTGCGCGCCGTCTGCTCTTCGTCAGATTCCGCGCAATGCCGTCCCAAGGCATCAACTCGCTAAGGATGCTTGCGGCTCTCCTCGATATACGCCGGAGTATAGCCTTCCCACTCCCACGGAGTGACCGTGTCTCCCAGGATGGTTTCAAGAAGAGGACGGAACGCGATCTCTCCGTTGTCGCTGTTGGTCAGCAAAATCATGCAAGCTTGCCGGCGCTCAAAGCAGATCATATAGTTCTGCGCTCCATCGCCGTGTCCTTCCTTGAAGAAGGCAGGACCGAAGCGCGTATGGGTCAGCAGCCCCCAGCCCACACCATATCCCAGTCCAACGGTGGAAGCCTCGGCGCCCTCAGGCTCATCCGCCCTGAGCGCGAACTGATGAAGCGAGCGGATGCGCAGAAATGGCGTCAGCATCGCCTTTCGCGCGGCCGGCTTCACAATCTTGCCTGCGAAGAGCGCGGAAACCAAGCGGCTCAGGTCCTCTGCGCTGGTGGTCATCGAACCCGCGGCCCGCGCTGGAAAACGCTTGGTGTGCGAGCGGAATCGCTCATCCAGGTCGTAGCGGTCGGCCACGTTCGCCGCGAATTCCGTCCGGTAAATGATGCCGGTGTGCGTCATCCCGAGCGGCGTAAACAGCGCTTCCTGCATCAGTTGGTCCAGCAGCTTGTGCTTCAGTTGTTCAATGACAAACTGCACCAGGTTGATGCCTTCGCCCGAGTAGAGATACTGCGTACCGGGCTGGAAGTGCAGATGCATCTTCTTGTCCGGCTCGATAAACGCGAAATTGGCGAGTCCCGAGGCGTGGGCCAGCAGCATGCGCGGCGTCACCGTCGGCCACGCCGGATCATGCACCAGCGCGGAAGCTGATTCGCGATAGCCATCATACGTATCCAGCGGTTGTGCGAGCTGTTTCGCCACCGGCATATCCAGATCGAACTCCCCTCGTTCGACAAGCTGCATGACGTAGGTCGCAAAAACGCTCTTCGTGATGGAAGCGGCCCATGTAGTGGTATCGCGGTCCATCGGAAGCTTCAGCTCGCGGCTGCGAAGTCCGAAGGCTCCGCTCCAGACAAGGCGCCCGCGATCGAGTACGGCGATCTGCGCTCCGGTCACGTGGGCCGCATCCAGGGTCTTCCTGGCGAAGGATTCCGCTTCCGCCGTCGCGATCGTTGTACCGTCCAGCCGCCGAATGGAGGCCGGCTTGGCTGGCGTTAGAGATAACAAAGCGGTCAAGGCAAACAGAAGCTTCATAGTTACTGAGAATACGCGCCCCGGCGCGGTTTGTTCCGTTCAACGCTACCGGACCGCGATCGTAACTCCAGTTTGCGTTTGCGAATCGCCGATTTTCAGCGTAAGCGGAACCGCATCCCCGCTTTGCGCCGATTGCGGCACTACTACGTTCACCTGTAATAGGCCCGCCACGGCCTCAGGCGCTGAACCCGCGTACATCACCTGCGCGTCAACGCCGCCAATCGTTACACTGACCGGAAACACGGGACTCATCGTGTCTTTGTGAGTGACCGATCCCGTTACGGTCGCCGGTGCGGTCTGTCCTTCGCCGGTCGCCTAGATCTGGATCACCGATCCGCCCACAGCTCGCTTTAGCACAGCTCGCTAGCCCTAACGCCGGTTGTAATACGCCGCAAGGTCGGTGACAATCGGCGTATGATTCAGTTGGCGTAGCATCGTCGTAATCTGACCCCTGTGATAGCTGGCATGGTTCACCACGTGCAGAACCACCTGCCAGATCTTCAACTCGTAAGCAAGGCCCTGGATATTGACGTATTTCAGCGTGCTTTCCACGCCTGCCTCTGATAGCGCAGCCGCCCAGGAAACGAACTCATCACTCACTTTCGTCCAGGCCGCGGCCAGAGCGTCCAGAGTATACCGTTCCCCTTCCTCTGCCAGCGTGAATCTCGGACTTTCCAACAATCGTGAAAGCCAGATTCGGTCGGCCTGATAGATATGCACCAGTGTGCCAAGCACGCCGTGGTGAGAAGTATACAAATAGCGGTTCTTCTCTTCGTCCGTCAACGGCTGCACGGCGTCCATGGACCGCTGGCTCGCCCAGCGGCTGTATTCCAGGTGATTCACCAGGAATTTCGCATCTATCTGCATATCAATCTTCGTCGGTTTGCGCGGCGAGCTTGCTGAGGACTGAAAAATCCTCCAGTGTAGTGACATCGCCCGTGACGGTGTTAGTTGTCACAATCTCACGAAGCAGCCGCCGCATGATCTTGCCGCTGCGAGTCTTCGGCAGCGCCTCGGAGAAACGGATCTCTTCAGGGCGGGCAAAACTGCCAATTTCGTGCGCCACCCACTGCCGCAATTCCTTACCTAACTTCTCGCGATCCCAATCCCCTTTCTTCAGAGTCACAAAGCAGCAGACCGCCTGGCCTGTAATTTCATGCGGTTTGCCCACCACCGCAGCCTCTGCCACAGCCGGATGATGAACCAGCGCGGATTCCACTTCCATAGTGCTGAGGCGGTGTCCGCTGACATTCATCACATCATCCACGCGGCCCAGAATCCAGTAATAACCCTTGGAGTCGCGCCGCGCCGCATCGCCCGTGAAGTAGATGCCAGGAAGCCGGCTCCAGTATTGTTCCTTGAAGCGCTCTGGATCTCCCCAGATGTTCCGGATCATACTCGGCCAAGGCTTCTTAATGATAAGAAATCCTTCCTTGTCGTCGCCGACCGGTTTCCCATGCAGATCGACGATATCGACGATCACTCCAGGCAGCGGAAAAGTGCCCGATCCTGGCTTTAGATCGACTGCGCCCGGCATCGGCGCAATCATCATAGATCCGGTTTCGGTTTGCCACCAGGTATCCACAATCGGGCAGCGGCCCTTTCCAATCACCCGGTGATACCATTCCCAGGCGGCGGGATTAATAGGCTCGCCGACCGAGCCGAGCAGCCGTAAACTCGACAGATCGTGAGCGTCCGGCCACTTGTCGCCCTGCCGGATCAATGCGCGGATCGCCGTCGGAGCGGTGTAGAAGATCGTGACGTGATACTTCTCAATGATCCGCCACCAGCGATCGAACTGCGGCGAATCCGGCGCGCCTTCGTACATCACCGTAGTCGCTCCGGCGGAAAGCGGACCGTAAACGGTGTAGCTGTGGCCGGTAACCCAGCCGATATCCGCCGAACACCAGTAAGTGTCGTTTTCGTGCAGATCGAAAACCCACTTCATGCTCATCTGGCACTGCAACAGGTATCCGGCCGTGGTGTGCAGAATTCCTTTCGGCTTCCCGGTAGTGCCAGACGTGTACAGCACGTAAAGCGGATGTTCGGAATCTAAATGCTCGGCAGGGCAATCTTCGCTCATGCCCTCATCGAGTTCATGCCACCAGGAATCCAGGCCGGCCTTCATCGGAATTTCGGAACCAGTTCGCCGGTAGACGATCACGTCGCGTACTCCAGGGCAGTCTTGCACAGCTTCGTCCACCGCACCCTTGAGCCGTACTTCCTTCCCACGCCTCCAACTTCCGTCGGCCGTGATCACCACCGTCGCACCCAAATCCTGAATACGGGCTTTCAGCGCTTCGGCGGAGAACCCCCCGAAGACAACGCTATGCGTAATGCCCAGGCGCGCGCAGGCCAGCATCGCAACCGCCGCCTCCGGCACCATCGGCATATAAATAATCGACCGGTCCCCCGCCTCGTATCCGCGCGACTTCAGCACGTTTGCGAACCGGCACACCAGACGGTGCAGTTCCTGGTAAGTGATGACGCGCTGGTCGCCCGGCTCGCCTTCCCAGATAATGGCGGCCTTGTTCTTACGCGCCGTCGTGAGATGGCGGTCGATGCAGTTGTAGGCTACGTTCGTCTTTCCGCCCACGAACCACTTGGCGAAAGGAACATCCCACTCCAGAGCCTTTGACCATTTTTCAAACCAATGCAGTTCGGTCTCCGCCAGCTCGCCCCAAAACTTTTCGGGATCGGCTTCGGCCCGGCGGTAAAGTTCACGATAGCCTTCTATTCCCTGGACATTGGCATTCCGGACGAACTCCGGGGCCGGTGCGTACGAAGCGGTTTCGCTCATCTGCTGAATTTTATCAGGTGCCGCGCTATTCGCCGCTTTGTTGCATCATCTTCGCCACAAGACCCGTCCAGCCCGTTTGGTGGCTGGCGCCCAGTCCGGCTCCGTTATCGCCATGGAAATACTCGTAGAACAAAACCAGATCTCGCCAGTTCGCATCGGACGCGTACCGTTCCACTGCGCCGTGTACCGGGCGGCGCCCCTCCCCATCCTTGAGAAACAGATGCGTCAATCGCCTCGATAGCTCGGCTGCAACTTCCGCCAGGGTTAACATTTGTCCTGAGCCCGCCGGGCATTCCACCTGAAAACTATCTCCGAAGTACCAATCGAATTTCTGCAGCGATTCAATAAAAAGATAATTGATTGGAATCCAGACCGGACCGCGCCAGTTTGAGTTCCCTCCGAAAACCCCGGTGGTCGATTCGGCGGGTTCGTAGTCTACGCTGTACCGGCCGCCATCGGCCTGCAGCACGTAAGGATGGTCCAGATGGTAGCGCGAAAGAGCCCGCAACCCGAACGGCGAAAGAAACTCATTCTCATCCAAAACTACTCGCAGAACGCTGGTCAGTTGCTCTTTCCCGACAATCGACAGCAGCCGCCGTCCGGCTTGGCCAGTATCGTTCATGGAAGCGACATTGGCGGTAAGATCTTCCCGGTTTTTAAGGAACCAATTCATCCGTTTTCGAAAGCCGGGAAGTTTTTCAATCACGTCCGAGTCCAGTGTTGAAACGGCAAACAACGGAATCAGGCCAACAATGGACCGGACCTTGATCGGCTTGAACTGGCCATCTGGAGTATGCAGCACGTCGTAGAAGAAATTATCTTCCTCCGACCACATTCCATTGTCGTCCGAGCCAAGGTGATTGATCGCGTGCGCAATGTATAGAAAATGTTCAAAGAATTTACTGGCGACATCTTCATACGCCGGATCCTCGGCGGCAAGTTCAATGGCGATGGCCAGCAGATTGAGCGTGTACATCGCCATCCAACCAGTTCCATCGGCTTGTTCGATGTGACCGCCAGTCGGCAGCGGCTTACTCCGGTCGAAGAGGCCGATGTTATCGAGTCCGAGAAAGCCACCTTCGAAAACGTTGTTCCCTTCCGAATCTTTCCGGTTCACCCACCAGGTAAAGTTCAGAAGAAGCTTGTGGAACACCCGCTCCAGGAAATTACGATCGCCTACTCCGGTCCTTCTTTTCTCGATCCTGAAAACACGCAGGGCAGCCCAGGCATGTACTGGCGGATTTACATCGCTGAACGCCCATTCATAGGCGGGAAGCTGCCCGCTCGGGCCCATGTACCATTCGCGGAGCATCAGGATCAACTGATCTTTCGCGAATTCGGAATCCACCAGCGAGATCGGGATGCAATGAAACGCGAGATCCCAGGCCGCGTACCAGGGATACTCCCACTTGTCCGGCATGGAGAGGACGTCCGAATTGTAGAGATTCGTCCAATCGTGATTGCGTCCTCGCTTTCGTTCCGGAGGGGGCGGCGGCATAGCGTCATCCCCGTCGAGCCACTCCTTGACCACGTAGTGGTAAAACTGCTTGGACCAGAGCAGCCCGCCGAATGCCTGGCGCATCACACTACGGGCATCCGCCGAGAGGTCCTGCGGGATCACGATTTCGTAGAACTCATCCGCATCCGATTTCCGGTCGCTCAAAATCTGACTGAAGTCGCTTCCAATGCCGCCACCCGCCGGCAGAATCTCACAAAGCCGTAGGCGGACGGTTGCGCTTGCGCCGGCCTCCACTCGCAGATGATAATGCGCGGCCGCTTTCGTGCCGGTTCCGGCTGGATTCACCGCATCGTGATCGCCATGGATCACATAGCGGTCGAACGCATCTTTCACGTATGGGCTGGCATTCGGCGATTGATAAAGGCGCCGGTTGTTCGTCTCGTTCTCAGTGAAGAGCAGCGTAGGAGCCTCTTCACAGACCAGCCAGCGCCGGCCGTAATGCAAATCGTCAAGCGCAACGACCGGTGATTCGCCTTGCACGCTTTTCAGCGAGGGCCGCGGTTGGTTATGCTTCCAGGACCATGTGTTGCGAAACCAGATGGACGGTAGGACATCGATTTCAGCGGCTTCAGGTCCGCGATTGGCCACCGTAATCTGGATGCAGATATCATCCGGCTCCGCTTTGGCATATTCGACGAAGATATCGAAATAGCGATTGTCGTCGAAGATACCTGTATCTAGCAGCTCGTATTCCGGTTGAAGCTTGCCGCGTCTGTCGTTCTCATGGACAAGCTCCGTATAAGGGAATGCCTTCTGCGGATACTTGTACAGCATTTTCATGTAAGAGTGCGTGGGCGTGCTGTCCAGGTAGTAGTAGCACTCCTTCACGTCCTCGCCGTGGTTGCCTTCGTTCGCATTCAGCCCGAAAAGGCGTTCCTTCAGGATGGGATCTTTACCGTTCCAGAACGCAAGGGCAAAGCAGATATTCTGATGGCGGTCGCAAAGGCCCGCAATTCCATCTTCGTTCCAACGATACGCCTTTGACCTGGCCTGGTCATGCGGCAAATATTCCCAGGCGGAGCCATCGGCGCTGTAGTCCTCCCGCACGGTCCCCCATGCCCGCTCACTGATGTAAGGCCCCCATCGTTTCCAGTGGGCCGACTTGTCATTCGATTGTTTGAGCCGGATATCTTCGCGGGTCATGGCTGCGCTGGGGCGCTAGTTCCTCACACACATGCCGGAAGTTTAACATGCACGTACCGGGTGCATTATGATGACACTTCGGAGATCATGAATGAATCCAATTCCAGTTAGTGAACAGCAGGCCCTTGTCGAAAGGCTGACGAAAGCGTGTGGTGGAGCATACTCGCCTGACACGCGGCGGAAGTACTTTATCACCGGCCCGCAATGGGCTGCCTCTTACGAAGGACACGCTCTGTTTCATGCGCCCACCCGGAAGCCTCTCAGCTTTGAACAAGTGATAAAGAAATACGCCGAAGTGGGAATTGGTTATTGGTGTACTCATGACACCGACGTGATTCCTACCGATGACCTTCTAACTGAGCGTCAGGACGCCATAGTGGCTCGCATTCAAGCCTCATTGAAGGAAAATGGCCTGAAATGCTCAATGGTCACCACAGAAACTTTTCATCACGCGGTTTGGGCGGCAAGTCCGGCCGCCGAGGCTCCGCAAGTGCGCGAGTACGCCGTCCGCCGGTTGAGCAACACGGTTGCCATTGGACATGAACTGGGCGCACAGTACGTGGTCTATTGGCCGGGGTCGCTCGGCTATTATGTGCAGGGAGCCATCGATGAGGTCCAGACGCTGCGATGGTTTGCGGAAGGGTTGAATGCCGCCTGTGAAGCGGACATTGCCATCGCGAAAAAAAGGGAGCGGCCTACTCTCAAGCATTGCCTGGAGGCCAAACCCTTTGAGCCGCAGGCCGAGATCCTTCTGCCCACCAGCGATGCCATGCTCGGATTCATCGCCTCCGGCGTTTTGACGCATCCCGGCATGGTTGGCTTGAATCCGGAATATCTGCATGAGCTGATGTGGGGCGCGGCGCCCAGGGCTGCTCTGGCGCGAGCCATCCTGGCCGGTAAGCTCTTTCATTTCGATATCAACGATGGCTACCGGCTAAAGCACGATGTAGACATCGCCGTCGGGCTGGTAAATCCGCTCGACTGGTTGAACGTGCTCGTTCTTCTGCGCAGCCATAACTACAACGGACCTTTCAATCTGGATTACAAACCCCCACGCACCACCAGTAATCACGGCGTCTTCGCGGTCAGCTTTCCCACCGCCGTAGACCGGTTCATCACGCTCTGGGAAATGGCGGGCGATGTAATTGCCGACTCCATCATCAATGAAGCAACCGAAGCCCTCAAGGCAGGTGGCGGTCCCGCCGATCCTCTGGATGTGAATGCAATTGTGGAAGCCAACAAGGAGTTGTTGACGCTGCATGAACTGATCGCGCACCGGATGGTGCAGATCCTGATCGGAGCCCACAAAGGCCGGACCTACTCAGTCTAGGGCCTCGAACCATGAGAAAATCAAAGTGTGGGCATTGGACGCACCTTGATCGTTCTCGGAGCCGTTTTGCTGGTAGTTGGTGTGCTCGTCAGTCTTGGCGAAAGACTTCCCATCCGGTTTGGCCGCCTTCCGGGTGATATCATCATCCGCGGGAAGAACTCGGTGTTCTATTTCCCGCTCGCCACCAGCATCCTGCTGAGTGTGATCCTCACTCTCGTGATGTGGCTGTTCAGCAGATCGCGCTAATAGCAAGCCCGGCTACCGAAGTAACCCCATTTTTTCGATCGGCCAGTAGACAAACACAGCTTTCCCGTAAATGTATCTTCTGGGCACGGTACCCCATACCCGGCTATCGTTGGAAGAACTCCGATGATCGCCCAGCACGAAGTATTCATCAGGCTGTATTTTGAACGGAGACATCGACTGCCTGTCTCGGTATTCGCTCACCACGTAAGTCTCTTCCAGGCGGTGGCCATTTACGATAACGCTGCCATTGTCCACTTCCACGGTATCGCCGGGAACTCCGATAATGCGCTTGATATAGGACTTCGTAGTGTCGCCGGGAAACCAGAACACCACCATATCGCCGCGCTCAATGTTTCCGAGGCCAAGGCGGTAAACAAACTTGTTGATGAAGATGCGTTCCTGATCCACCAGCGCCGGCATCATGCTGGTGCCCTCCACCTTGACCGGTTGATACAGGAACAGAATAACCAGAATCGCCAGGATCACCGAAATAAAGAGATCGCGAATCCAACTCCCGATCATGTGGATCGCCGGACGCCCCGGCTCGGAAAAAGTAGGCTCTGTCTCCATTCAACTACTCACGCCAGCTTGCATTCCATTACAACATGATGGACGGGCCGGCCTGGTCCTGGGTTCCCGAACCTTGGGAAAGCTGCTTACTCGTGGCGGATAGCGTTGACTGGATTTAGCGCCGCTGCCCTGCGGGCAGGAAGCCAACATGCAAACAGTCCCACCCCCACCAGCAGCAGGCTGACGATAACGAACACAACCGGGTCCGATGGAGATACGCGAAACGGAAGGCTGGTCATCAGACGGGCTGCGGGAAACGCGGCCGCCAAACCGAGCGCCAGTCCTGCCAGAAGTTGCTTCATCCCGCGTGTCAGCACCAGTTCCAGGATGTTGCGCGAGGTTGCTCCCAGCGCCATGCGCACCCCAATCTCCTGCGTGCGGCTGCTGGCCGCTTGCGCGATAACGGCGTAGATCCCCACTGATGCAATCACCAGCGCGATCAGCGCAAATACCAAGAACAGTACGCCAAACAGGCGGAGGAACCATTGGTTGTGCTCCACAGCCTGGGCCAGTGTCCTCACCTCGAATAGCGGAAGATCCCGATCCAGATTCTGCACGGCGGCACGCACAGAGGAAGCGGCAGACGATGGATTCCCCGTGGAGCGGACCAGCAGCGCCATGGAATCGTAGCCTTCTTGACGATAGGGCAGGAACAGCAGCGGGTCGACTGCCGCCTCATTCGGCTTCTGCACAATGTTGGCCGAAACGCCAATCACGGAGATCCATTCGCCAGGCTTGTCCTTTGTATAAAAGCGGAACCGCTTTCCAATCGCCGCCTGATTCGGCCAGTGCCTTTCTACGAATTCCTTGGAAACGATTGCGGATTGCTTTCCAGGAGCGCCATCGGTGTTGTTGAAGTCGCGGCCGAGCAGGATCGGCAGATTGATCGCCGCGAAGTAGCCTGGTGACTGGACGAGGACGGACGCGGAGGGACCACGAAGCGGGTCCACTAGACGGGTGTCTTCTATCTCGATGCGCCGCTTGCCGGCCCAGAGTCCCGGAAGGTCCGACACCACGGCCACATGCGTCACGCCGGGGAGAGATCCCAAACGTGGCAGCAGTTGCTCAAAGAAACGCAGGCGGGCGTCCGGCCCCGCATAGCGTTCCTTCGGAAGCCGGAGGCGTGCCGTCAGGAGTTGATTCGCAGGCACCGATGGATTGAGAGACAGATTCGCGAGAAAGCTGCGCACAAACACTCCGGCTCCCGTAAGCAGTACCAGAGTGAGGGCGAACTGGAAAACGACCAGCACACTCGAAAGTCTGCCACCGTGGCGCGTACCCGCCGTACGAGTGCCGTCTTTCAAAATGGTGTTCAAGTCTAAACGCGACGACCGGAGAGCGGGGGCAAAGCCGAACAGCAGCCCGCTGAATACGCAGAGGGCTGCGAAGTAGCCGAATACGGCGTAGTCCATGCTGAACTCGACCCAGTACGGCCTGTTGACGTCCTGTGTCGCCACGTCGAACCAATGGATTCCCAAGGCGGACAGCGCCAGGCCGAGCACGCCGCCTAGCACGCTGAGCAGCATGCTTTCGATCAGCAACTGCCGGATGATTTGCCACCGGGATGCTCCCATCGCTGCCCGGATAGAGATTTCGCGCCGGCGGACCATCGCGCGGCTGAGCATCATGTTCGCGGCGTTGGCACACGCAATCAGCAATACAAATCCCACGGCCGCCAGCATCAGAAGGAAGACCGCCCGGATTGGCCCGCCGTTGTACCGCTGTTGGAACGTTTCGACGAGCACATCGACGCCTTTGTCCGCCTCGGGATATTCGGCGGCGAGATGGTGGGCGATGCCTTCGAGATTGGCGGTGACCTGCGTGATAGTGGTACCGGGCTTGAGAATTCCGAAGAGCTGGAGCGGCCGGTTCGAGCGGTCTTCGAGCTCCGGCGTAGCAGCCAGCGGCATCCACAGGTCTTGATTTTCGGGAAACTTGAAGCCTTCCGGCATGACCCCGATGATGGTGGCCGGTTTCTCGTTAACACGTATCAATCGTCCCAGAACACCGGAGGAACCGCCGTAACGATCCTTCCAGACACCGTGCCCGAGCAGGACGACGGGTTCGACGCCCGGTTTGCCGTCGCCAGGAAGAAACCCGCGGCCAAGGACAGGCTGGATATGCAGCATCTGAAACATGCCGGACGAGATCCGCTCCATGCTGTAAATCTGGGGAGGATTTCCTGGTTCGCTCAGGACGGCTCCTTCCTGAGCCCCCGCTTCGAGGGATTGTAGAGAAGAGGCCTGTGCCCGGTACGCGAGGAAATCGGGGTACGGCACCCCAATCCCGCCGTTGCCTTGGGAAAGGTTCCGGTTGCGGATCGCCACCAGCCGTTCACCATTGGGGGAAGGGAAGGGCTTGAACAGGGCAGCGTTGACCAATGTGAAGACCATGGTGTTGAGGCCGATGCCCAGCGCCAGGGTTGCTACGACGGCGGCTGAGAACCATCGGTGGGCGGAGATCATGCGCAGGGCGAACCGTAGGTCGTATTTCATCAAAGCTGTATACGGAGGAAGGCGGTCAATTGTTCCGCGGCCGAGGCGTTACATCGGCATCGGTCAGGCCCAGCGCCCACTTGATCGCTTCAAAGTACATCTTCTGCACTTGCGGATCGTCCCAAGACTCCTCGGTGTGGCCGAGGGTTGAGTAGAAGACGCGGCCTTTGCCGTACATCTTGGCCCATGCGATGGGGAAATCTCCATCGGTGCGGTGGACTTTCTTGTTGGTGAGATCGAGCTTACTAGCATCGAGCCGAGCAAGCACGCGCACCTTGCCGCGGGAAAAATCCCGGTGCTGGATGATCTCATCGCGAAGAGTCAAGGCCGGTGGCAACCCCTTCATGGCTGGGAAATTCGGGTCTTCGACGATGACCGGAGCGTTGAAGACACCCCAGGGATGGCCGTCGAAATAACCGCCAATCATCTCGCCGTATTCGGGCCAGGTGAAGAACACGTCGTCAGCGCTATGAGCGCCGACGAAACCTTTGCCGTCCTGCTTGATAAACGACAGCAGATCCGCTTTTTGTTGATCGCCGATGGCAGGCTCACCGAGGCTGAAGAAGAAGACAGCGTCGAAATAGTCCAGGTTCTTGGCGTTGATCGCCCGGCCTACGTAATGCGTGACGCTGCCCACCACCGGTTGCTTGGTGACCAATTGCATATCGGTCCGGATGTAGGTGTCATACAGGCCGGACTCGCGCCCCAGCCGTTCGATGGTGGCCAGCGCATGCGAGACCGAATCGTGCTGGAAAGCCGTGCTCACGTCTCCGATGGCGAGCACTTGCTTCCTCGCTTTGGGCCTCGCCGGCGGCGTCTGCGCAAACAAAACCGCGGCACTCAGCGCGGTACTCAAGATCAGCGATAAGGGCCGGTAACTCACGCGAGCATCTCCTTTATCACCGTACCCCCAAAGTCAGTCAGTTTTTCGTTGCGGCCGTTATGCAGGAACCAGAGACGGTTCTGGTCGAGACCCATTGTCTGCAGAATCGTCGCGTGAAAGTCGCGCATGGAATAACGCGAGCCAACTCCGTGAAGCCCCATCTCATCGGTCTCGCCAATGATCGTGCCGGGCTTGACGCCGCCCCCTGCGAACCACATGGTGAACCCGTGCGGGTTGTGATCGCGTCCGTCGCCGCCCTGTGACATGGGCAGACGGCCAAATTCGGCACCCCAGATGACCAGGGTGGAGTCGAGCAATCCGCGCTGCTTCAAATCTTTCAGCAAGCCCGCGACCGGAAGGTCTGTCATGCCGCACATCTTTTCGTGATTGCCGACAAGGTCCTTGTGGGCGTCCCATTGCACGGAGACAGGTCCGCCTCCGGAGTACAGTTGAACAAAGCGCACGCCGCGCTCGACCAGACGGCGAGCCAGCAGGCAGCGGGTTCCGAACTCATTCGTTCGCTTCTGATCCAACCCATACAGTTTGCGGGTTGCTTCGGTCTCCTTCGATAGGTCCACCGCTTCCGGCGCGTGGCTCTGCATCCGGAACGCCAGTTCATAGGAACTGATTCGCGCGGCCATCTCGGTGTCGTTATCCAGCGTGTCCATCTCATTCATGCGCTGCAGGAAGTCGAGAGTCCGTCTTTGACGCTGCGGAGTCATATCGTCGGGCGGGCGCAAATTAAGGATCGGGCTGGAACCGGACCTGAACACGGTGCCCTGATAAACGGCGGGCAGGAAGCCGGCACCCCAGCAAGGCGTGCCTCCTTCCGGTGTGCCCTCCGGTTGCGGCATCACCACGTAAGCGGGCAGGTTTTCGCTCTCGCTGCCAAGCCCGTAAGTGATCCACGATCCCATACTCGGATAGCCCATCAGAATGCGGCCCGTGTTGACCTGGTACATGGCGGGCGCATGCACGGTGCTATCCGTGTAGAAACTGCGAACGAAGCACATGTCATCCACACATTGGGCGATGTGGGGGAAAAGGGTGGAGACCTCGCGCCCGCACTGTCCATATTTGTTGAACTTCCAGGGGCTCCGTAAAAGCGGCGTATCGCCTTTCGTGAACTGGCTGACGATAGTGCCGTAGCTGGGCGGCAATTTCTGGCCGTTGAACTTTTCGAGCGCCGGCTTGGGGTCGAACGTATCCACCTGACTCGGTCCACCCACCATAAACAGGAAGATGACGGACTTGGCTTTGCCTGGAATCTGTTGCGGCTTCGCGGCAAGCGGATTGACCCGCTCAGCGGCATTCAGAGGGACATCCAGAAGTGAGGCAAGGGCAAGCGAACCGAAGCCATGGGCTGCGCGGGCCAGGACGTCGCGGCGCGTGAGGGCAGGACGAATGTGAGGATTATGGGACATACAGGAACTCATTTCGATTGAAAAGCGCCAGACAGAAATCCGGCAGCGTACCACCGGATTTGAAGAAGCTTTTCGCCAGTTGACTTTCTTCCTTTCTTGGCGTCCGCGATAGAACCAGCGGCCAGGCCGTATTGATTGCGCAACCGCGATCTTTGCCACACGATTTTTCCAGACGCGCGGCGAACTCATGTGACACGGTCTCCATAAAGCTGGAGTTGAACAGCGACAGGGCTTGCAGCGCATGTGTGGAGACGGGACGCGCTGGGCATGACGTGATGTCGTCCGGCTGATCGAACGCGGAGAAAAACGGCAGGCGCACGCTGCGCTTGTTATACAGGTAAATTCCGCGCCGGTTCTGCACGTTCTTATCGGGACTCACAGGCCACAAGCCATCGCGTTCGGCCTCAGTGAAGATGAGATCGTAAACTTCAGGTTCGATTGGGATTCGGACGGGCCTTCCGCCCAGTTGCGGGTTCAACGTCCCGGAAATAGCCAGCGTGGCATCGCGAATCATTTCAGCGTCAAACCGTTTGCGATTCATACGCCAGAGCAGGCGATTATCGGGATCGAGCTTGGATTTTGCTTGGTCGATTTCCGATGACTGTTGGTACACACTTGACGTGACAATCAGCCGGTCTATCGTCTTAACACTCCAGCTTTGCGCTATGAATTCGGAGGCGAGCCAGTCCAGCAGTTCGTGCTTCTCGGGTTTATCGCCCATCGCGCCGAAATCGTTAGGCGTCCGGACCATGCCGTACCCCATTCGGAACTGCCAAATCCGGTTGACCATCACGCGGGCCGTGAGGGGATTTGCTGGCGAAGCAATCCAGTTTGCTAGAGCGGTACGGCGCCCCGAGGATGCCAGTGGAATCTCGTAGCCTGCCTTAATCACGCTGGGAACTTGGGGATCGACGGGATCGAGTGGGCTGTGTGGATCGCCAAGACGAAGCACGTAACTTTGCGGCGCGGGCTCGCCTGTATTGACGAAAGCGTAGGCCGTAGGTAGAAGATCGGGAGCGGTGGACTCGATGTGGTGAAGCTGTTCGCGCAATTTGCCGCGCCGGGCTTTCTCTTCAGCCGGCATGGCGGCAACCACTTCGTCCCAGGTGGGCTTGATCTGTGTCTCCGCGTTTGCCGCCAGCGTCTTCTGCTCTGGCGTGCGGTGGTCCTTGGCGATATTGAGAGCTTCCAGGAGTTTTGGGTCCAGCTTGTCTTTGCGTTCTTCCTTGATCGTGTCCTCGTATGGCTTGGCCAGAGATTTGAGCGCGGCTTCAATGGGGGCCAGACGTTCCTTGTAAGCCGCTTGCGCAGCTTCCCAGGCAGACTTTTCAGACGGCGTGGCGATTTCTACTTCCTTGCCTTTTGCCCCGGCAAACACGGCCTGCAGGCGATAGAAATCGGCCTGCAGGATGGGATCGAATTTATGGTTGTGGCAGCGCGCGCAATTGACCGTCATGCCCAGATATGCCTGGCCGACATTGGTGGCAATCTCCGTCAACACCTCCTGGCGGCTTTCTTCCGGATCGATGTTTCCGCCAACCACATGTTCGGAACTCGCCCGCAGATACCCGGTGGCGATGAGTGCTTCCTTGCTGTCAGGAAACATCTCTTCACCGGCGATCTGTTCCTTGATGAAGCGATCGTACGGCTTGTCCTCATTGAATGCTTTGACTACGTAGTCGCGATAGCGCCACGCATGCGGACGATCTTGATCCAGCTCAAAGCCATTGGTATCGGCGTAGCGAACAACGTCGAGCCACTTGGAGGCCCAGCGTTCGCCGTAGTGCGGCGAAGCGAGCAGGCGGTCGACCACCTTTTCATAAGCATCGGACGATCTGTCTTTCAGAAACAACGCTACTTCATCGGGCGTAGGCGGTAGGCCGGTGAGATCGTACGTAACGCGCCGAATGAGCTGTGTGCGGTCCAAAGGCGCCGATGGAGTGAGTTGCTTCTCGTGCAACGTTCGAAGGATGAATGCATCGACAGGCGTACGGACCCATGTGTCTTGTATTGCCGGAACCGGGAGGTGGGTCACCGGCTGGAAAGCCCAGTACCGGCCACGCGCACCAATGAATGCCGCGTCCTTGTCGGCGGCAGCCCAGCCGGACCCCAATGCTCCAATAAGCAATAGCGCCGGGGCAATGCTCTTAACCGTCATGGTGGAACCTCGCGATCTCTTTCCTATTAGACATTATGCGTGGTTTACTGGAGTAATTCCTATGATCGTAGCCGATCTTTCACAAATTGCCGGACGTGTCTATCCTGCGCGCCGGCGCACGCAAAATCTTGTTGGGGGCGCCAGCCCTATTCAAGCGGGTAGTTTTTCAATGGGGTACGTGACGCTGGAACCGAACGGGGGCCAAGTCCCCTGGCACAACCAGGAACAGGAAGAGATCTACTTCTTGATCGAGGGTACAGCCGAAATGTGCCTGGGCGAAGAGCGATCGGTTCTGAGCGGCGGGCAGGCCGTCTACATCCCATCGGGTATCTTTCATCAATTGACGAATATCGGTGCTACACCCTGCCGTATGATGTATTGTTACGGACCGGCCGGCGATGTAGCGCACTGGCGCCAGGAACTGGACGGCACCTTGCCGCGCGCCGGCGCCGGCGTGCCGCCGCTTCCGGAAGGGGCGCGGCCGCAGTGCATAAATTCAGAATGAGCGAACGAACAATTCACAACATCGGCATTATCATGAACGGCGTTACGGGGCGCATGGGCTTGAACCAGCACCTCCAGCGATCCATCCACGCCATCATCCAACAAGGCGGCGTCCGTACCCCGGACGGCGAAATCATCATGCCGCGCCCTCTTCTGATAGGCAGGAATGCGATAAAACTGCAAGAGATCGCCGCTGAATTTGGCGGCCTTCCGTGGTCTACCGATCTCGACGGCGCGCTTCGAGATCCGGCGTATTCGATCTACTTCGATGCGCAAACGACCGACCGGCGCGCCGAAGCCGTTAGTAAAGCCATTCGCGCCGGCAAGCACATCTACTGCGAAAAGCCGACAGCGGATACTGTGGACACCGCGTTGGCGTTGTATCGCGAAGCACAGAAGGCCGGAGTGAAGCATGGCGTGGTGCAAGACAAGCTATGGCTGCCGGGCATGATGAAACTGAGGACCCTGCGCGACCTTGGTTTTTTTGGCGACATCCTTTCGGTTCGCGGCGAGTTCGGTTATTGGGTCTTCGAAGGCGACGTGATCCCAGGGCAGCGCCCTTCCTGGAATTACCGGAAAGAGGACGGCGGTGGAATCATCATCGATATGTTGTGCCACTGGCGTTACGTGCTGGATAATCTGTTCGGCGCTGTGAAGGCAGTGTCGTGCCTGGGCGCAACGCATATCCCGCGGAGATGGGACGAAACTGGACGACCGTATCAGGCCACGGCGGACGACTCTGCGTACGCGACGTTTCAACTTGAGAACGGCATCATTGCGCACTTCAATTCGTCGTGGTGCGTGCGGGTGCGGCGCGACGATCTGTTAACCATTCAGGTGGACGGCACTAAGGGCTCGGCAGTGGCGGGTCTGCGGGATTGCTGGATTCAGCCTTATGGTTCCACACCGAGGCCGGTCTGGAATCCCGACGTCGAGAGTCCGCTGAATTATTTCGAGCAATGGCAAAAAGTGCCGGAGCAGACATCGTTCGATAATGCGTTCAAGCGGCAATGGGAGCTTTTTCTGCTTTACGTTTTGAAAGGCGGCACATTCCGCTGGGATCTGCTGGAAGCCGCAAAGGGCGTGCAACTGGCGGAGAAGGGAATCGAGTCGTGGAGCAAGCGTTGCTGGGTGGACGTCCCTGCGCTGGAAAAGTAGGTGCAGGCAGCGCGTGCGAAACGCAGCGAATCCCAGAATCGGACACTTATGTGATGCAGCTTAACTATACTGGGCCGCGCCGGAACCGGAATTGGGTTTGTTTGTGCAATTTCGGTTTTGATTTGCCGGGTGACGCCTCAATAGTTCAAGAATACGAAACGCAGCCAATCCCAATATCGAACATGTAAGGTAGGTCACTCCGCCAGCCGGAGTGGAAGCGGAATTGGGTTTGTTTGTGCAATTCCGGTAACGCCCGGAGCCCCGCTGGACACCGGAATTGGCTTTGATCGTACAATTCCGGTGCGCACTTACAACTGCATATTCGATTGTCATAGACCTTGTGACAGAGCCTCTCACGAGGATGCCTGGATTCCCGTACCTGCGTTGAGTTTACATGGATTATTCGATGGGACAAAACGGGTAGCGGCCGGGAGCCATTATTTTGAGCTACTTAGGACTGTAAAATAGTTGTGAATCGCCACGGCCGGAGCCACAACGCTATCCGCGGCGCATGCTGGTCCAGAACGGCTAGCGGTTTCCCGCAAGAAAGATTGCTTTCTCACTGGCTTGTTCTATCGCGTTGCCAGCAGCCGGGGCATCAAACGAGCGTGCATGGCCGTGGGGCCACCGCATATTGACTATCGCCTACTTCATCATCCGCGATGGCGTTGAATACCGGGAAGCTGGCAAAGATTATTTCGACCGGCAAAATCCGGAGAAAACGGCGCGCCGGCTCACCCAACGGCTGGAACGGATTGGCGGGAACAGCTTATGCTCTTGTTGGCGGCCTAAACGAATCCAAAGCTGACGTGCTGCAAGGTACGCCGGATCTTCTTGTTCTAAACACGCTCCATACCATGGGGCCGATGCATGGTTACGGCATCGCGCAACGAATCCAACAGATCTCGGAGAATGTGCTTCACTCAACCAAAGCACTCTGTACCCGGCTCTGTTGCGGCTCGAACAA
>JBBPYD010000082.1:0-19314 GCA_038200305.1 Bryobacterales bacterium
AGGCCGGAACGCCCAAAGGCTTGGCCGACCTGAAAATCAAGCTGTTTTGCACTCTCTTGCGGGTTCTGGCCGCTCTCTCGCCGCTTTACGAGCTCACAGGAAATTTCCTTGGCAACGCCTTACCCACTCGCGAAACGCGACGCCGTTCGCCTAAATTCAACCAATGCCGAAACTGGGGATTCTGACACGGGCTGCTAGTAACGGCTTGAGCTTATTCGATAAAGCCGAGCTTGGTCAAACCTTCCTTCGGTTCTTTCTCGTCGAAGTTGATGTAGGCTTCCTTCTGACGCCCATTCTCCAGCGCGACACCGTACGGTCCGGCAATAAAGCTGAAAGTTTTCTTGAGCAGATCAAGATCATTGGAGACCCCTGCCTTCAGCGCGGTATCCTTCAAAAAATCCCGCGCAAACCGGGGCTGCGCGGTCGGAATCGCTATGATCTTGACATCCTTCCAGGTGAATTTCGACATGTTCTTGGCTGCCTGGAAGCAGTGGGAGCACTCGGGATCGAAGAAGAACAGAAATATTTTGCCATGCTGCAGCGAATATGGTTGGCCGTCCACCGTGATGGAATCCGGAGCTTTTAGGCCAGACTGGCGCGCATACGTGACGCCGAAGGAAACTCCCGCAAACACTACCACCGCGCCTAGTATGATGGCGGCGGTTCGGAAGCCTTCCGAACGGCGGGTCCACGCGCCGGCTATAACGGCGAGCAGCAGCATAATCCCATCGGTGATGAAAAATCCCGGCCCGATGGTCCGTTTGATCAAAGGGAAGCAACTGCACTCTTGCCCATGCAGCGCCCCGTAGTTGATCCCGATATAACCTATGAACGCCACCAGTAGAAGAGCCGTTATCCAAGCACCCCAACGGCGGAACCGGGGGACGAACAGCAGAACGCCTGCAAACGTTTCGGAGATGCCGAAGAACAATGCAGCGGGAAAGCCAAGATCTGCCGGCACTTTTGCCTGAATCATGAGCGTAGCGGCGCTGAACGGGTCCGTGATTTTCCAGACTCCCGCAGCCAGGAATACGATGCCCAGCAAGACCGCTGCCGTGACACTGGCTATTCGCTTCCAATCCGAGAGTTCAAACGCACTGGCGCGCAACTGCGCGTGTGCCATACTGTCTTCCATGTTTCTTATTCTAGCCTTGTTTGTGCTGGCCGCGGGCCGCCTGCCTGCCGCTGAGACTGCGGACCTGGTGATTGAGAATGCACGAGTTTACACGGTAAATCCCGCGCAGCCGCAAACCTTTGCCATCGCGGTGAAGAGCACGCGGATTCTGGCCCTGGGTGCGGATGCCGTGGCCGCCATCGGACCAAGAACCCGCCGCGTGGACGCAAAGGGCGCCACCATCCTTCCGGGGCTGATCGATTCCCATGTCCACATGGCCGGACTCGGTCAAATGCTGGAGAGCTTTGACCTGCGTTCCGTGAAGTCGATTCAAGAGGTGGCCACAATGGTGAAAGACGCTGCCGGGAAAAGGACGGCAGGTGAGTGGATTCAAGGCCGCGCATGGGACCAGACCAACTGGGGAGGCCAGTTCCCCACCGCTGGACCGCTGACGGCTGCCGCTCCAAACAACCCGGTGGTCCTCAAGCGCGTGGACGGCCATGCCGCATGGGTGAACCGGAAGGCGCTGGAAATCGCGAGCATAGACAAGAACACGCAAGATCCTCCGGGCGGCAAAATCATCCGCGGTGCAAACGGAGAGGCGACGGGCGTTCTGATCGATCGCGCGCAAGGTCTGGTCGAATCCAAAATTCCAGCGCCTGGTCAAGCGCAAGTGCAGCAATGGTTAGCACGTGCAGCCCAGGAGTGCGCGAAGCTGGGTTTGACCACCGTACACGATGCGGGCATCGGACCGGTGGAGCTTGCCGGCTACAGGAAGCTGATTGAAGAGCGCAAACTCCCCATACGTGTGTACGCTATGATCGGCGGCGCCGGCCCGCTGTGGAATCAGTACAAACAGAAAGGCCCCGAGATCGGCGAGAAGCTGACCGTGCGCAGCATCAAACTCGTGGCGGATGGGGCTATGGGGTCGCGCGGCGCGGCGTTCTGGCAGCCCTACTCGGATGACCCGGGCAACACAGGGTTGCTCATGCTCTCCAAAGACCAGATCGAGGCCGTAGCCAGGGACGCAGTGAAATATGGGTTTCAGGTAAATACCCATGCGATTGGGGACCGCGCAAACCGGACAGTGCTCGATGCGTACGGCGCAGTGCTGCGCGGCAAAAACGGCAAGCGGTTCCGGATCGAACACGCGCAGGTGGTTTCCCTTCCCGACTTTGCACTCTTCGCGAAGTATTCCGTGATTGCTTCCATTCAATCGACGCACGCGACCAGCGATATGCGGTGGGCGGAGGCACGGCTTGGACCCGATCGCATGATGGGCGCATGGGCCCCGAAACGGTTTCTCGCCGCCGGTGTAGCCATCGCGAACGGATCCGATGTTCCCGTGGAGAATCCAAATCCGCTCTGGGGTTTTTACGCGGCCGTGACCAGACAGGATCATGACGGCAATCCCCCCGGCGGATTCATGCCCGGTCAAAAGCTGAGCCGCGAAGAGGCTTTGCGGTCCTGGACTCGGGGAGGAGCCTACGCCGCATTCGAGGAAAGCAAGAAAGGCTCCATCGAACCAGGAAAATTCGCCGATTTCGTCATGCTCTCACAAGACATCATGAAGGCGCCGGATCGCGATCTGCTGAAAACGCGAGTCACCATGACTGTGCTTGCGGGCGAACCCGTCTACACTGAGAGCAGATGATTTTACCGGCCTTATTGGCCATCTTGCTGGACGGTGTGGTTACTGTTCCACCCTCACATTGGCGGGCGATTGACGTGCCGGTACCCAAGGCGGGGTCGGTTATAGAAGCATCCTTCACGGTACCTGATGAAGCCAGCGGCGTGGAAGCGATCCTGGTGACACGCGAGGGCGCGGACCGCTTCAATGCAGGGCGCAGTTACCAAGCCCTGGCTCGAACCGGATATGAGAAGTCAGGGAAGCTCCGCTATGAAGTGGAGCAGGCCGGCGACTACATTCTACTGATGGATAACCGCATCGAGGGGCGCAAAGACACCGAAGTCTCCGTGAAGATCAGTTTGCGAGAGCCCGGCAGCGTTATCGCGATCACGCTTTCTCCGCAGCGGCGGGCAGTCATTATCGTACTGAGCCTTCTCTTCTTCCTGGGTGTCGTGATGTTTTCGGCCCGCCAGTTTATGCGCTGAGTTCCAGTTGCCAGATCTGTGGGAAGCATTGGCTTGGAGGGAATTCGGCATACGAATCCACGTAATCACCCACGCCTACAATAAGCTCTCCCTCTTGACTGAATCCGCAAACTGTGTCCAATCGCACGTTGCAGGTTTACCAATGGCAGACTCGAGTGGCTTCTGTAGTTGATTTCGCGGATGGCTTCGGTCGCCATCGTAAAGCAGAACGTTCTTTCCGGTTATATCCGAGTTTGGCTCCCACCAGGAACCTTCTACCGCTAGTCTGCGCCCGTCGGGCGACCAATCGACTATACGCAAGCCGTGACCGAGCTCTTCCGGGGTGGGTGCCTTCCGGTAAGTAAGCTTAGATGAACCCGCGCCGACGGGCTTGATGAACAGGCTTGCCGTGACCCGCAGATCTTTCCATCTTCAGCCGGTTTGCCATGCGGCGCGGGCTTCCACGTAACCGGCATAGATCGCCGATGACAAGGTTTGGCGGCGAACGATCCTGGGATTCTGCGCATCGTCGGAACAGTTTGTCTGCGCTTGAACCAGCGAGGCTATAGCGGCCACCGCGAATCCTGCGAATTTGCAAAAGATTCTTCTATCGCCGACTGTCATGCCGGCCTCCTAATTGGCGGCAAAAAACTGGTGCGCCGCTTCGGCTGTAACGCGGATGTCCTCGTCACTGTGCGCCGCCGACAGGAAGGCCGCTTCAAACTGCGACGGCGCCAAGTATACGCCCTGGCTGAGCATCCAATGAAAGAACTTCTTGAACATCTCCGTATCGGAACGTTTGGCCGTCTCGTAGTCCATCACCGGTTGACTGCTGAAGAAGAACGTGAACATAGACCCCACGCGGTTCACTGTAATGCCGGATGGGACATTCGCGGTAAGCCGCGCAGCCCTCCGTTCCAAATCCTGGTAGACTTGCGGGTTTGCCTTGAGGTGCCTTACCATGGCCAACCCCGCTGCGACCGCGAGTGGATTGCCCGACAGCGTTCCAGCCTGATAAATCGGCCCGACCGGCGCCACCTTGTTCATGATGTCCGCGCGGCCGCCGTAGGCCGCGATGGGCAAGCCTCCGCCGACAATCTTGCCGATGGCCGTCATGTCGGGACGGATGCCATAGATCTGCTGCGCTCCGCCGAACGACAGACGGAAACCAGTCATCACCTCATCGAAGATCAGCACCGTGCCGTATTTTTCAGTGACGGCTCGAAGGCCCTGCAGAAATCCGGCGGCAGGCGGAACGCAGCCCATATTTCCAGCTACCGGCTCCACAATGATCGCCGCAATCCGATCGCCTTGCTTCCGGAACGCTTCTTCCACGGCGTTGAGATCGTTGAATGGAAGGGAAATCGTCGTCTCGGCGAAACACTTCGGAACCCCGGCGCTATCCGCAATGCCCAGCGTTGCCATTCCCGAGCCTGCCTTCACCAATAGCGAATCCACGTGGCCGTGATAACAGCCGTCGAATTTCACGGTCAGATCGCGGCCGGTGAATCCACGCGCCACCCGGATCGCGCTCATGGTGGCTTCCGTCCCGGAGTTCACCAGCCGGATCAGTTCCATGGATGGCATTGCATCCCGGATCGCTTCGGCCAGATCCAGCTCGCGCTCGGTGGGCGCTCCAAAGCTGGTGCCGATATCGAGCACGTCACGCAGCGCATCAATCACGGGCTTGGGACGATGCCCCAGAATCAGCGGTCCCCAGGAACAGATGTAGTCTATATAGGAATTGCCGTCTACATCGATCAGCCGTGAGCCTTCTCCGCGAGCAATGAAACGAGGGGTTCCGCCCACTCCGCGGAAAGCCCGCACGGGAGAATTGACGCCGCCAGGAATTAGCTTCAGCGCTCTGGCAAACAGTTCTTCAGATTTTGTGTTGTCCATCGTTGCGGTCTAAGCGCGGTTCGCGCCAGGAACCAGTCTATGCAGAAACAGATTCATTGCGGCTTCATGGAGTGTTCCATTCAGATTCCTCACCAATCGAGCTTTCAGATCGAGATAGTTCTGGGTGCCCGCGAAAAGATCCTGCAGGATTTCGCAGAACGTCGGACTGCGCCGCATGAATTGGATCATCCGCTCTGGTACGCTGCCGCACAGAAAATTATCCAGAAACAGCCGCTTGGCTAAGCGAGATGCAAGTTCCAGGTCTTCGGTGAAATCGCGCCGGAGCCGCGCAGAATAGCTTTCCAGCTGTCCGGACAGGAGCACTTGCGCAGCCAGATCGGCGGATCGAATCGCGTAATAGAGACCCTCTCCCGTGATGGGATCAACCAGGCCGGCGGAATCGCCCACGGCCATCCACCCTTCACCGGAGACGCGGTTATTCGTCCAGGCGGACCTCTGCAAAGATGGAAGCACGTGCCCGTAAAAAGTGGCTCCGGCGAGCGAGAGTTCCTTTTCCTGCATGTACCGTTCCAGCCGCTGCCGCAGCGTCTGCGCCGATTCACCTTTCCCGCAAATCCCCACCGACAGATGCCCATTGCGCGGGAAGACCCAAATGTAACCTTCGAATTTCGGGAAGAATTGAATATCGATGTGTTCCTGCTCGCTCGGAACGTAGTAGCCAAGCGCGACCATGGTGTCGCCGGCTCCCCATTGCGTCCCCACTTCGCGCAGCGTGTTTCGTGCGCCGGTGGCGACCACGCAATAGTCAGCTTCTATCTTCCCTGCCCTGGTCTTTACGGCCCAGCCCCTGCCCTGGCGGTTAATCTCCAGCACGCGCGTCTTCTCAATTTCCGCTCCGGCATCTTCAGCCCGTTTGAGCAACATTTGATTCAGTTCGAATCGTGAGTAGATGACCAGCGGTTTGGTAAGCGCCAGCTTTGCGACGCCGGTCCGGGACGTGGAGAGAAATGTCTGCTTCACAATGCGTTTGGGCGTGCCGTTCTCAATCAGAAACGGATATTGGCTATACGCTTTGTACGTGAGGCCGCCGCCACAGGGCTTTTCCCACGCGAGCTTTTCATCCAGAACGATGACTTTCAGGCCCGCGCTCGCCAGCCGTTCCGCCGCGAAAGCACCTGCCGGTCCTCCCCCTAGAACGGCGACGCGCTTCATTTTGGCTGCTCGGACGGCTGCACTGGAGGATGGCCCGGCGGAAGGGCGCCAGATGGCGCCGGTGCTGGTTGTCCCGGCACGCCGGAGCCGTGCGGATTGCCTCCACCCCCGGCCTTTTTCAGGACGACCCACTTGTTTCCCTTGCTCTCAAGCGTATAATTCATCTGCATGCCCTGTTCCGGGCTGGACTTAGGACGGAACAGCACAGATGCATTCGCCTCATTGCCGTGAAACGCAACCGATGTAACCTCAACGTCCATCATCGAAAGGTCCAGGCCCGATCCCTTGCCCAAATGTTCCACTACCGCTTGCTTTACGGCGTCTTTCGTCTGCGGAGCTCGATTGCAAGCACATAATATACTTAGCAGTGCCAAGAAGAGGAGGCAGCCTGATTTCACAATTGAATTATAACCTCCGCCGCAACCTCTCCCGTTGTGAAATCGTCTATCACAGAAGGATTACTGTCACTAGTCAGATGCTTTCCCGATTGATCCATTGCGTTCTTTTCTGCACCCTGGTATGTGGCGCGACGGAGATCCCCGCTGGCACGGAAATCCAAATCCGCCTCACTGCGAAGGTGGCAAGCGACAGCTCGAAGGCGAAGGATGCGGTGCAGGCCGTGGTGATCGCGCCTGTGATGGTGAATGGCGAAGTTGGCATTGGCGCCGGCGCGAAAGTCCGGGGAGAAGTGGTGGAAGCGAAGCTGGCACAGCAGTCCGGCGAGCCTGCCACCCTTGGTTTGAACTTTACCGAACTCACCGGAGCAACCGGAAATTCCGTCGTTAAAGTGAAGACCAAACTGATGCAGGTGGATAACGCCCGCGAGACAGTGGATCAAAACGGTAAGGTAGCCGGCATCCTCACATCCGGCACCATCTCGGGGCGGCTCGATCAGGGGATCAACAAAGTAATCCAGAGGAATTCCGGCTTGGGGGGTCTTCTGGAAGCAGCCAAAGGAGCGGTACTGAGGCAGACTAACGGTGAGATTCAATATGCTCCCGGCACTGAGATGACCTTGCAGGTGACAGAGCCTTTCAAATGGGATGAGAAGGCAAGTCCGCCGGACCTGCTTCCCGTAGCCGATGAAACTGAGCTGTACAAATTGGTGAATGCGCAACCGTTCCAGACCTACGCCGAGAAACCGCCGAAACCTTCCGACATGACCAATCTGATGTTCATCGGCTCGCCGCAGCAACTGGAGAAGGTCTTCAAGGACGCAGGCTGGGACACCGCGCAGGCTTTGGATGGGCAATCAAAGCTGGAAACTTTCCGCGCCATCGCGGAGCTTCGCGGTTATAGTGAAGCGCCGGTATCGCTGCTAACCCTCGATGGCCAAAAGCCCGATTACGTTTTTCAGAAACAGAACAATACATTCGCGCAACGGCATCATCTGCGAATTTGGCGCAGACCCGGCACATTCGGCGGCCAACCAGTGTGGGTCTGCTCGGCCACTCATGACACCGGTATCGCATTTTCTGAAGAGAACCGCACGTTTATCCACCAGATAGATACGCAGATCGACAAGGAACGCGCGAAAGTGGTGAACGATCTGCTGTTCACGGGTGGAGTCAAATCGCTTGCGCTGGTAGACCGGGCCGCCGTGCCCACCAAAAGCAGCAATGCCACCGGCGACGCGCTGGAAACCGACGCTCGGATGGCGGTTTTGATTCTGAAGTAAAGTGTATTAGATGTACTGTCAACATTGCGGTGCGCAGCTCGCTCCAGACGTTCCGTTTTGTCCATCTTGCGGACTCCGGCAGCCGGCCGTGGAAGGGGGAACTTCGCCGCCGCTGCCCGGCGGCACTCAGCTAATGGGACCGGTGTACCGGTTCCAGGCGCCTGTGGGAGTGAAGTCGCGCGGTGGTCACTGGATCGGCCAGGGATGGGAGATCGTCAAAAGCAACCTCGGCCTATTCATGGGGATGAGTCTGTTGTATCTGGTCCTCAGTTCTTGCATTCCCTTGGTGCTACACGGCCCGCTTCTGGCCGGGCTTCACATCGCCTGTATGCGCAAAATTGTCCGTGGAAAGATGGAAATTGGCGACATGTTCAAGGGCTTTCAGTTTTTTGTGCCCACGTTATTGGCCGCGCTGGTGATGTCGGCGTTCATCTTCGTTGGCAGTCTGTTCTGTATCATTCCGGGCCTGGTGGTGGCCGCGATGTACCAGTTCACGTATCTATTCATCGTGGATAAGAAGATGGACTTTTGGCAGGCGATGCAGGCGAGCCACGCCGTGGTTAAGAACGACTACGTTGGCTTCACCCTGTTCCTGGTTGGTGCAATGCTGTTAAACTTTCTCGGTTTTCTGTGCCTGATCATAGGACTTCTTGTGACCTTCCCGATCGTTTATGCGGCCATCACCGTGGCGTACAAAGAGGTGGTCGGATTTGAACCCGGCACGGTCTAACCTCACCGCGTTGGTCTGCAGCGGAGCTGCATTGCTGCTGCTGTGTTCCTATACACCAGGCGCGCGCATCCCGGTTTGTGGATTTCACTGGCTCACCGGCCGGCCCTGCCTGTTATGCGGCCTCACACGAGGGCTGTTTCAGATTGCGAAGGGACACTGGGCAGCCGGGACCGGCTATCACGCGCTGAGTCCCCTGGTGCTGCTCGCTATACTTGCAATTTTTGTAGGCAATCTTTGGCCCCCGTTGCAGCGCATCCCCGTACCAGCAATTTTGCGCAAGTATGCCTGGCCTTGTTCCGCCGGGCTGTTCCTCGGTTACGGAGTGGGCCGGGCGTTCTTCATGAACTCGACGACATCCTTCTTCAACTGACGCAGCGATTCCAGGTCGATGTAAAACATATGCCCGGCATCGAAGTATTTCTCCGTGATGTTTTTTCTTGTCCCCGCCGGAAATGCCGCGTGACTCAACGAATAACGGGCGGCAAGGTACGGCGTCGCCAGATCGTAGTATCCAAATCCGACGAATAACTTCATATACGGATTCTTCGCGAACGCGCTCCGCAGTTCTTCACTGGTATCGGCGAATGAATTATCGCTGCCCCAATTCCAGCCCCTCACTCCTTCGCCGAGAATGAAATATTGCCGGTCTGTCTCATACCCCAGATCGCTTCGCACATACTGCAGGAAGGTGGAGGTGTAGGGAGGACGAATGGTGGCGATCGTTGGATCGTAATCCGGACGCTCTGAAGTCCCCCGCGCGTCAGTTCCGGTCAGTCTGCTATCCAGCCGCCCCACGGTTTGCCTTTGATCGCGCAGAAGCTCAGTAGCAAAGTGTTGGATCTCTACACGGAGATTGCTAAGGCCGATGTACTCCTGTGAAATTCCGGTCAATCGGGCTAGTTTCGTGATGGCCGTGTCGCGCTCGGCGGGCGTCAACCGGTCGCCTTTCGCCAGAATCTCCGCATACGCTCCCAACGCCCAAGCCTCCGATTCCGCCAATGCCTTATTCCGGTCTTTCTGTAAATCCGGCGCCAGCTTCTTGTGATACCAGGCCGTAGCCGTATAGCTCGGCAGAATCAGTTCATAGGGAAGATCGTTTCCCTTGGTAAAGAGCAGAGTCTGGAAATTAAGAACCGTCGAGAGCAGCACCACTCCGTTGAACGCAATTCCTTTATCGATCAGAGAACCGGCGAGACCCGCCGCGCGCGTGGTCCCATAACTCTCGCCAGTCAAAAACAGAGGAGAGGTCCACCGTTCATTGCGGGTCAAATAAAGCCGGATGAACTCGCCAATCGACGCGATGTCGCCTTCAAGTCCCAGGAACTTCTTCGTGAGCTCCGGCTTGGCCGCACGGCTGTACCCGGTGTTCACTGGATCGATAAACACAAGGTCGGTCAGATCGAGCCAAGTGCTCTCGTTATCCACCAACTGATAAGGCGGGGGCGGCATCGAACCATCATTGTTAAGCTTCACTCGCCGGGGCCCCAGCGCGCCCATATGTAGCCAGAGGGAAGCCGAACCGGGGCCGCCATTGAATGAAAACGTCAACGGACGCGCCGGAGCGCCCTGCGGACGATCCACCGTGTAGGCCATGTAAAACATATCGGCCTCCACATCACCGGTGTCTGTCTTGACCGGCATCATTCCGGTGGTGACCGTATAGCTGAGCGCCTTGCCGCCCATTTGAATCGAATGCTTGGTCACCACCGGCTTCTCGTCTTTCTTCGGGGCAGGAGGCGGCTCGGGAACCTTAGCGCCGGCTGCCGGAGCAGGCTGCGGCGTATGCTGTGGTGGAGGATTCTGGGCAAACCCAGTCAAACAGAGCGACATCAGGAAGATAGGCGATGGGCGGTTCATAGGGGTGCTATTTGAGTGTAGGGTATTGTGCTAGTATTGCCTTTCCAACATGTCATCTACCGCATCGCATTTGGAGACGATCCCCGCTCCCGAGCATAGCCCGCAAAAGTTCCGCTATTACGACATGCTGGTCTCAGCTTTCGTCGTGGTGCTGCTGATCTCAAACATCGTCGCGCCCAAATTCATCGCCATCGGCTGGCTGCGATTCAGCGGAGCGCAACTTCTATTTCCTATCACTTATATCTTCGGCGATATTTTCACTGAAGTGTACGGCTACGCCGCTTCGCGCCGGGCGATTTGGAACGGCTTCTTCGCAGCGGCGCTGTTGGCAGCGTTGAGTTGGGTGGTGGTTTCCCTTCCCCCATCGCCCGATTGGCCGAACCAGAAAGCGTATGAAACCGTGCTCGGCATCATCCCGCGTCTGGTTGCCGCCAGCCTGATCGCCTATTGGGCGGGTGAGTTTGCCAACTCCTTTGTGATGGCGCGAATGAAGGTGCTGACGAACGGGAAATATCTCTGGACCCGCACCGTCGGCTCCACCGTGGTGGGCCAGGGAGTGGATACCATGCTCGTCATGGTACTGGCGTTCGGCGGCATTATGTCGAACACCGATATCTTCCGCGCAATCGTGTCGGGATATACGGCCAAGGTCATCTATGAGGTCGCGATGACGCCAGTCACCTACCTCGTTGTCAATTTCCTAAAGCGCAAGGAAGGGGTGGACGTGATGGACGTACACACCAGCTTCAATCCGTTCGCTTCGTAGCTGCGAAGCTTCACAACTGATCGTTCCGATCTTCGCCGAGCTTCACGTTCAGTTTGATCGTCCGGCCGCCGCGGAACACAGTCAGTTCCACGCTATCGCCGGGATGTTTCTTGTTGATCGTGCGCGAAATGGCGTCCGGCCGGTCCGCCGCCCTGCCGTCGATCGCTACAATAAGATCGCCGCCGACACCCACCTCGTTGTTGCCGATCACCACCACTTGCCGGGGGCCTTTCAGGCCAGCCGTTGCGGCCGCTGATCCCCGATCCACCTCCTGCACCAGCAGTCCGCCCTGGGCGGGAAGATCGAGTGCTTGGGCGAGGTCTCCGGCCACAAACACCACCGCAACCCCGAGCCTGGGCCGTTTGAAGCTTCGGCCAGCCTGATACTCGCCGAGCATCGCCTTCGCACGATTGATCGGCATCGCAAACCCGATTCCGATGTTGCCGCTTGGTCCGTAAATCGCTGTGTTAATTCCGACGACATTGCCTAACGAATCGAGTAGGGGTCCGCCGCTGTTTCCAGGATTGATCGCGGCATCCGTCTGAATCATGCCTTCCAGTTCCTGATTCTTCTCATCTCGAATAGTCCGGCCGAGTGAGCTGATAATTCCGGTTGTCAACGTGCCATCGAGGCCGAACGGATTGCCGATCGCCAGCACTTTCTGCCCGACCTGCACGCCGTCGGAATCGCCCAGTCTGAGCACCGGCAGCTTCTTCTTCGGTGCGATCTTGATGAGACCCAGATCGTTCTGCGGATCGCGGACCAGAATTTTCGCTTCGTAAATTTCGTGATTGGGCAGTGTAACCTGAATCCGGCTCTGGCCTTCCAGCACGTGGCTGTTGGTCAAAATGCGCCCATCTTCATTGATGATGAACCCGCTTCCAACGTCCTTTGCCGGATAGACCTGGAATAGCCAGTTCTGGCGGTACACGGTGCTCGTGATGTTTACCGTGGCAAGCCTTGCCGATTTGTAGATGTCGATATTATTCACTTCATCGGAGCTCAGCCCCGCGGTATGCACCGAGTCCGGCCCGCTCCACAGGTTCCCCACCGCTCTGACCGGCTTGAACACGCGGCCGATTTCCCAATTCGAGCGCGACGTCACAAAAACAAAGACGCCGACAAATGCAGCAGTCAACAACAATGCGCGAAATTTCATATCTGAATGCTCCGTAGCGACTCGTACACCTGCCGCGTCTGCTGGATCGTACTCTCCTTGGTTCCCGACGTATCGATGACGTAGTCGGCGAACTGCCGCTTCGCCGAAAGCGGCATCTGCCGCCGCAACCTGGACCGCGCCTCTTCTAACGTATATCCATCCCGCCCGGTTGCACGCTCCAGTTGTTGTTCTTCCGTGCAGACAGCGAGGATTAACCGGTCAAACCGCTTGTAACTACCCGTCTCTATTAGTATTGCCGCTTCCACGGCCACAATTCCACTGGGGTCAAGCCGGAAAGCTTCCAACGCAAGCTCCTCTTCCCTTCTTATAACGCAAGGATGGACCAGTTGGTTCAATCTGGCTAAACGTTCGGGGTAATCGAACACCAGCGCCGCGAGTTGGCGGCGATTGATAGCGCCTGACGCATCGACAATCTCCGTCCCGAATTCAGCGACTACCGGCTGGTAGGCGCAGCCTCCGGGAGCCAGGGCCTGGTGCCCGAGGACATCTGCCTGGATCAGAGTGCAGCCTAATCCCTCCAGTGTTCGTCCGACGAAGCTCTTGCCGCTTGCCAGCCCGCCGGTCAAGCCTACGCGGAGCATTTCATACGGAGTTCCGCCGCCCGGATGGTGTTCACCATCAGCATTGCAATGGTCAGCGGCCCCACGCCGCCTGGCACCGGAGTGTAAGCGCCCGCCGCTTCCATCACTTCCACCGGATGAACGTCGCCGATCAGAGCACGTGCCGGCTTATCTCCGAAGATGGCCTCCGAGACGGCTGGATCTGAAATCCGGTTCATTCCAACATCAATTACGGTTGCACCTGGCTTGATGAAATCGCGCGTCACCAGCGCAGGCCGCCCAATTGCCGCCACTAGAATGTCCGCCCGGCGGCTCTCCGTGACTAGATTTGCGGTCCGCGAATGACAGATGGTGACCGTGGCGTTTTCATGGAGCAGCAGAAGCGCCATTGGTTTGCCTACAATGTCGCTGCGGCCGATGACCACGGCATGTTGGCCCGCAATCGGGATCTCATATCGTTTGAGCAACTGGATGATCCCGGCTGGCGTGCATGGCCGTGGGCCGGGAATGTTCGCCACCAGATTGCCAACGTTCATCGGATGAAACCCGTCCGCATCCTTATCGGGCCGCACAGCGATCAGGACTTGGCGCGTGTCGATCTGCGAAGGCAACGGTGTCTGGATCAGGATACCGTCGATTTCTTCGCGGTTGTTGAGAGATTCAATCAGCGCAAGCAGTTCAGCCGTAGCGATGGTAGCGGGCGGAGTGTGTTTCTCGCTGTAAATATTCATTTCAGCGCAGGCACGCTCCTTATTTCTCACGTAGATTTCGGAAGCCGGATCGTTACCTACCAGGACTACTGCCAAGCCGGGTCTGCGGGATCGAGTAATCAACGATTGTACACGCGGCTTCCACTCCTTCAGAATTTCATCCCGTACCCACTTGCCGTCAAGAATTTGCGCCATCGATTCTTTACGTTAACATTGAGGCCGTATGCTTATCGACTTCAATTCAAAGCTGGCGGTGGTCACTGGGGGGGCAAATGGAATCGGCCTCACGATTGCGCGGTTGCTCAAGAGCAGCGGCGCGGAGGTGTGGGTATTCGATCTTCCGAATGAGCGGCCGGAGGAAGTAGCTGCCTCATTTGCGGCGTTCGGGACGGCAGTGGATGTGACCGATCGAGCCTCCCTGGAAGCTGGATTCGCGCAGTCTGGTACGCCGGATATTCTAATCGCCAACGCAGGGATTGCAAGTTTCAATAATCTGTCGGCCACCACGCAACAGGATTGGGATCGGGTGATCGCGGTGAACCTCTCGGGCATGTTTCACACAGTCCAGATTGCATCGCGTTTGATGAAGGCGCGGCGCAAGGGATCGATTGTCCTGACCGCTTCGACGAACTCGTTCGACGGAGAAGCCGACCTAATCGCTTATAATGCCAGCAAGGCCGGAGTGCTCGGGATCCTGCATACAGCCGCCAATGAGCTGGGGCCATACCAGATCCGCGTGAACGCAGTGTGCCCAGGTTTAATCCGGACACGGATTACGGAACCGTTCTTCCAAGAGACCAAACGCATCAAGGAATACTTCCGGCCAATTGCGCTCGGGCGGGGGGGTAGCCCTGGCGAGGTAGCGAACGCGATGGCGTTCCTCGCCTCCGATGCGGCTTCCTACATTACTGGAGCGGCGCTGGTAGTGGACGGCGGACAGCTTGCGTCGAAGTTCGGCACATGGAATGAAGAGAACGCGGACTTCTTTGGAGACCGCTGGTGGTTGCGCTGATCTCTCCGTCCACTACTTAACAGCGATAACCGAAATTGTGTTTGCGGCGGCGCCGGTTACCGGCTGGACCGTGGTCCGGGTGGGAGGCGCTGCCGTGAAGAAGCCCGCGTAGGTTTTGTTCATGGCGGCGAAGTTGTCGATGTTATCCAGATACACATTAGTGGCGGCTACGTTGGCCATGGTGAGACCGGCGGCGGTCAGGTCCTTCTGGATCGCATGCAGGGCCTCCTCTGTGGTTCCCGAGTGTATGGAGTACACGTCCGTTTCGCCCGCAATGCCGCTGATCTCAATATTGGCATTCATAGGTAATGCGGTCACGGGGATCATGACGACGGTGGAGCCGCGTTTCAGACGCTTATCGGCCATCGCTTTGACGACACCATCCGGCATCGCAGCGGTGAAATAGATATTCGTGAACGTGAGATTGCTTAGCTTAAGCTTCTTTCCGTTCAAGTATTCGGCGGCACTGTCAAATGCGATAGCCGCTTGGGCCTTGGGGTCCGCGGGAATACGATTCGTGTCGGCACGACGGCCCAGGACACCCGGCAGATAGACGCGCTTGCCCGTCTTGGTTGCGGCAACCGCGCTGATCTCCACCGGAGTATCGGTGGGCATGCGTTTCACGCCGATGACGGCGCGCGGTGGGCGGCCATTCGGAAAGTAGTTTTCGTAGATCTGATTTACGGCTTCGTAGTTGGCCATGTCGGACAGGTAGAGCTGCGTGTAGACGATGTTCTCCA
Organism: Bryobacterales bacterium; assembly: GCA_038200305.1. GTDB lineage: Bacteria > Acidobacteriota > Terriglobia > Bryobacterales > Bryobacteraceae > JANXXV01. The sequence goes on from JBBPYD010000082.1 coordinate 15,514, forward strand.
TCTTGAGGCCGCCGGCCTCGATGATGGTTTTGACGTTCTCCAGACACTGACGGGTCTGGGCATCGGGGGTGGCAGGGACCTGGCCTGACAAGCCGCGGACTCCCTGCCCCGATACGTATAGATAGTCGCCAGCCTGGATGCCGGGGCTGTAAGGCCCGACCGGCTTCACACCGGGTGGAAAGACGACCTTGCGCTCGGCTGCCAGAGCGGCAATCGCAATGAGGGCAAGGGCAAATTTCATTTGATCTCCAGGATCTCTTTTTCTTTGCTCTTCGAGGCCGAATCGATTCGGCCCATGAAACCGTCGATGAGCTTCTGAATCTCGTCGTGGGCGCGGCGGTCTTCGTCCTCGCTGATGAGCTTGTCTTTCAGCAACTTCTTCACGGAGTCGTTGGCGTCGCGGCGGATGTTGCGCAGGCTGACGCGATGCTCTTCGGCGACGCCATGCAACTTCTTAACGAAATCCTTACGGCGCTCTTCGGTGAGCTGCGGGATGGGAACTCGTATGATCTTACCGTCGTTGCCGGGGTTGAGACCGAGATCGGAGTTGCGGATGGCTTTCTCAATCATGCCGATCTGCGAGGTGTCCCAGGGCTGGATGGTGATCATGAACGGTTCGGGGACGTGCAGGGTTCCAACCTGATTGAGCGGCGTGGAGACTCCATAGTAATCGACATGGACATTATCGAAAAGCCCGATATTTGCCCGGCCGGTACGGATATTGGACATTTCATGCTGCAAGTCCGTGAGGACCTTTTCCATGCGGGATTTCGCATGGTTTTCCACTTCCTTAATGTTCTTAAACGTGGAACTGGAAGGCGCGGTGGGCGGTGCTGGTTTCATATTCTCTTTGCTCCTGAGTTAGATGCGAGGTGGTCACCAATCGTTGCCGATGACGGTGCCAAGAGCTTCTCCCTTCGACATTCGCATTATATTTCCAACGGTGTTCAGATTGAAGACCACGATGGGAAGTTTGTTGTCGCGGCACATGGCGACGGCGGAGGCGTCCATGACGGCCAGCGAGCGGGAAAGCACGTCGGTGTAGCTGATGCGGGTGTAGAGAATGGCGTCGTCGTGCTTCAAAGGGTCTTTGTCGTAAACACCATCGACACGGGTGGCTTTGGCGATAACCTCCGCGTGGACTTCCAGAGCCCGGAGAGTCGCGGCCGTATCGGTGGAGAAGTAGGGATTGGAAGTTCCGGCGGCGAAGATGACAATCCGGCCTTTCTCAAGATGCCGGATGGCACGGCGGCGGATATAAGGCTCGGCGACCTGATGCATCTCAATGGCGGTCATCACGCGGGTGGGAACGCCCTGCTTTTCAAGCGCATCCTGCAAGGCCAAGGCGTTGATGACGGTGGCGAGCATGCCCATGTGATCGCCAGTCACCCGGTCCATGTTTTTGGCCGCGGCCGCCACCCCGCGGAAAAAGTTGCCGCCGCCGACTACAAGTCCGATCTGAATCCCGGTCCTGGCGACCTCGGCGACTTCGGAAGCAAGGGCGCGAACCCGGTCGGGATCGATCCCAAAGCCGCCAGTGCCGGCCATCACCTCACCACTCAACTTGAGGAGAATACGTGAGTAGGCTGGCACGTGGTAGCCCTTTTACTCTGCTGCCGCTGCTTGTTCTTCGGTAGTGGTCTGAGTATCGCCGACTTTGAATCGGACGAAGCGGGCGACACCAATGTTCTCGCCGACCTTGGCGATTTTGGTTGCGATCAACTGAGCGATGGTGATGCTATTGTCCTTGACGAAAGGCTGCTCATAAAGGCAGACCTCTTCGTAGTATTTTGCCATGCGGCCCTCGACAATTTTGTCGAGCATCTTTTCGGGCTTGCCTTCGTTGGCGGCGCGAGCGCGATAGATCTCGCGCTCCTTCTGCAAAAACTCTTCAGTGACTTCTTCCCTGCGGACAAACTGAGGATCGGCAGCGGCGATCTGCATGGCGATGTCGTGAACGAGTTCCTGGAAATCGCCGGTGCGGGCGACGAAATCGGACTCACAGTTCACTTCAACCATGACGCCGAGCTGCGCGCCGGGATGGATATAAGTACCGATGACACCCTGTTTGGTAGCGCGCGAAGCCTTCTTCGATGCGGATGCAATGCCGCGCTTGCGCAATATCACTTCCGCCTCCGGAAGATCGCCATTGGCTTCTTCGAGCGCCTTCTTACATTCCATCATGCCAGCGCCGGTGCGCTCGCGCAGTTGTTTCACTAGCTGTGCGGTAATCTCCGCCATATTCGTTTCCTTTTATGTTCGTTTCGCGAGGCGGAGCTTCAGAGCCCCCCGGCCTTGCGAAACCAGTTCAGACAGTTATTCCGGTGTTGTGACAGCTTCCGGCGTGGCCTCGGGCACCGACTTACGCGGCAGTGACATGGACGGCAAATCTTCATCGGAAATGCCTTCCGACATGAGCTGCTCGGCGTACTTGGGATCGAGGTACTGGGTGTATTCGGTGCTATCCTCGATCGGCATCTCATCGGAGACGATCTTCTCAGCGACGAAATCCTGCTCGGTGGCAAGCGCGCGGCCTTCAACGACGGCGTCGGAAATCTTGTTCGTGAACAGGCGAATGGCGCGAAGAGCGTCATCATTGCCCGGAATTACGTAATCGACCTGATCCGGATCGCAATTGGTGTCCACCACAGCGACGACGGGAATGCCGAGCCGGCGGGCTTCCATGACCGCGATGGCTTCCTTGTTCGAATCGATGACGAACAGAAGATCGGGAAGACCAGGCATGTCTTTAATGCCGGCAAGATTGGTCTGGAGATGCTTGCGCTCGCGTTCCAGGCGCCCGGCTTCCTTCTTTACACGGCCCTCATAGGCGCCTTCTGTCGCCATGAGATCGAGTGCCTTCAGGCGCTTGATGGACTTTTACACCGTGGCCATGTTGGTGAGCAATCCGCCGAGCCAGCGCTGGTTGACGTAGAACATACCGCATCGCGTGGCCTCTTCCGCGATCGCTTCTTGTGCCTGACGCTTGGTGCCTACGAAGAGAACGTTCTTCCCTTGGGAAGCCTGCTCACCGACGAACCGCATTGCGTCCTTGAAGAGCTTGAGAGTCTTCTGAAGATCGACGATATAGATTCCGTTGCGTTCGCCAAAGATGTATTCTTTCATCTTTGGATTCCAGCGCTTGGTCTGGTGCCCGAAGTGTACGCCCGCTTCGAGCAATTCCTTCATTGAGATTGACGGCAAAATAACTCCTTGTGAATGGGCCCGGGATACGGTCCTAAGCGAGATTTATATACCGGGGGTGAAAGTCGAGTTAAAACGGAAGGCAAGGGCGGCCGAAACCGCCCCATGACATTACCGCTTGGAGAATTGGAACCGCTTGCGAGCGCCTTTCTGACCATACTTCTTGCGCTCATGCTTACGGGGATCGCGAGTCAAAAAACCGAGCTGCTTGAGCTTGCCGCGCAGTTCGGCATTGAATTCCACCAGAGCTCGCGCGATACCGAGACGAGCAGCGCCGGCCTGGCCCGTAAAGCCACCGCCGTTGGTGAGAATCAATACATCGAATTTATCCGCCGTTTCGGTTGCCAGAAGCGGTTGACGCACCATTGCCCGAGCCGACTCGGTGGTGAAATATTCATTGCCAGCGCGGCCATTAATGGAGATCTTGCCTGCGCCGGAACGCAAAAACACGCGGGCGACCGAAGTCTTCCGCCGACCCGTTCCCAAATGCTGTACTAAAGCTGCCAATCGAATTCCCCTTATACCTTAAACCGCCAACGCGGCGGGCTTTTGTGCCTGGTGCGGATGGATGCTGCCCGCGTAAACATTCAACTTGCG
>JBBPYD010000083.1:0-8385 GCA_038200305.1 Bryobacterales bacterium
ACCTGAACAGCATCAATCTTTTGACCTGAACAGCATCAAGCTTAAGAAGAACTCTTGCCCTCTGAACAAACATCAAACAAGTTTGTCATTCTGACGATTCCCGGCTTTATCGGGGTGAGGAAGAACCCCTACTCGGCTACAAATCTTTCCATTATGTGTTTTGAAGTTGCTGTTGCTTGGCGAAATATCGCGGGAAGCACATCTACCGGACATTCCCGGGAGACTGGAAACTTGAAAGCCCTACTCGAAATTCCCCACTGATCGTTGACTGAAAATTGCAATACTGCTAGAAATCGTATTAGCCTAAAGAGTACTTCAACGGTACCCTGTGCGTAACCAAAAAGGGTATCTGTAGATTATGTCTTGAAGGGAGTTGAGAAAATGCGCACATCAAATTTAAAACCTATCATCGCGTTAACTGCGCTTGCTCTCTCGCTTATTGGGGCGAGTTTTTTCAGCACAGCCCAGTCTCAAACTGCAAATGCCTCGACAACGAAAGCCTGGAAGACAGTCGTGGTGGACGCCGACAAAAGTGACGTTGAGGGAACGAAGGATACAATCCGACTATCTCGCGGCGCACGATTTGATGACAAAGACGCTCCAAACAAGAGGCCTTTGGATTCACCCGATTCTTCACCCTCGACAGAGGTGCGGAGCAATCTTCCGCCATATTGGGTTCGCATCCCAGCTATCCCGGTCGAAGAAAGCGATACCGTCTTTGTCGGGAAGATAGTTTCTTTCCAGCCATATTTTTCCAATGACCACACTCACCTTTACACCGAGATCAGCCTCGGAGTGGAGACGTTGTTGAAGGACAGAACCCAAAAAGCCCAGGAAGGGCGTTCCGTGCCGGTGCTGCTACGGGGTGGAAGATTGCGTCTGCCCGGCGGAAGAATCATCGAGGACGACTTTGCGCCGACGAGTTTCCGGCTGGAACAAAACTGCCGGTATGTTTTGTTCTTGCGCTACGTTCCAAACGGCGACTTTTTTCAGGCGGTCAAGAGCTGGGAGTTGCACAACAGCAGCGTTGTTCCCACAGCCAACGAAGACATTGTGGACGCTAAGACTGGCAAGTCCTCATATGCGGCGATGAGCGAAGCGGAGTTCATTCGCGCAGTAACGGAAGCCATCACCTCCCAACGCTTCAACAAATAACTCTAGAGGCCCACTTGCCTGAGGAGAATCTCATGCGATTCAGTCCCATTACACGGCTTTCGATGATTTCGCTTCTGTTAGCCTTATCGCTTAACTTCCTTTTGAGTCCCTCCTATTCCCAAAGTTCGCCGCCTTGTTCAACTCCACCTACAAATGCAAGTACGACCAGCAACGGCTTACCGGCAGAATGGAGTCCTGGGACTACTGCTCAGGTATATTTTGATTCATCGCAGTTTAGCGCGAACGAAATAAACGCGATGGAAACTGCTTTTAAGAATTGGCAAGTTGCAGATACAGGCTCAGGTGTCACCTATCAATTCATAGTACTTGGCGGTCCTCCCGCACCGACCGGACACTTCATAGAGGTCAGAAAAACAGCCCCAACGCCAAATGGTGTCCCCGACCCGACAGCGGCCATGTACAGTAGCTATTCTTTTACCTCCAACGGCGCCTGGAATACCATCAATAACGGTACGATCCAAGTTAATCCGGATATTACGGATAGTGTCTCCCTAGAACAAAAGATGGCACATGAAATTGGTCATTGGCTGGGCTTAGCCGATTGTACGGGCTGTAGTGAGGGAAGTTCAGTAATGGCGTTTGGCGACACCATGAACGGCGAGAATGGCAACAGTGGCCCTACACCATGTGATTTGACGGCAGAAGCCAATACTCCCGGTTACACACAGGGCGGCGGTGGTACTGGTGGCACTGGTGACACTGATATCAGCAGTTGTGGGGGCAATGTAAAGCTCAATAATGATGGTTGTAATCCCTCGCCTATTGTTATCGATATTGACGGCTCGGGGTTTCAGTTCACGGATGCTGTTAACGGTGTAAAATTTGACATAACCAATTCGGGAACACCGATGCAGATCGCATGGACTGCTCTGGGATCGCGTAATGCTTTCCTGGTGCTGGACCGAAATGGCAGTGGCGTCATTGATAATGGTTCCGAGTTGTTTGGTAATTTCACGCCTCAGCCACGGTCCGATCAGCCTAATGGATTCCTGGCTCTTGCTGAATTTGACAAGCCAGAGAACGGCGGCAATGGCGATGGGATCATCGATCAAAACGACCAGGTATTTTCGCATCTCGCGCTTTGGATTGATGAAAACCATGATGGGATTTCGCAGCCCAAAGAGCTGCACCCACTACCGGAACTTGGCATATTCTCTCTCAATTTGAATTACAAAGAGTCGCGGCGAACAGATGAGTTTGGGAATATGTTTCGATTCCGGGCAAAGGTTAATCCGTATAATCGTAGTCACGAGACGGACGTTCGGCGCTGGGCCTACGATGTATTTCTGGTCACACCATAGCGTCATTCTAAGTGGGGTAGTCGACAAACCCCGCACGCTCCATGCCGCGCTGGGCCTCGATGTTCTTCATGAACGTCTTCCACACGAAACCGGTGCGGGCGTTTTCCGCCCCCAGCATGGTGATTCCCAAGTCAATGCCGATTACGTCGGGATCGACCCATCCGGTGTTGGGATTGAACGCATCCACGAAGCTGTAACGCTTCCATATTTTTTTGGTGTAGTGATCGCGCAGGTTATGCAGCACCCGCATGCATTCCGCGGGCTGAAAGGGTACGGCGCCGCCGGCCGCCGCGGGCACGATGGTTCCGTCGATCGGGCCTTGCGCCGGCGGGCCTCCCCAGGCCACGTATCCGTTCGCCGAATCGGACGCGGTGAATCCCCAGAGGTCGTCGGAAAATTTCGGGTACTTGTCTTTCAACGACAGGCAAAAGAGATGGTGCGCGTGCGTGGCCAGGGCCGAGTTGCGGAAGTAGTCGGCATACTTGTCGTGCTTGCCGCGAAAATCGAACCACGCCTGCGAGTACAGGTGAACAAACAACGGGTCGCCGCCCTCGATGTAGGTCATGCCCGCGTAATTGAAGCGCGGACGGGAAAAGGCGTCCCAGCTCGACGCCGGCAGGGGATGGGTATTCGAACCCAGGCCCAGCAGGTAGATCATCATCAGCTCGGAATACTTGTTCCAGCGTCCTTTCAAGAACCCCACTTCCGGCTTCCAGCCCATGCTGACGGTATCGCCGCCGTTCAACATCCATTTCCAGTCGGCCCGCTCGTAGAGCTGGGTGGCCAGGGTGTGAATGTCCTTGTCATCGAAGTAGGCGCGGCAAGTAAGCACCCCGCAGAGCAGCAGGGCGGTATCGATGGTGGAAATCTCGCACTCCCAGGAGCGGCTGCCGTCGTTGAGGTCCATGAAGTGGAAGAAGAACCCGTGATAATGCGACATGCGCTCCCACAAAAAGCGCAGCGTATTCAGCACGCGCTTGCGGCCGTCTTCGCGCTTGAGCATCCCGCGCTCCACGGCAATGCAGATGCCAGTCAGCCCAAATCCAGTGGCGGCCGAGCTGGCAACGTTGCGCGGGTCCTGTCCATCGGCCTGGCTGCGGTCTTTGACCAGTCCGGTGTAGGGACTGGCAGCCTCCCAGAAATAGCGAAAACTGCGCTCCTCGATCTCCTGCAGCAGCGCGTCATCCGCGGCAGTGAGCCTGGGGACGCCCTGTACCTGAGGTTTGGCGGTTGTCGCGTCGTCCGGCGTTGCCAGCGCGGCCAGTGACTGGTTGAAGACGCCGGCAAAGGGGACTGCAACCGCGAGTCGCGCGGCTTTCTTCAGCAGTTCGCGGCGGGTAGTTCCACTGGTTGGGGCAACACCCTCACCCGTTATAGGCTTTTTCATAGGGATACTATCTTCGATGCGCCGGCAGGAAATCGTGAGCTCTTCTGTATTATTCCATATTGCGACACGAGTGAATTCCCATGACTGAGCTAATCCCCGCCGTTCTGACCGCCGAAGAAAATTCTCTGATGGAAGCCGCGAAAGCAGCCTACAAGAGCTCGTGGTCTCCCTACTCCAAATTCAAGGTGGGCGCCGCCATCCTGATGGAATCGGGAGAAATATTCACCGGCTGCAACGTGGAGAACATGTCATACGGCCTGACCAACTGCGCCGAGCGCACCGCAATCTTCAGCGCGGTCGCCCAGCGAGGCGGCGCCGCAACCGTGATCCGCACCGTGGCAGTGGCCGCCGAGCAGCCGGTAGCGTGCGCGCCATGCGGCGCATGCCGGCAGGTCATCTACGAGTTCGGCCCCGACGCGACCATCATCTTTCGTGGGGAACAGGGGTTCAAGCGGATGAACATACGGGAGTTGTTGCCGGAGGGGTTTCGGTTCAGCCCGGGGTAGAGGCGTTAAGGATATAACTGCTAAGGAACCACTCCATGCAGTCCCCCAATGGGATGTCATTCTGACGACTCCCGGCTTTATCGGGGTGAGGAAGAATCCCTACCCTCTGCAAACTCTCAGCTAACCCGATGGTTCATCTCCGCCTAATACTGACCACTGCACGATGACCGTCGAGCGCGGCGCCTGGTCCGTTGCGGAGAACCGAAAAAGACCCTGGGGAAATATTTGTCGAACAGTAGGGGTCCTTCCTCGCCCCGATAAAGCCGGGGGTCGTCAGGATGACACCGGAGAAGGAGGCTTGTCAGGCTCCAATAACCATGGGTCGCAATTCCAATAAAAAAGCGCCCGGGGAACTCTCCCGGGCGCCTGGAACCCAACGTTCTAGCTGCAGCCGCTGGTGCTGCCGCATGACATGCAGCGGTAGCAACTGCCGTTCCGGGTCATGATGCTGCCGCAAACGTGGCATGACGGAGCGTCGCCCATGTCCACCATCTGCCGCAATGCGTCAGCGGGATGCTGGTAGCCGGCGCCGGTTTCCGATGCTGCCGAAGCCGGGGCCGGCACTGGAGCGGTGCCGAACGCGGTGGCTGCCGCATCATCCGGGGCCACGAACAGGCCTGAGTTCCTGGGCTGCATCCCCTGGAACAGTGCCTGCTGTCTTCCCGTGAGGAACCGGAGCTGCATCCAGCGGAAGATGTAGTCCATGATCGACTTGGCGAAGCCGAGCTCGCTGTTGGTGGTCCACCCGCTGGGTTCAAAGCGGGTGTGGGCAAACTTCTCGCACAGGGTCTTCAGCGGCACCCCGTGTTGCAATGAGAGTGAAACCGCGGTGGCGAAGCAATCCATCAACCCGCTAACCGTGGAGCCTTCCTTCGCCATCTTGATGAATATCTCTCCCGGGGAGCCATCTTTGTACAGGCCTACCGTGATGTACCCTTCGTGGTCGCCCACGTTGAACTTGTGGGTGAGCGAAAGTCGCTCTTCAGGCATGCGGTTGCGTACCGCGCGAGGCGGCCCGTCGGACGATGCTTCGGGCAGCAGCGGCGCCACCGCGGTCTCGACTTCCTTAACCAGCGCCATCTTGGCCTGCTTGCCGTCGGCGCCGGAAACGTTAAGCGGCTGCGTGCCCTTGCTGCCGTCGCGGTAAATGGCCACCGATTTCAAGCCCAGCTTCCACGCCTGGATGTAGGCTTCCATGATCTCTTCCACCGAAGCCTTTTCGGGAAGGTTGGCGGTCTTGGAAATTGCGCCGGAGATAAATGGCTGGGCGGCGGCCATCATCTTCAGGTGTCCCATGTAGGCGATGGAGCGCGTGCCTTTGGTGGGCCGGAAGCTGCAGTCGAACACCGCGAGATGCTCATCTTTGATTCCCGGAGCGCCTTCGATGGTGCCGGTGGCGTCGATATAGCTGACGATGGCGTCGGTCTGCTCGTTGTCGTAGCCCAGCTTGAACAGGGAAGCGGGCACGGTATTGTTCACGATCTTGATCATGCCCCCGCCGACCAGTTTCTTGTACTTCACCAGCGCCAGGTCGGGCTCGATGCCGGTGGTGTCGCAATCCATCATGAAGCCGATGGTGCCGGTGGGCGCCAGGACGGTGACTTGCGAGTTGCGGAAGCCGTGCTTCTCGCCGTGGGCCAGCGCCTGGTCCCAGCACGCTTTGCTGGCGTCAAACAGCGCTTCTGGCACGTGTTGCTGGGAGATGCGGTTCACCGATGCGCGGTGCATGCGGATCACATCGAGGAACGGCTCGCGGTTTACGTAGAAGCCCGGGCACGCTCCGCCATCGATTTCCGCGGCTTGCGTCAAGTCGGTGGCGGCGGGTAGCTCGGGGCACTGCTCCGCCATCCGCGCCGACTGCAGATAGGCTTCGCCGCACATGATGGCGGTGAGGCACGCGGCATAATCGCGGCCCGCGTCAGAGTCATACGGCAGCCCGCTAGCCATCAGTAATGCGCCCAGGTTGGCGTATCCCAGCCCCAGGGGCCGGTAGTCGTGGGAATTGCGCGCAATGGTTTCGGTCGGATATCCCGCGTTGTCGATCAGGATTTCCTGCGCCGTGATCATGACGTCCACCGCGTGGCGGTACGATTCCACGTCAAACACGCCGTTGCCGGCAAACTTCATGAGGTTCAGGCTGGAAAGGTTGCACGCCGAATCATCGAGGAACATGTATTCCGAGCAGGGATTCGACGCGTTGATGCGCCCGCTGTTTTTCGATGTGTGCCAGCGGTTGGTGGTGGTGTCGAACTGCATGCCGGGGTCGCCGCACTGCCAGGTGGCTTCGGCGATCTTGCGCAGGATGTCGCGGGCCTTGAAGGTCTGGATCGGACGCCCGTCCTTGACCGCGCGGGTGCTGAACTCGGCGTCGCGCTCGACCGCCTGCATGAACTCGTCGGTCACCCGCACCGAGTTGTTGGCGTTCTGGAAGAAGATGGAGTGGAAGGCTTCCGAATCCGGAGTGCTGCCGTCATAACCGGCCTGGATCAAGGTCCACGCCTTGGCTTCTTCTTTCTGCTTGCACTCGATGAAATCGACGATGTCGGGGTGCTCCACGTTGAGGATCACCATCTTGGCCGCGCGCCGCGTCTTGCCGCCCGACTTGATCACGCCGGCGAAGGCGTCAAAGCCGCGCATGAAGCTGATGGGCCCGCTGGCGGTGCCGCCGCCGCTCAGGCCTTCGGTGGAGGAGCGCAGCGCCGACAGGTTGGTGCCGGTGCCGCTTCCCCATTTGAACAGCATGCCTTCGGTCTTGGCCAGGGTGAGAATCGAATCGAGAGAATCCTTCACCGAGTTGATGAAGCAGGCTGAGCATTGCGGGTTGCGATATCCCGTGACCCCATGCTCCACGTCGGCCATGTTGAAGTTCCAGTGCCAGCTTTGCGCGTCGGAGTTGGGTTCCAGGCGGTCGCAGCCCACGTTGAACCATACCGGCGAATTGAATGCCGCCAGCTGGTTCAGCAGGATGTGCGCCAGCTCATCGTGGAAGATGGCCGCGTCCACCGGGGTGCGAAAGTAATTCATATCCGTGCCCCAGTCGCGGATGGTCTCCACCACGCGCTGGATCAGCATGCGCACGCCGGTTTCGCGTTCCGAGGTGCCGGGCTTGCCGTGCAGGTACTTGCTGGCCACGATGTTGGTGGCGGTCATCGACCAGTCTTTGGGGGTTTCCACGTCTTTCTGTTCGAAAATCACCTTGCCCTGGGCATCGGTAATCTGCGAGAGCCGCAGCTCCCATTGAATGGCATCGAAGGGCGATACCGTGCCTTTGGTGTAGTAGCGCCGGAAGGCGAGACCACTGGTCTGATTGAGCGATTTAAGTTTGCTGCCTACCGCGAAGCTGGATTCCATTTTGAGCGCCGGGATTTTCACTTCTCCGGAAACGATCCTTACGGGGATATCTGACATCTTCTATTCTCCTCTAATCATTGCGAAATCGAAAGCCGTTAAACACTAAAAACCACTGTGATCATGCGGCTGAAAAGAGCCGCATTCCGAAACCAGGATTTGCTTAGGTAACTGCCGGCATAATGGCGGCGGAATCGCGCGCAAACCCGCGATTTTCGCGGCTGCGGCCGTTACCGGCTTCCTCCGTGTAGAGACGATCCATGACCCAGAACGATTGCGCGGCCGGAGCGCTGTCAGACTGCTGGCTGAGCCACTGGGTGAGCGATTGCGCGGCCTTGAGGCTTTGCTCGGGGCTGGCGGTGGCGTAGCGGGCAAAACATTGCGAGCTCAAAATGCGCTCCCGCATTGCTCCCGGCGCGGAGCACAGACGGCACAGCGCGGCGCACAGGTCGGCAGCGGCGTTGAACTCCATGATCCCCAGCAGGCGGCGCGTGCCCTGCATCTCCTCCGGCGCCAGCAACTCCTCGGCCACCGCGAACACCCCTGCCTCGGGCGGCACCAGCAACAATCCGAAGCTGGATTCGATCCGGAACCATCGCGACCAGTTCAGGCCGGTAGCTTCGAGCCTGGCTTCCAGTTCCATACGGTCGGTTTCAACGCGGTTTGG
>JBBPYD010000084.1:0-10584 GCA_038200305.1 Bryobacterales bacterium
CTGCGCCGCAATTGACCCTCGAAAAGATTAAAGACGACCTCTACGTCATCATGGGCGACGGAGGTAATGTTGCGGTGTACGTCACCAGCGATGGCGTAATTCTGGTGGACGACAAGTTTGACCGGGACTACAGCGGCATTTTGGAAAAGGTCAAAACGCTGACCGGCCAGCCCATTAGGTATGTTCTCAACACGCACCAGCATGGCGATCACACCGGAGGCAACCAGAAGATGCTGGCCTCGGCGGAGATCATCGCCCATCGGAACGCCCGCGCCAACATGGCAGCCAATAATATGCCTGGTGTGCCCCGGTTAAGTTTCACTGATGAAACCGAAGTTTTCCTGGGAGGCAAGGAAGTGCGCGCGCGCTATTTCGGGCGCGGCCACACCAATGGTGACGCGATGATGTATTTCCCGGCTTTGAAAGTGATTCATACGGGGGACCTGTTCGTCGCTGGTTCCCCTTTCATCGATTACTCTTCGAGCGGGAGCGCGGTGGAATGGACGAAGACCATTGATAATGTGCTGAAATCCGATTGGGACTTCGACGTCGTCATCCCCGGGCATGGAAAGGTATGCAAGCGGGAGGATTTAGCCAAATGGCGGGCCGATTTCGAAAAAATGCGCACCCGCGTAACTAGCATGGTGCATGAAGGTAAAGACAAGGAAGATGTGATGAAGACACTGGTTAGCGGCTTTGGATGGAGTGCAAATGGTTTAGGTATGCGTTCCGTGGATGGATTGATTGCTGAACTCAAGTAGTAGTTTGTTCAAAAGGAGTCTTTGCATGAAAAGGCTACTGATGTTAACGTTGATGTTCTCTCTTGCCGCCTCGGCCGCCGATATCACCGGCACATGGAGAGGAACCGCTGAAACGCCCAACGGAAATATCGAGAGGACGTTCGTCTTCAAGGTAGACGGCGCCAAACTAACTGGTGAGACCACCAGTCAGTTGATGGGCAAGTCCACTATTATGGACGGCAAAATCGAGGGTGATCGTCTCTCCTTCACCATCAACGCCAAGTTCCAGGGCAATGACGTCAAGCTGAATTACAAAGGGACGATCAGCGGCGCCGAAATCCGCTTCACGGTCGAGATTCCCGATAGCGGTCAAACCGTGGAATACGTCGCCCATAAAGTTTCATGATGGCGGTGCGGGACAATCGAAGCAGGGTAGCCCGTGCAAAGACAATATCGTGGACATCTTCCCGCGCACGATCCGCTTCACCCCTATTTACAGCACCAGATTCTGCCGCAAATCGGCTTCTCCGGCCATACCGCTGATTTCCGCGTCTTCAGCGTGAAGACCAGCAAGGTTTACCTTTATGAGGAAAAACACAGCCGGGCGCTACTGGTAGGCAAGTTCTTCGTCAACGGCGGACACAATGGCGCCCAGGCTGTCCATCGCATGAACCAGGAGTTCGATAACCTTCACGTCTTGCGTGGTTACGGACTCGCCGGCTATCCGCACCATGTGGTCCAGCCCCTGGGTACGAACGTCTCGCTCAACAGCATTCTGGTCGAGGAGTACTGCAGCGGAGCATCCTTGAGCGCGATCGTCAACGCCGCTATCCATCAGCAGCGCACCCATCGGCTCTTTGCGAAGTTAACGGCCCTCGCCTACTTCCTCGCTACGCTGCACAACCGTACCGCGAACGGCTACGGAGTCGATTTTTCGGAAGACTGCGCCTATCTCAACCGCCTGGTGAGCAAACTCCAAAGCAAGCGAATGATCGGCGCCTGGGATGCCGATGAGTTTCATTGGCTGCGCGACCGCTGGAAGGACCAGCCGCGCATGTGGCAGGACCGGCAAGTGCTGGTGCACGGCGACGCCACCCCAAGCAATTTCCTGTTCGGCGGCGGCTTAAATGTGATTGCGATTGACCTGGAACGAATGAAACGCGCCGACCGCGTCTTCGACCTCGGGCGGATCGCCGGCGAGCTGCAGCACTTCTATCTGCAGGCCACCGGCGATAAGTACCGAGCGGAGCCGTTCATCGGCCATTTCCTCTGGGAATATTCGTGCCACTTTCCGAACCGCGAGCGGGCCTTCCGCTCCATCACCGCCAGACTGCCGTTTCAGATGGGCCTGACCCTGCTGCGTATCGCGCGCAATTCCTGGATCGATGCGCCTCACCGCCAGCGTTTGATACAGGAAGCGAAGATCATCCTGCGGACATTTTGAATGGACATCCACGCGATCGTCTTTGACATCAACGGCACCCTGATTGACATTGAGACCGATGAAGGAATGGAGCAGGTCTACCGGGCCATCGGACATCTGCTCACTTATCAGGGAATTTCGCTGCGCCGCTGGGAAGTCCGCGATCTCTATTTCCAAATCATGAAGCAACAAATGGCCGCCAGCCAGGAGACATACCCTGAGTTTGACGTTGTTGCCGTATGGCGGGAAGCGCTTCTGCGAAATGCAATCGATTATACTCGCGCACTGCCCGCCGGTAAGCTTCAGCAGCTTCCGTTGCTCATCGCGGAACTGCAGCGTGGCATTTCCCGCAAGCGGTTATGTCCGTTTCCGCAGGTGCCGGAAGTGCTAGGTGAACTGAAGGAACGTTATCGTCTGGCCATAGTTTCCGACGCCCAGAGTCCCTATGCGGTGCCGGAGCTCATGGCCGTGGGTCTTCACGAATATTTCGATCCCATCATTATCTCGGGCGACTACGGATATCGAAAGCCCGACCCGCGGCTCTTCCAGCACGCCCTGGACAAATTACAAATTCACCCATCGCAGGCAATCTTCGTCGGGAACGACCGCTACCGCGATGTTTTTGGAGCCCAACAAGCGGGCATGAAGACAGTCTTGTTCAGTCCCAACCAAAATGCGGCCCGCACCACCGGAGCCGAGCCCGATTACATCATTTACCAATTCTCCGAACTGCTAGAGGCCATCGATTTTTTGGCGGCGCTGTAATCTATCAAGCCGGGCGGAACTCCACCACGACGGGGCCCGAAGCCTGCCGCCCAACCGCACTCATCTCCAAGCCTGCTTCACGTGCCAGCTTGTGGAGCTCGTCCAGCGTCCGATCCTTGCCGCCCACCAAGACCATCATCAGCAAAGCCGGCGATGCGTCTTCGCCTGGGCCCGCCCCGGTGAAGACCACCACCCGGCCCGATGGGCGCGCCGCTTCAGCACAACGTTTCAGGATCGCCGCCGCCTCGCGATCGGGCCAATCGCTGAGCACGCTTTTCAACAGATAGAGATCGGCCCCGCCGGGCAGCGGATCAAAGAAGCTCTGCGCCACGGCCGTCACCCGATCGGTCACGCCAGCCGCCCGGAAGACCTCACCCGATTGAGCTACCGTCCGCGGCAGGTCGACAAGCGTGCCGCGGACTTTGGGCCGGTTGCGCAGCACCTCCGCCAGTAGCGCTCCTGTGCCGCCGCCCACGTCAATCACGGTTTTAACGAATTCCCAGTCTGCGGGATTGGCCAGGACTTGGGAATCCGGGAAGCCGTGACCCGCCGGACCCATCAGCGCGTCGAAACTGGCGGCGATGTCTGGATGGGCATCCAGGTCCTCCCAAAACCCACTGCCGAAAGCCTCGTGATAAGCGGGCCTGCCCGTCCGGACGGCAGACAGGAGGGTTCCCCAGGCGAGCGCCATGCGGTTGCCAAATCCGTCTAGATCGAGACCCACGCGGAACTGATCTTCCAGCAGCGCGCGGGCGGCCTCATTGACCACGAAATGGCCGGGTACCGGTTCTTGGAAGAGACCCTTACTCATCAGATGCCGCAGCACTCTGTACGGCGAGTCGCGATCGGCGCCTGACGCGGTAGCAAGCTGATCGATCTCCGCATTTCCTGCCACTATGTGATCGGCGATCCGCAGTGTGGCCACCACATGCACGCACCACGGGGTGCAGAGATCGCTTAATTCCCAGAGATTCATCCCGCCATGATGACATGCCGCGAGATGTTACAACCTTTACGCGGAGACAGGCGAGCGCAGAGTCGGCGAAAATATAATGACCAGTGAGCAATTATATCTCGTAATCGGCGTGCCACTTGCCTCAAACCTTCTCCTACTGTTTGTTGCGAATCTGATGAACGGCAATATCAACGCACGCTTGGCAAGCCTGGAAAACCAATCAACACGCGCATGACCATGCTTGAAAACCGGATGTTGGCCCTCGAAGCGACAATGACGGCCCGGTTCGATTTGTTAATGGGACGAATGACAGAACTTTGAAAAGGATATCCACAACCGATGAACTATCGCAAGCTAACCCCGTAACCATCCGCCATCACCGGGCCTCTATTCACTCCGCCACTTAATCCCGTGCTGGCCAAGATCAATCGAGCCGCTTCCTTCGGAACATCCCAGTGCGGAAAATGCCCGCAGTGGTCGAACCAGTGTAGCCGCGCTCCTGGAAAAAGCTCCATCGCTTTCGCTGCTTGACTTGGGAAGCACACCCGGTCTCGGCGTCCCCATCCGATCACAATCGGCCGGCGAGTCGAGCCCGCCGCTGCGCCTTGCTGGGAGGGTCCGTAAACCAGACTGTAAAGAAGTTCATCATAAGAAGGCGAGACCGCGTAGCTGCGCATCTCCTCTAGCGTGACCACGGGCGATAAACGCCAGGGATGCGCCGAAAACTGGCTGAACAGCAGCGTGCGGCCCACCGGGTTTCCTGTGAAAAGCGGCATCACCGGTTGCAGCAGGCGGATGAGCCGGATCGATGTCCAGATGGAAGAATAGAAGAACCCGCACTGCCAGCCCTGCCAAAACCCACCCGGATCGAGCGACACCGTCGCCCCAACCACGCCGCGCCGGGCCAGCTCAAGCACCAGCCGCGCGCCCATGGAACTGCCAACCACGTCCACGCCCCTCAAATCGTGCGTGTCCAAAAAGCTGGTCACCGCGGTTGCCAGCGTATCGATGGATACCTCACCCGGTAGCGGAGGCGTTTTGCCGAAGCCGGGTAAATCAATCGCGATCACCTCGCGCTCGGCGGCCAAATCGTCCAGCACTGGCCTCCACGAGCGCCACGTTCCGCCTAATCCGTGGATGAGAAGCAGCGGCTTTCCCTTGCCCCGCCGAATCTGATTCATTTTCATTGCAATTTCATCCTTTCACCCGCCGCGACCAGTGTTCGTCATCCACCTTGCACCCGGTGAGATCGAAGCTGGTCTTGTACGGCGTAAACGTAACATGCTTGTTGACCGCATAGAGCGCCTCCGGAGCGCACAGGAACAGCACCAGCGCCTCGTCGTAAACAAAGCGGTCGATCTCGTGCGACGTAAGAGCCATCTTCACCGGCGAGGTTTCGCCCACAAGTTTTTGGTAGAGCGATTCAAATTCCGGCACTATTGGACCAGCCCGGAACTCGCCGGTCTCCCCCGCAAAGGCGCGATGAAACTCCAGCGGAGGCGCATCGGAAACCTGCCCGCTCTGTTCAAATATCAGAATGTCCCAATCCCGAGGCTGTTGTTTGTTCGCCAGTTTGCGCCGCACTTCCAGCTTTTCTTCGCCGCTGAAAATTCTTACATCGCTCAAAAGTCCAAGCGAACTTTGCAGATCGCCCGCCACTTGCCGGGCCAGCGCCTCAAATTCATCGGGAGCCGCAATGCGCAGGCGGACGCTATCCGTGCCGCCGGCCTCCCGCCAGAGTTGCGCGGCTTTGGCTTCATCATAGGCGTAAGGGGACAGGCGGTGGAGAAAGCTCACCACCGATGGCGGCGTTAAACCGCCCAGCGGCTTGGCATGGCCGAACATAGCGTCGCGAACAAGCGCGTCCCGGTTAATGGCGTGATTCAGCGCCCGCCGCGCCCGCGCATCATGCAAGGGCAAATTTCCTGCATTGCGGTTCAAGATCCCCACAATGGCGCGCATCGGTTCGCCGGAGACAAGCTTCGCATGTTTTGACCGCTTCACGCGCTCAGCATCGGCCGGAGAAACTTCGGTGACAATGTCGACTTCGCCCTCTGTGTCGCAGACAAGCTCCAGCGCCCGCTGCGGGGAAACATCGTTGTGGAAAATCACATGTTCCAATCGAGGGCCGCGTCCCGAGTCCCAGTAATTCCGGTTAGCCGTCAAATGCACGCGCGCGGTGCGATCCTCGCGTTGCAGCCAGGTGCAGGCAAATGGATCTTTATTGATGTCCACGCGCTCGGTATCGATGGTGGAATGGCCCGCGACAAGCGTGAATGGTCCGGTGCCCCACGGGCCCGGCGCGTCAATCGCTCACCAACGTCCTTCACCGGTGCCGTTCCGTGCATAGCCGAAGCCGATCTCCCAAAACGGCGTGCTCATGATGTGGTAAGCGCGCAGTTTGCCCACCGCAAGACCGTCGGGCTCCGGCAGATGAAAGCGGAGCGAATGCTCGCCCGTAATCTCGCAGCGCGTCCGGCGGTCGATGTTGAACTGCGTCCCGGGAGGATGTGGAGAGACCCAGCGCATCGCTTCATTGAACGACCGTTCAACAATGGACGCGTTCAGATCTTCGCCGTCCGGAAAGACTTCATCGGTCCGCAATTCGATTTCGAGCGTGACCGGATCCACCCACCTGTAGGTCTTCATGGCCGCCGGCTCAACGGCGCCTTCCGGGCTGACCCGAACCAGTTCTTCCACCGTGTTGTAGGTAATGTAGAGCCAGTTGAGCGCGTTCGGGTCTACAACGTGGACCGTCCCCGCCGTATCCGCTTTCCCGGGGCCTTTCAACTTAGTGACGGCTTCTTCGATGATTTTCATCCGATGTCTCCTGTAACGTCTTGAGCCGGCGGGTCACGGCGTGAATTTGAAGAGTGTGTACGGTTTCGTTCTGGTGCTCTTGCCGTGATTGTATTGAGGCTCGTCGTTGATGTGCGAAGCGGTGATATAAATCGCTCCATCCGGCCCCTGTGAAAAGGTGTCCGGCCACTCCAGGCGGGAATCTCCGGCCACATTCTCGATTTTTCCGTCCTTTGACAGTCGCAACACCGTGCTTTGATTGATTCCGCTCAGATACAGGCGGCCCTGCGGATCCATCCACAGCCCGTCCGTTGGAAACGTCTGGGCTACCTTCTCCACCGCCGCTCCCAGGGTCTGCGCGCTTGTCCCGGCGTCTCGCAGCAAGCTTGTCTTGATGCCATAGAGATTGGCGCCCGTCACGGCCTTATAGTAAAGGGTGTTGCCGTCAGGCGAAAGCGCGATCCCATCGGAGGCGAACTGCGGAGGTTTCCCATCTGCTCCAACCACCGGTTTGCCATTGACGCTGATCTGGATGCCGTGCTCCACCATCACTGAGGGATTCCCGTCCAACGCCCGGTGTGCCTTTCCGCTGCTCAGATCCAGCACCACGATTCCGCCGGCGCCGCTATCGGTCATATAAGCGGTGTTCCGCTGCGTATCCACGCGAACATCGTTCAGGTAGCTGTTGGGCCTCGCAATATCGGAACCAAACGGGAACACCTTCACAACCTTGTTGGTCTGTAAGTCGATTTTGACCAGCTTCGCTCCGCCCGGAACAACGCTGGCCAGAAGCGGAGCGGCAGGGTCGACTACCCACAGCGCATCCGTGCTGTCCACCACCACACTCTGTACGCAGACGAAGTGGTTGCCCGCCGTGGCTGGTTTCATGTCCCATTTGTTCCACGTCTCATCCGGAAAGGGCTTGATAGAACCGTCTTTCATCACTTCCACCACGGCGTTGACGTAGCGGTCCGACCAGCGCGGGAAATTGAGAAAGATTCTGCCCGATTTCGAGACCGTCACACCTGTAAACTGAAAATCGTTATTGTGATAGATCTCAGTAAGCGGTTGAACTTTAGCTTGCTGAGCATTGCCCGGCAGGCCAAGCGCCAGCAGAAAACCAATAATCGCGGAATGTCGATGTAGTCTCATAGACAACTCCCACTGCGAACCACCCCCACCGGGATCAACGGCTGAACGCCGCCTTCAAATCCGCAGCCACCTGCTGCACCACCTGATTAGACACATTCACCAACGCCCCCATTCCGAAAAACTCGTGCGCTGCCGATGCGTAGTTCCGGTAGTCCACCTGCACTCCCGCCTGACGTAGCTTATCGGCGTATGCCGCTCCTTCGTCGCGCAACGGATCGAACCCTTCCGTGATCACCGTCGCCGGCGGCAATCCCTGCAAATTGGTCAGCAGCGGCGAAGCATAGGGATTCACTGCGTCTTGCGATGTTGGCAAATAAAACGAAGCGAACCATCGTAAAGCGGCCCTGGTGAGAAAAGGCGCATTCGCGTTTTCCTCATAGGACGGGCTCTCCGATGCGTAGTTCACCAGTGGGTAAAGCAGCGAATGATAGACAGGCATCTTGCCCCCGCGGTCGCGCGCCATCAGGCAGACCACGGTAGCCAGATTGCCGCCCGCGCTCTCCCCATCTACGGCTACCCGGTCCGCACGCCCGTTGAACGAAGCCGCATTGTTCATCACCCATTGCAGGGCCGCGTAAGCGTCCTCCGGCGCGGCCGGGAACTTGTTCTCCGGGGCCTTCCTATATTCCACCGCCACCACGATCGCGCCCACTGCATTAGTCAGTGCGCGCGCCGAGGCGTCGTACGTGTCAATGGTCGCGATCACAAAACCGCCCCCATGGAAGTACACGATCACCGGAAATGGACCGGTGCCTTGCGGCGTGTAAATGCGAGCCGGAATCTGGCCCGCCCCGCCGGGGATCATCATGTCTAGCACGTTACCCACCGGCTCCGGAGCGGCGCTCTTTCCTTGCGCCGTCGCCAGCGCCTTCACCGCATCGGCAAAGGATGGCTGCTGCCGTGCCTGCTGCGGCGTCAGCGTTTGGAGGGGCTTGGGACCCAGCGCCATATATTGGGCAAAAACCGCCTGGATCTGCGGGTCCACCTGCGCCGCACGCTTCACCCCTGTGATGATACTCGCCGGACTGGAAACTACGCCGCCTACCTGAAACGTCACCGGCACGGTGCCTGCCAGCCCAGCCGGCACTTGAAACGCGATTTGAGACAGCCCGGCGAATCCCGGTGCCGCCACCGAATAAAGCACCGTCGTACTCTGGCCTCCGATGCTGACTGATATCGGAGCGGTGTTCGCCAGCATAGAACTGCTTGGCAGCATCCCTGTCGCGATTTGCGGCGTGGTCTGGCCCAGGCCAGTCGCATAGATCAGCAGCGTCTCCGTCGGCTGCGCCGGATTCGCCGCGCCCACAAGCGAATAGTCCGCGGCCTTGAACACCATGGCTCCGCTGGAATCGGAAAACCACGCCGGCGCGGTGGCAGCCACGGTTACATTGAACGCCGCGCTCGCCGATGTTCCGGACGCAACGATCACCGGTTGCTGCCCCGCCGTCACTTCAAAGGGTACCTGCGCCATAATCGAGCTGGCCGCCACCATGAACAAGGGAGCCATGCGGCCGCCGATACTCACCTGAACGCCCCCCAGATTAGTTGGTACGATGTTCCCCATAAAGCTGCCCAGGTTCGCGCTGGCCGAAGCGAGATTCGTGCCGGTGATGGTGATAATTTCACCCGGCGCGATGTTGGTGCTGGCTGCGTTTCCCATGCCGCCGGATACCGCGGTCACGGTGGGCGTGGTCTGCTGCGAATAGGACCGCTGCGTCAAAAGCGTTACTGGCGTCAACGCCAAAAAAACACAAAAAGCCGGCTTATCGAAAAGGTTTTCATAGAAACGAATCGATTCTCAAGGAACCAAAGGAACCATACGTTGGAGCGGCTATGCGGAAAATCCTTTCGGCGTAACGGTGCAAACGGCGCCATGACGCGGCGCCGCATTCCGGTCTGTTTGAACTGCACTGCTCAGCCAGGCTACCCCATAAACCCAAAAACAGCTGCTACATGTCGCCATCAGGTTCGGATTCTGCGCTCATGAGTAATAGAGTGGGCTCTTCCGCAGCGTTTTCCACTGCGCTGTGTCGGCCCGAAGACCATCAAAGTGACACCTTCCCTCCGAGCCAGGTCCATGAGCTTGCGGGTGCTCTGACGCGTACCGGCCTCATCCATATCGAATGGTGAGGTGGGGCGGGTATCGGGGTCTGTCATTTGGCAGCTCGGGATGGCATCAATGGCGAGTAGCACGGGTCCGGTTTCGGGCAGTCGCACGAGAACACTCTGATGGCCGACGGCGTGTCCGCTGGTGTCGATCAACTCCACACCGCGACGAGAGTCGTATCGCCGTCGACCTCACGCCACCGCAGACCGGCGTTGTTCCATATCCGGCGGGTGAACTCGAAGCGTGGCGCCCCAGAAGTCCGGGCGGACGCAATTTGCCTGTGTTGGACAATCACTTCGGCGCCGGGAAACTCGTCGCGATAACCACAATGATCCGGGTGGAAATGAGTGACGACCACAAAATCGATGTCCTCGGAGCCAGGTCCAGTCGTCGAGCCAAATGGCTGGTGATCACCTCGTCTTCGCCGACTTCAAAGAAGGCTTGGCTGGGGTCGTCCTGTTTTCCGAAGGTGCCAAGCCGATAGCCGGTGTCGATCAGTACATTCGGTTGTGTTGCAAAGATTCCTGCGGTGGTGTGAGGGTGCGCGAGCGCGACTGTGAGAGTAGGAATTGATCAGCGAACGAGACCGAAGAGCCGGTCGATATAGCGGTTGTGGCGTATGATGTCACGGGCCGGTAGCCAC
>JBBPYD010000085.1:0-33389 GCA_038200305.1 Bryobacterales bacterium
AAACCAACTAACGCAGGCGTTCACCCTGATCGCTATCGGCTTGGCTGACTTCTACGTCGCGCTCTCCGCATTGCTGCGCCGCCGCCAAAGAATAGCGGATCCAAACTGATGCTATGAAAGCGCTGCAGTGGGGTTTCGCGTAAACTGCGAGCAAAACCCCGGCACTTAGGAGGTGCTGCAGCAATATGCAACAGTTTATCGGATGTGATGCGCACAAGCGATACTCGGTATTTGTAGCGGTCGATGAGAAAGGGCAAGCCGGTCGAGCCGTGCGAGTCCTTCATGATCGGACATTATTTCGCGACTTTCTCGCGCAGCTTCCAAAGGAGTCGCCTATAGCGATTGAAGCTAGCGGGCACTACGGCTGGTTAGTGGACGAGATGGAACGAATGGGTCATCACCCGAGGCTCGCCAACCCGCTGGAAGCGAAAAGGCGTATGGGCAAGACCAACAAGACAGACAAGCTGGATGCGGCGGGTCTGGCCATTCTATTGCGTAATGGGACGCTGCCGGAAGTCTGGATTCCACCGGGTGAGCTGCGCGATCAGCGCGAGTTACTGCGGATGCGGATCTTTCTGGTCCGTCTCCGCACACAGGTGAAGAATCGGATTCACGCCACACTGGCGCGCCACAACGTTCAGTTTGGAATGACGGATCTCTTCAGTGTCGGGGGCCGCGCCCAACTGGCGTCCCGTCTGGGGGAGTTGCCGGTATATAGCAGGGAAGTGGTGCAGCAGGAACTCGGTGTGCTGGATTCACTGGAGGAGCAGATCGAATCGGCAGAACAGCGATTGGACTCTGTCATGACGGTGAGCGTAGAGGCGGATCTTCTGAAGACGCTGCCGTGCATTGGCAGGATCTTAAGTATGGTTTTGATGCTGGAGATTGGCAGAATCGAAAGGTTCTCAAGCGCCGCTCATCTGGCCAGCTATGCTGGGTTGGTGCCGCGGGTGCATGCCAACGGGGGCCACACGCGCATGGGCCAGGTGTGCAGTAATGTGAACCGGAATCTGAAATGGGCGTTTGTCGAGGCGGGTAACTTGGTAGTGATCAACCAGCGCCGGCTCGCGGGAACACACGCCGTTCGGCTGTATCAAAGGATTAAAAGAGCGAAAAACCATCAGAAAGCGGTGGCCGCAGTGGCGCGTCACCTTGCCGAAGCCGCCTGGTGGGTTCTGAACAAGCAGGAGATTTATCGTGAGCCGCAGATGAAAGCCACGCGGCCGGTTCTTTCGTCGACGCAAGGGTAAGCGCGGAGTGGGTCTGGCTCAACGAAGCCGTAAACTGATTGCGACACCCCAACCAGCGGAATAGGCTCATGCGGAAGTTGAAAGCGGAGATATGAGTACCGACGAAAGAGCGGATCGCTGAATGAGCGGAACTGACGAAAACGAACGAAAAAGAAAGGAACAGATCCTGGGGACTCCGTCCCCAGATCCCTGGGATTTAACGCTTTGATGCCAATCCCAGTTGTTTGAATTCGAAAGGGCGAGTATGATCTCGCCCCCGTGGTCTTGGCCCCGAAGTTGGCGCTCAGGTTGCTTCCCAGCAGAGCCCTGTCTTCCACTCCGGCCGCTTGTAGTGTACCCGCGTCAGACTTTGCAAGCAACGCCAAGAAACAAAAAACGCGAAAAAGGACTTTACATCGGCAGCGCTTTCAGATATGACCCACTACCGGCGCGCTTGAGATGTGCGTCGGCGTTGTCCTCGCCAGTTAAGTTGTGTTTGTACGCGGCGACTGGCTCATGGGCGAGGCGTTCCAGCCACTCTTCGTAATCCTGGTGGAGACCGGATTCTGTGCATCGCGTCAGTCCTTCCCTAATTTGCTTTCGGCCAAGCATGCCGCCACGTGCGGTGTAATGTTGATGAAGCGTGGCGGCTGGAGACTTCGATAGAGAAGGGCCGATTGCAAGCCGGCCCGGGGGGGCTACGATCCTGTTTCCGAAGATACTACGCTAGGGCTTTGGCAGGATTCGGAATGCGTTTAAGAGATCGACCACCGCGTCGTTCAGCTTATTCATTCCGGAGGCTAACAAGGCTTCGTCCGCCAGTTGCTTATGGGTTGCCGATTCCATCAGCTTCACGATGAGCGGAATTGCCACCTGGACGGATCCGAGGGCGTCCTGCTTCTTCAGTTGCCCTTGACCTGGGCCGATTTTGGCTTCGGAGAGGAGAATGGAATTCAAAACCGTTCCGGCGATTGCGCCGAGAGCTGGATTGGCCATCGAAATCAATTCGGGCGCCGCCAGTCCGGCGATCATTCCGATCTTTTCAAGAATACTTACAAAACTCATTTAACTTACACCTCACTCTGGCCAAAGAGTAAGGCCCGAGCGAAGCGGTGCCGTTCGTAACATTTGGTAAGTATCTGAAAGGCAGCGAGAAAGAGGTATGCGGATTCTGTGACTCACCCACGGCCGCCGCTGCGCTGTGGCCACAACGAGGGATGAAAACGGTCTGATTTCGCGGCATTCTGGTAATGTCACTGGGCACCTAATGCCGGCCTCGGTCTGGTGCTTCGAGCCCGTTTGTGAATCTGGCCGGACGCTGTTTTTGGAACAACGCAGTGTTGCCTTTCGCCGCAAGGCGGAAGAGCACGAGAAGGAATGTCTGGTTTCTCTTTTCGCGTCCTGCCCGGCGGCAGAAAGGAGCTTATGCAGATTCTATATTCGCGCTGCTGTGGCATCGATGTCCACAAGGATTCGGTAACAGTATGCGTACTGGTCTACTCCGGTTCACCGGAACCGGAGGTTCGCAAGAAGGAGTTCGCCACGCATCTTAAGGCGTTACTGAACCTGAAGATGTGGCTGCTTGCGCAAAAAAGGTCACGCATGTGGCCATGGAGTCAAGGGGGGGGTACTGGAAGCCGGTCTGGCAGGCGCTGGAAGGCAGCTTTCAACTGACTCTCGCCAACCCGTTTCAGGTGAAGAATATTCCCGGGCAGAAGACCGATTCGCGGGATAGCCAATGGCTGGCCGAACTGCTGGCACATGGCCTGATCCGGCCCAGCTTCGTTCCGCCCCGCGAGACTCGCGGCCTGCGGGATCTGACTCGCTATCGGGTCAAGCTCACCGAAGAGCGCAACCGTATTCACAACCGCATCCACAAGGTGCTTGAGGATGCCTGCATCAAGCTCGATACGATTGCCAGCGACATCCTGGGGGCCAGCCGTCGGCGATTATTACGGCCCTCATCGCCGGCCAGGAGCATCCGGACTGGCTGGCTGACAAGGCCAAGGGACTTTGCGGGGCAAGCGCCCGGAACTTGGCCTTGCCTTGCGGGGGCGCATCACCGGGCACCACAAGCTGATGCTGCGCGAACTGATGGACGATCTGGAGTTTGTGGAAGGCAAGATCACGCGGCTGGAGAAGGCGATTGCGCCACAGGCCGATGTAGAGAAGGTTGGCGCGGCTTTGCACCATTCCGGGTGTGGATCTGATTACCGCGTGGACCTTGCTGGCGGAACTCGGCCCGGATATGGGCGTCTTCTCCAGCCCGAAGCATGCGGCAAGCTGGGCAGGACTCTGCCCGGGCAATCATGAGAGCGGCGGGAAGCGATTGAGCAACCGCACCCGCAAAGGCAACCGGTGGCTGCGGCGCGCCCTTTGTCAGGCCGCGTGGGCCGCGGCTAGGAAGAACAACTGCTATCTGGCTGCGTTCTTCTACCGCAAGGCGGGCAAGCACGGTATCTGCAAAGCCATCGTTGCCCTGGCCCACCGGATTCTGGTGATTGCGTTTTGCATTCTTCGGGACACGAACGATTACCAGGAGAGAGGCGGAGACTACTTCGATCGGATGAACCCGACAAGAACGCGGGACCGCCTGGTTCGGAGATTGCAGCGGGCCGTCCCTGTAAATGCTTCGAACGTGCAATCCCTTGCAAACACATGGGCTAATAATCAGGAGTTTTCGACGGATTGACGGAACGCGGCGGTTTTGGCGACCGCCGCGTTTAAGGAGTTTACTTATTTTCGGTGCTGGAGGTCGCTTCTACGGGAATCTGGCGCCGATTGCTCTTGGGTTCGGAGACGGGGACTGTTATCTGCAGAACTCCATCTTTGAACTGAGCTTTGGCCTGGTCGCCATTGGCTCCTTCGGGCAGAGGTATCGCCCTGTAGAACTGTCCGTAGCGGCGCTCCGAGCGGTACGCTTCCCTTTTGCCCTCTTCGTGCTCGAATTTATGCTCACCCTGCATAATGATTTCATCGCCGGTGATTTCCACCTTCACGTCGTCTTTATTCATGCCGGGAAGATCGGCACAGACCTCAAGGTTGCCTTCGCGCTGTTTGACTTCAATGGCGGGCATCCATGATGTGGCTCCTGAGGAAGCGCCCCGGCCGGAGCCGAAGACGCGGTCCATCTCCTCAGTCATTCTGCGCATGAGCGAAAACGGGCTCATGGAGAATGGATTGCTAAACAGTTCGCTCGGGATGAGCGATAAACTAAATGGGTCATAGCCGCTTCGGCGCGACACGCCGCGGGAACTTCCCTGTTGTTGCTCGAGTCTTTGTTGATTCTGCTCCAGACCGGATTGCGGGGTATTTTTTTTAATATCTACATCAGCCATAATTGACGGCTTCGGACTTTAAGACGCTGAAGTATTTGTATTGTTTCCGGTTTTTGAGGCGTGCGCACCGAGTCTATGTTCCAAGTTTTGTTTGACTTCCGGCCATTCGGATTCTATGATGCTGAACCAAACGGTATCGCGCACGCGGCCGCTGGCGGTGATGATGTGATTGCGGAAAACGCCTTCCTGTTTTGCGCCCAGGCGAAGAATGGCATCGCGGGATTTTTGGTTCAGAATGTCCGTTTTTAGCTCGACGCGGTGGCAGTACAGATGCTCGAAGGCGTGGCGGAGCATGAGGTACTTTGCTTCAGTGTTGATGGCCGTGCGCTGCCAGGCAGGGGCGATCCAGGTAGAGCCGATCTCAAGACGCGCGTGCTTCTGTTCGATGTTCATGAACCGGGTGCAGCCGACCGCTTGGCCGGAGGCGCGGTCGATGGTAGCGAAGGGTGATTCGACGTCTTTCTCCTGCTGGGCCAGGGCGTCGTCGATGTAGGCCAGCATGTCGTCCTGAGTTTGGACTTGTTGGGGCATCCAACGCCAGATCTCTTCATTCAGGCCGACGTGGCAGAGTGCGGAGAGGTGCTGCCGCGTCAACGGTTCGAGGCGCACGTAGCGGCCTTGCAGGATGTAGGGGTGCAGCATGATAGTTATGTTCCGCGCGTGTTGCCGTAGAGGTCGATATGCAGGCGAGGGCAATAGCGGTATCCCAGGCTTTTGCAAACTTCGGCGATCCAGGGGCCGCGCGCGCGCAGGGTGGCTGCATCGGTGCCCTCGGGCATCAGGAGCACGCGCGCCTTGTCCGCTCCCAGTTCTTCGGCCAGATCCTTCAGCTCACTGACATCGTCTTGCGTTTTGACGACGAACTTGAGCTGGTAGGGATACGCTTGCATCAACTGGCGTAAGATCCCCGGCTGAATGCGGAGACGGTCGTGCTGGGCGGCCCAGCGGCCGTCGTCTCTGTCGTGCGGAGTGGAGTTCGAGAGCTTGGGGCTGATGCTCATCAGATCGCAAATCACCGGCTGGAAGATGGTGCCGGCGGTCTCAATTGTGATGTGCTGGCCGATTCGTTTCAAACCTTCGGTTAGCTTCACAATATCCGGGACCATCATTGGCTCGCCGCCGGTTACCACCACGTAATTGGCCCAGTGGCGGCGCACATCGGACAGGATGCCGCCCAAGGGCATCTCCGTCCCTTCCGGGCGCCATGACGTGTACGGCGTGTCGCACCAGGTGCAGCGAAGATTGCACCCGCTGGTACGGACAAAAACGGAAGGCACTCCCGACAAAATACCCTCGCCCTGCACGCTATAGAAGATTTCAGAAATGTTCAAGCAAGATACTCCAGAGGGTCCGCCACGCCGGCTTCGGCAAAACCCTTTTTACGCAGAAGACACGAATCGCATTCGCCGCATGGGCGGCCATTCTCATCGGGATCGTAACAACTGTGCGTGAGTGAGAAATCAAGGCCGAGATCGCGGCCGAGTTGCACGATCTCCGATTTGGAGAGCTGCATGAGCGGCGTATGAATTTTGACGTGCGTACGGCCTTCCACGGATGCTTTCGTCGCGAGATTGGCTAGATTCTCAAACGCGGCGATGTATTCCGGGCGGCAATCGGGATAGCCGGAATAATCGATAGCGTTCACACCCAGGAAGATGTCGGAGGCGTCCAGCACTTCAGCCCAGGCCAGCGCGAACGAGAGAAAGATGGTGTTCCGGGCGGGAACGTAGGTGACGGGAATCCCCCGCTCCATTTCCAGGCCGGTTCGCCCCCTGGGCACGGCGATGTCGGCGGTGAGAGCAGAGCCGCCGAAGCCGCGAAGATTGATGGACAGCACCCGGTGTTCTTCAGCGCCGAGCCGATGCGCGACCCGGCGCGCGGCATCGATTTCCACCCGATGGCGCTGACCGTAATCGAAGGACAGGGCGTAACAGGCAAAATTGCGTTTTCGGGCTACGGCAAGACAGGTGGAGGAATCGAGACCGCCGCTGAGCAGGCAGATCGCTTTCGGTTGGGAACTCATTGATCTTTTCTCAGTGTAAGAAAGAAACCGCGGATTGGGAAGTTCCGGGCGGGCCTCACTCTAATACAAATCGACTATCAGCCGATTAGGTAAGTTCGGGGAAAAACGGGCGGAGAGTTAGAAGGAAGACATGAGAAAGCTGCAATGCTGTGTGTTCGTTGGATCTGTGCTGCTGGTTTTCGCCGCGGCGGCGGTAAGCGGTCAGAATACGGTTGGGGCTGCGTCTGTTGGGGCGAACAACTGGGAAAAGGAGTATGCCGATGGAAAGTCGGCCTATGCTGCCGGCAACTACCGGGAAGCGGAAAAGCAGTTGAAGGCGGCGTTGAAATCGACGCGCGAATTCGCATCAAACGATCCCAAGCTGATGAACACTTTGAACGAGCTGGCGCAGACTTACCGTGCCCAGAGCAAGTATGCGGATGCGGAGCCGCTGATGGAGCGGCACCTGTTACTAAAGGAACGGTCGCTGGGTAAGTTTCACCCCGATCTGGCGAAAGAGATCGATGCGCTCGGGCGGGTTTGTTTCGCACAGATGAAATTTGTGTCGGCCGAAGCGCATTTTCGCCGCGAGTTAACTATCCTCGAGAAGAAGTTCGGCCCCGAGTATATGGACTTGATACCAGCTTTGACCAATATGGCGCAATCCAGCCAGGCTCTGAACAAAAATGCGGAAGCCGAGCCGATGTTGAAGCGGGCGGTATCCATACGGGAGAAGAACCAGGGTCCGGAGAATCCGGAGATGGCGGCGGAAATTTCGAAGCTGGCGGCGCTTTACGTAGCCGAGTCCAAATTCCATGATGCCGAAGGGCTTTACTTGCGGGCGATCGCAATTCAGGAGAAGGAATACGGCACGGACTCGCCTAATTTGATCCGGACTTTGGATAATCTGGCGGACGCATATAAAGATCAGGAAAAGTATGAGCGTGCGGAGCCTCTATTTGTGAGATCGATGGCGATTCGCGAGAGTTCCTTCGGCCCGTCACACCCGGATATGGCCGGAGCGCTGGACAATCTGGCGGGCTTGTACACGAAACAGAAGCGGTTTACGGAAGCCGCGCCGCTCTACGAACGATCACTGTTGATCCGGACGACAACGCTTGGTCCGGAGCACCAGTTGGTGACGGCCGGTCTGGACCGGTTGGCTGCCTGCTACGCGGCACAGGAAAAGCTGGTGGAAGCCGAACCGCTGTACAAGCAGGCGTTCTCAATCCATGAAAAAGAGACTTTGCTGAGCCTTCGCAGCCTGGCGAGCGTTTATGTTTCACGCGAGAAGTTCTCCGATGCCGATCCGCTGTATAAACTCGCGCTGGCGATTTACGACAAGAACACTCCGCAGAAGAAAGGGAAAAAGGGCGCGGTGGTTGCCGAGGCTCCGCCACCCTACCTACTGGAGACGTTGGATGAATACGCTGCAGTGTTGCGAAAGCTGAAACGAAAGGGCGAAGCTTCTAAGCTGGAGTCCAGAGCGAAACCGATTCGCGCTCAGCTTGCGACGATCAAGATGCAGAAGTGACGATCAAGATGCCGAAGTACGGACACTTTACTTAGAAGTTGAATTTCGCTCCCAACTGGATTTTGCGGGAGCCGCCGCTTCGCGGCTTGGCGGCAAAACATTATAGAGTGACAGCATCTGCATCGAGAGGCTCGGATGGGGGTCTCTCTTCCAGTGTCTTCGCTCACGCCTGTACATGCCCGCACGGTAGGTCAGGACCAGCGCGATCATGCGCAGCCCCAACCGAAATGCTTTGACCAGATCTCCCGTCACCGAAGACTCGCCCACCCGTTGCCTATAGTTTACCGGTATTTCGATAAACGGAATTCCATGGGCAATGACCTCCATTAGCAATTGCGGGCCGAAGTGAGAACCCCCGATGCTGAGGCTCGGCCGGATGAGTTGCAGCGCCTCCCGTCCGAAGAGACGATAGGTGCAGCCCATATCCGTAAGAATGGTGGTATTAAAGAGCAACTCGGTCATCTTCGCTACCGCCCAGTTACCCCATCGCATAAATCGCCCCATGTTGGCGCCGGCCCAAATAAACTCCCGGCTTGTGCGGGTGCCAAACACCACCGGTACGTCACCGGAATAGGCCAGCAACTTCAATAAATCATGTCCGCTGAAAGTGCCGTCGGGCTCAGCAAGGATCACAAGGTCCGCAACGCAGTGGTCAATACCGCAGAGTAGCGCGTTGCCATAGCCCTGTTTCGGCTCGAAGATTTCCCGTGCTCCCGTGCCAGCCACCTGCTCGGAGGTGCCGGGAGCGGCATTGTTATTGACAACAATTACCTCATCCGCCAAGCCCGTGGCGAAAAAATCGAGGATCGCGGCCCGGATGGAATCTTTTTCGCTATAAGTTGGAAAGATGACGGAAACCGTCTTGCCGCTCCACATAGTTCTGCACAGCTATCGGCAGCAGCAGCGGCGAACTTGAGGCTTAGGTTGCCTCCGCTACGACAAGAAATTGCCCAGCCAAAGGCCGGTACGGCAGAGCCAGATAGAACGAAACCATCCATTCCGCGCTCGGCATATGCGATTTCATTGTGAAGGGCAGGAAGCGGGGCTCACAGTGTATAATGCTCCAGCCGTTTGCCCGCAGAAAGTCACAGAACCCTATATCGGTGTACGGCTGCCGATGGGTGTAGTCGTCAAAGTAGCGGTGCGGCTCCAGGCGAAAGTTTGGCTGCACGCAGATTAGCCGGCCGCCCAGGCGCAATTTTTGCCTGGCTTGGGTCAGGATCTCCGCACCCTGTTCCAAGGTGAAATGTTCAAAGAAGTTGGAGGCAAAAATGGTGCCCAGGTTGGCGGGAATTGGCCAGGGGTCCATCGCCGACTGAAAAATCGCTTCCACCGAAGGGTCCCAGTACTGCTGAAGGGCCGGGTTCATGTCAAGCGCCCATTTGTTAGCCGCATGGATTTCGTGCGAGAACTCGCCGTAGCCTGCACCCAACTCGAGCAACGGCTCCGCCCGATATACCCAGTGTTGCAGATAGCGTGCAATGGCCCGCCACACCTGTCTGCGCTTTGGGTCGTATTGAAACCGGATATCGTGGTAAGCCGTGGTGGGCATGGACAAGATCAGTGCTTCAACGGAAGGTAGACATAAGCCCCACCTAAATTGGGTCCTGCAATATGATCGGCCAAACGGTAGTTTTGCCTTAGGGTGTCCATTTGCGAAGGAGGCAGCCGCGGAAATTCGAGGTTGGGATCCGCCGGGCCATGGAAGATGTCCTCATACAGAATCACTAAGGGAATCGAGCGTGCAGCCAAATCGCGCCGTACCGGCTCCGGATCTACTTTTCCCGCCTTCGCAAGTAAAGTATAGATCAACGGCTCCAGGTCCAGACGGCCGCGCAGATACAACATCGCATCGATTTCAGTGGAGATAATGCGCCCAGTTGCATAATCCACATAGGGCCGCAGTTCTGCTACCTCTTGGCGAAAGAGCCGTTCCTTGGCGACACGGGCGATCGTGACGCCCACCACGACGCGGTAATTGAGATAGCAATGGAGGAGCAGCGGCATCGCCAGCAACGTCACCCAACTTTTACTGTGCGCGAGGCAGAGAGGAAAGAAGCCGGTCTCGTGTAGTCCAATGGTGGAACAGAGGATCAGCAGGATCGTAAATTCAATCTGATAATTGGAATCGGAACCCACCTTCGATGCCATTGCCGCCAACAACAACAGGGCAAAGGCCAGATAGACCGCCACTGCCCTGCCCCGTTTTCGCGCGCACGCCATGATAGTGCAAGCCGCCACTAGCAAAAGACCAACGGATGCGGTAGACATATACCGCAAGTGCTGCAGCAGCTTCTCGACGTCAAACGGATTAATATTCGCGAAGACTGTATTCTCAAAAAAACGTCCGCCAGTCGCCCTGTTCCACGGCAAGGCCAAGGCCGCAATCGACGACACAAGAAGCACGGCGAACCGCAGCGCGATCTTTCGATTCTTCATGAACATCATGAGAACAATCGCCGAGGGCGCTGCCAGCATGGTCTGCTTGGTGAAGAAGGCGAGCAGCGCAAAACCGCCGCTCAGCAGAAGAGTGCGCTCCCCTTTCTCCTGCCATCGTGAATAGTAGTAAAAGGCAGTCAGCGCCAGAAAGTTAGCCAGCGTGTCTACCTGCCCGACACTTCCCCAGTGCAAGAGCAGGGAAGTTGAACTGGCTAACAGGGCAGCCGTCCATGCGGCATAGCGGTCGGCGGTGTAGAGAAGAACGATTCTCCAGCAGATCCAGAATATCCCCAACAGGGCGGCGAAGCTCAGCAGACGGCCGGCCAGCGGCACCGGTATGCCTGCGCCGGCAAGAACCGCCTGCAAGCAGTAGAACACCGGCGTGTAGGCACAAACCGTGTAGGGGTAGCGGTTGAGATCATAGTAGAGGGTTCCCCGATGAAGCAACATCAACGATTGTGCGCCGACAATCGA
Source organism: Bryobacterales bacterium (assembly GCA_038200305.1). GTDB lineage: Bacteria > Acidobacteriota > Terriglobia > Bryobacterales > Bryobacteraceae > JANXXV01. Next base: position 11,017 of record JBBPYD010000085.1, read on the forward strand.
TTCTGGCTGCGAGAACTCATGCTTGGCCCAGAATAGTGTAATTGCGGTAGCCAACACGGCTACAGCCGAAAAGATCGACACCGTCCAAAGAATGCGCCGGAGCCAACGCTCGGATACGCTCAGGTTCCCGGACACACTAAGGATGAGATGGGCCACTGAGTGAAAGCAGTTTAGCACACCGAAACTGGCGTTTGAAGAGTGGTGAACGTGGTGGCCGTCATCTCATCCCTTACGGGCCCACGCCGCGTGACTAAAGCATTATGGCCCTCCGATTCGCGGTTACACTGGTTACCCTGCGAACGCTAAATTCCGCAGCGCTGAGCTACGGCCGTAATAAATCACTCCCATATCACCGTTGCGCCCGGGGAATTTTGTAAATAGAAACGGGCTGGAGTATCTATGTGATTGAGCGGTGGTCCATGTAGGCGAATCAACACGAGACCCCCTCAGAACAGGAGAAGTATGAGTCAACTGAAAACCATGCTGATTGGCTTCGGCGCGCTTGCGATAATAGCCGCCGCCGCGTTCCATTCGGCTCCAGCGGCACGCGTCCGGGCTTCGGATCACATCGATTCACCCACGATCGCTCAAGATCGCGGCGCCGACATCGCCGATCTGTGGGCCTTTCTCGATCCAAATGATAACTCCAAAGTGGTTCTCATCTTGAGCACGCAAGGATTTGTCGTATCGTCCGAACACTTCGGCATGGCGATTTTCGACCATAACATCCGGTATCGATTCGAAATCGAGAACACGGGAGACGCCACGCCCGATGCATTCGTGGATGTCACCTATTCGAAGGGACTGGGCCGGTTGACCACGCAAACCGCCACCATCACCTTGCCGGATGGACGGAGCTTCAAGGCGGCCACCACGGTTGCGACCCAGGACTATACGCCACCTCCGCCGGTGGTGACCACCGATTCGGCAACTGGCGTCAGCTTTTTCGCCGGGGCGGCCGACGATCCTTTTTTCCTTGATGACACCGGGGCCAATCGGTTTGTGGCTTCCTCCCTGGCCAATCCAGGAAATCCCGATAGAACGCTACTGGGAGGACGAGGAGGCCGAGATACTTACGCAGGGTTCAATTCCATGCTAACGGTAGTCAGTGTCCCCGCCGTTCTGCTGCGCGGGACTTCTAATGTGATTGGAATTAATGCCGTGACGCAGCGGCAAATTGGCCAGATCATCACCGATAACGCCGAGGTTCTGGGAATCGGACAATACGTGACCGTCGACCGGAGCGGGAATCCTCTGGTCAATAACACCCTGATCCCGGCGGCACGAAAGAATGAGTACAACGGAGCGACGACCCAAGACGATGCGAATGGCAGATTTCGGGATAGCCTTATCACTGGTCTGAAAAACTTTGCTACGGACGATGCCCACATCAACACGCTCCTTGGCATCCTTCAGCGGAACGGAGATATTCTGCGGCTCGATCTGTCAGTTCCGAACAATGGAACCGGAGGTGGTAACAATCCGAATGGAGGTTTCGGAAAAATGGGCGGCAGACGGCTCGTGGACGATGTGGTCGACCTCACGTTCACAATGATCAATAACGGCGTGCCGCTCGGAGATAACGTCAATGGCAATCAAGTTCCGTTCCGGAATGTATTTCCATTTGTCCCCGACCCCATTCAGCCGTTCGTGTCCGGAGTTGACGACCAGACCCGGCAGTGAACCCAAGAGTGATGGAGCAGAGAGCAGCGGGGAGTTTTGCGACCCGGTGGGTAATGAGACTTGCGCGCATTGGAGGAGTCGCCGCCCTCCTGACCTGTCTGGTTGCATTGAGCGGCTTGTGGCGCCCCCGGACGACGCAAACATTTTCTCTCCTCGCTGTCCCGCGCCTTGCGGCCAAGCCGCTTCCTTCCGATGAACTCGAAATCGCGGGAAAGATCCGATTCCTCTCGGAACGGGTTAAACGCGATCCGGAAGATTCTCTTGCCCAGAACATGCTGGCCTCCTGCTTTCTCCAGAAGGTGAGGGAAACGAACAATGCGGACTATCTCCGGTTGGCGGCCAATGCAGCCCGTCTGTCGTTAGCCTCCGTTCCGGCGCAACGGAACTCAGGCGGATTATCTGCCTTGACGCATGCGGAATTCGCGGCGCATGAATTTATCAGTGCGCGAGACCACGCAATTCTGTTGACACAGCTTGACCCTGGCAAGGGATCGGTTTGGGCTCAACTCGGCGACGCGCTGCTCGAGTTGGGTGACTATGAAAAGGCCGCGGCCGCCTACGACCGGATGCAGCGGCTTGGTTTCACCGCTGCTGGAGCACAAACACGCCTGGCCCGTTTTGCTCTGCTGCGAGGTGAAGCCGGTGAAGCGCACAAGTTGTTGGTCCGGGCGCTCGCCTTAGCGCTCGACAGCGGCGCGCCGCCGCGGGAAACAGTCGCGTGGTGCTATTGGCAATTGGGTGAGGTGGCGTTTTCAGTTGGTAAGTACGAAGCTGCCGAGGAACATTACCGCTCCGCGCTCACGTCTTTCCCTGGATACGTGAACGCTCTGTCTTCGTTGGGCAGGGTGCGCGCGGCCAGGGGCGACGTGCGCGAGGCCATTGAACATTACGAGCACGCGGTTCGTATTCTTCCCGATCCTGCGTTTGTTGCCAGCCTGGGGGATCTTTATAAACTCACGGGCCGCCAAGGCGAGGCAGAATCCCGATATGCGCTGGTGGAACAGATTGGACGGCTTGCCGCCGCTAACGGGGCGGCTTCCAACCGGCAGCTTGTCTTATTCCATGCCGATCATGAACTCAGCGCCGATGAGGCGTATCAAAATGCCGTCCAGGAATTTCGAGAGCGCCGCGATATCTATGGCGCGGATACCGTTGCGTGGTCTGCCCTAAAAGCGGGAAGGCTGACCGAAGCGTCCCAAACGATGAAGTTGGCGCTTCGGTTGGGCACGAAGGATGCCAGGCTCTTTTACCATGCGGGTATGATTGCGCGGGCGGTGGGGGATAAGACTTCTTCCCGCGACTATCTCAAACGAGCTCTTGCGCTGAACCCCAATTTCGATCCGTTGCAAGCTGAGATTTTAAGAAAAGCGTTAGCACGATGATGGTCTCAAGCGCCCTCAGAAATTGAATTTCGCTCCCAACTGTATTTTGCGGGAGCCGCTTTCTACCGTGCCGCCGATTCTTCCGAACGTGGAGGAGGTGATGGTCGCGGTGGGTAAACCGAACGACGGAGTATTTGTGATGTTGGTCGCGTCGGCGCGCAGTTCCAGGTTCATTCTCTCAGTGATCCGGACCCGCTTGAGCAGCGCCATATCGATATCGATGACCCGCGGACCGAAGAAATAACCTTTGCCGGTGTTCCCAAATTGGCCGGCGGCAGGCGCACTGAACTTCGATTTATCGGTATCGGGATTGAAGAACCACTTGTATCCGGCAACTTCCTGCACTTGGCCGAGGCTGGGCGAGCAGCCGTTGCAATTCGCGGTGGACTGCACGACGCTGCCGAACGTATTCGCGCCGGAAAACACCGTGAACGGGCGTCCCGAGTAGTACGTGAAGACAGGAGCGAGTTCCCAGCCTCCAACGATCCGGTCAAGGGCAACGGGCAGATTGCGGGCGAACGCCTTGCCTCTGCCAAAAGGAAGTTCGATGGTTCCGTGAGCCTGGATCGCGTGGCGATGATCGTATTGCGGTTCGCCATAATTCAGTTTGCGATTGTAGAGATCAAAGGGCGTAGATGTTGCCGATTGGGTGTTTTGAGTGCCAACCACGGTGAAGGTCGGATCAAAGTCGCGGGTGGCGAGAGCCTTTGAATACGTATAGCTGAGCTGGAACTGAATCCCGTTCTTATAGCGCTGAGAGTATTGGAGCACGAGTCCGTTATAGGTGGAGAAATCGTTGGAGTCGATTGCCGTCACGGAACCGGAAAACTGCGGGAATGGAATTACCGCGTAGGGGCCTGCGCCGGATAGGGCGGTGACATTCTGCGGGCCGTTGGGGCTGGGCTGGATTCGCCGTCCTTCTGAGCTCAGGATAGCGGCGTAGCTGTTCAGGTTCAACTGGCTCACGTACTGAGAGCGGATCATGTCCGATGCGGTCTTGCCGGCGGCGACCCGGCTGTCGGCTGAGAAGAGGCGATTGAGCAAGTCGGATTGGCCGCCGTTTTTCACCGTGTTGAAGGCGTCGAGCATTCCTGGCGCAAACAGATTGGGTTGATTCGCGTCGTAAGCTCCGAGCAGGTGATAGGCGCGGCGGCCAATGTAGTCGATTTCAAAAACACCGCCGTTCCAGACTTCGCGCTGGAGGCTGAAGGCCCACTGGTGAGTGGTCGGGATCTTGAAGTTCGGGTCCATTACCGCGATGGATGCGCTTGAGAACGGCGCCGGTTTTCTGAAGCTGGCAGGGCTTACGTTCGCAGGGGGCGCAACGGGCGTGATGGTGGATAGGCGGGTATCTTTCTGGCCGACACCTGTGTCGTCATAGCTGTAGATCAAGCCGGGCAGATTATTGAAGACCTGCGACGACAGCAGAAAGGAATTGAGGCGATCATAGGCGATGCGGTAGTTCGATCGAATGGAAGTTTTGCCAGTTCCGAATGGATCCCACGCAATTCCGATAGACGGCCCAAGGTCGCCCAGGCTGTTGCGGAACGGCGAGCCGGAGACCCACTGGGCTGTGTTCGTTGGCGAGGCTCCGAACACCAGGGGTTGGTCGGGATGGGATATTACCGGATTCGGGGAGGTGGGCGCCAGTTTCATCTCCCAACGGAGGCCGAGGTCGATGGTCAGATTGCTGCGGACCTTCCAGGAGTCCTGGAAGTAGAAATCGTATTCATTCCAACTTGCATCAAAGGGCAAAAGGCCGGTGACGAAGCTCTGGCCATTAGGAGCGGCAAATCCGCGTTGCACCTCACCAACGCGGCCCAGTAGAAAGTTGACGCCGGTGCGGAGAGTGGGCAGATCGTTGGACTGGTTCACGTTGGCGGGAATGCCGAAGGCGGTGTTGTCGATATCCGCGTTGAAATACACGTCTGTTGCCGCGTTATAGGCCCCGACGCTGCCGCGCGCGTCGATCTCGCGGCCGAAGCGCAGGTTAGTGCCGAACTTCAGAGCATGATTGTTCCACTGGTAGGCCAGGTTATCGACAAACTGCCAGGTCTTGAGAGTGCGGGAGTTGCCGAATTCCGCCGCTGGCACGGCGACAGGGGAAGCGTTTGCGCCCGCAAATGACAGCTTATTCAGATCGGCGGCCGGCTGATCGAAAATAAACCCGAAGCGGTTCAGACCGAAAACGGCTTCGTTGGTGAGGCGGGCGGTGGGATTCCAGCGCCAGTTGAAGGCGAAGTTCTTCGGGTCGCGCTTGGTGTTTACCTGGCAAGGGGTTCCGGGGAATAATGACAACCCACCGTTGGCGCTGTCACAATTCGTATTTTGCTGGCCCCAGGAGATGCGGGCGTAGACGGTGTTTCTGGCATTGATAATATGGTCGACCTTGAAGGTGATATCGTGCTGGCGCTCCTGGCTGGGGGCCGCGAAGGCAAATCCCGCGGTGTTCAATCCATCGCCGACATTGAAGCGATTGGGCAGCGGCGCGGCATTGACCAGAGCCTGGGTGGTCTTATCGAGACCGAGGTGGAGAGGATCGCTGGCAACAACGTTGTAGGTTGCTACGTTCACGCCGGGAACGACGTTGCCGCCTGCATCCACTGACGCGCCAGGCGACCCGGCGGGATTGTTGCGGCCCCCAACCACATACCGGAGCAGTCCTTTTCTTGCGGAGTCTGTATACACGGTCTGGGTGACGCCGGTGCTTGACAGAGCGGCGAGGCCCTGGGCGTTCACGAAGAAGAACGTCTTGTTCTTGAAGATGGGGCCGCCGATATCGCCTCCGAAGACGTGCTGCACAAACTGCTTCTTCCCGATGCTGTTGTAATTGTTCTGCCACTCATTGGCGTTGAAGCGGGGCGTGCGGTAGAACTCGAATGCCCCGCCGTGGAACTCGTTCGATCCCGACTTAGTGATCATGGCGACCTGGCCGCCACTGCTGCGGCCGTATTCGGCGCTGGCGTTGGATGTGATCACGCGGAACTCGGCAAGCGAATCCGGGTTGGTGCGGAGCGGTGCGAAATTCGATCCGCCGCTACTGCTTTCGTTGTTGTCGATGCCATCGAGCGTGATGTTCCAGGCGCGGTCTCGCGCACCAAATACGACGACGGCTCCGCCGCTAATTGCTTGTGTATCGATTACGCCGGGTTGGAGATCGACGAGACCCAGGGGATTGCGGCCGCGCGTACCGACGATGGGCAGATCTTTAATAGTTTTCTCTTCGATCACGTTGCCGATGTTCGCCGAAGAACTGGTCTGAACGGCTTGGGCGGTGGCGCTCACCTCGACGGTTTCCGAGACGTTGCCGAGTTCCAGCGTCACATTGACGGTGGCCGGCTGGCCGATAGTGACAGCGTTGCCGCGCGATGCGAATTTGCGAAATCCGGCGGCTTCCACCGAGACCTCGTACTTGCCGGGCTGAACGGCTTCGAATGTGTAGCCGCCGGTATTACCAGTGACGGTGGTAAAGGCCGAGCCAGTCCCTTCATTGATGAGGTGAACCGTTGCGTTAGGAACGGCGGCGCCGGAAGAATCGAGTACGACGCCGACCAAACGGGAGGTGGTGCCCTGACCGAAGGTCATTAATGAGAGTAGACACGCCAAAAACAGCAGGAAAAAGGCCCTGATTCGCATTGGGCAATCGTAGCATGATCGGCATGGAATTTCCTTAAACAGGCAAGGTCAGCCAGGCTTCGCAGCCTGCCGAAGACTCGCGATTTCGCAGTGTGAGAGAGCCGCCATGAGCCTCAGCGATCTGGCGGCTGAGGACCAGGCCGATGCCGGAGCCGCCTGGCTTGGTAGTGAAGAACGGCACGAACAGATTTGCGGTGTTCGACAGGCCGGGGCCTTCGTCGCGAACGAACAGCTCCAGTTGCGAACCGTTTCGATTCCAGGCGATGCTGACCTGGCCGGAAGTGGCAAGAGACGCATCCACTGCATTGCGGAGGAGATTGATGAGTAGCTGCTCTAACTGGTCGGGATCGCCCTGCAAGGACAGCGCGGGGCCTGGTTCGATGGCAGGTGTGAGGCGGGTCTCCAACGAGGCGACGCGCCGTACCCATGCTTCCACTTCCACTGATTCAAAGCGGGGCCGGGGGAGACGGGCCAGGCGAGCGTACGCGCCGAGAAAACGGCTGAGGCCCTCACTACGGCTGGCGATGATGGCAAGTCCCCTAGAGGTATCGTCCTCCCAATCGTCTGGCCGGGGATTGCGCGACAGCAGGCTGGCGAGGCTTTCGGCAATGGACTTGATGGGTGTAAGTGAGTTGTTGAGCTCATGCCCTAACACGCGGACCAGGCGCTGCCATGCCTGTAACTCCTCTTCGCGTAAGGGGCGTGTTAAATCGGTGACGACGAGAAGTTGATGGGGGAGTCCGCCTTCCCGGAACGTGCTGCGGCTGATACCCCAACGTCCGGCACCGGTGGGAAAGGTCCGCTGCACGGTACGGGTGGCTTCGCCGAGCAGGCAGTCGGCCAGCCCCAGGTCTTCGGCGGTAAGGTTCAGCAACCGCTCCGAGGGCTGGCCAAGCAACTTTTCGCCTGCCTTATTCACCAGGCGAAGGCGTTGTTTGCCATCGAAGGCGAACACGGCTACATCGATCTCTTCCATCACCTTACGCAGCAGCGTTGTCGCCTCAAGCGCGCCCAGGCGCTGCATCCGCAGAGTGGTTCCCATGGCATTCACCTGCTGCATGACTTCGCCCAGAGCATCTTCGGTACGGGCGTCGCGGGCACGAATGGAAAAGTCCCCTTCGCGCATGGCCTCGAGGAGGCTGGCAAGGGTGCGCAGCGGAGAGGCAACCCGTTCGCGCAGTGCCGAGGTGAATCCGAACCAAGAGCTTAGAATCAGAATGCCGAGAGTCCACTGGACCTTGGGTGAAAAGCCGCCTGTCCACAGAATGATGAGGGAGACCAGGACGGCTGGTAATCCGGAGGCGAGCCCTAAAAGCTGAACGCGCCGCTCATGCATCAATTTTATGTGGAAGGGATGTTTCAGCACCTATAAACCGTATCGTTGCAAGCGCCGGTATAACGCGCTGCGGCTCAGACCGAGAGCGTTTGCGGCGTGGCTGATGTTGCCATCGTACTTGGCGAGCGCCTTGCGGATCAATGTTTCCTCCACCTCTTCCAGGCTCATCTCATCCAAGCGGGCGGGGCCTTCGCGAACACTGCGCAGGGCCAGATCGCGAAGTTTAATGAGATTATCCTGCGCCATGAGAACCGCACGCTCCACGACGTGGTTCAATTCCCGCACGTTCCCCTGCCAGGAATTTTCGACTAGCGCCTGCATGGCTGCCTGATCGAAGCCGTTGAGGCGTTTCCGGTAGCGCTGCGCGTGCGTGGTGAGAAAATGCGATGCGAGCAGAGGGATATCCTCCTTGCGTTCCCGCAAGGCCGGCAGATGGATTTCGATGGTGTTCAGGCGGAACAGCAGGTCCTGACGGAAACGGTTGTTAGTAATCTCTTCACTAAGATTTGCATTGGTGGCCGAGAGAACGCGGGCATTCACCTTCTTGGTGCGGGAAGAACCGACGCGTTCCATTTCCCCGGTTTCCAGGACGCGGAGGAGTTTGGCCTGCAGGTTGAAGGGCACGTTGGCGATCTCGTCAAGAAAAATGGTGCCACCGTCGGCAAGTTCAAACCGGCCGACACGATCGGTTTTGGCATCGGTGAAGGCACCCTTGACGTGGCCAAAGAGCTCGCTTTCGAAAATGCCTTCCGCCAGGCCGCCGGCGTTCACGGTGACAAGTGGTTTTGAGGCGCGTTCGGAGATGGCGTGCAGAGTGAGGGCGACCACTTCCTTGCCCGCGCCGGGCTCGCCGGTGATGAGTACATTCGCGTCGGACGGGCCGACCCTGGAGATGAGCTGCAGGACGGGTTGCATGGCGGCCGATTCGGCGATGAAGCGAGGCCGTCCGTCCGCGCGAAGCAGGCGATTCTCCGCCTCCAGACGCTGGCCCTTTCGCAACGCTTCGCTGAGGTCGATTTGCGTGCGCAGGATGGAGAGGAGTCGGGCGTTGTCCCAAGGCTTCTGAACAAAATCGCGGGCTCCGCGGCGCATGGCTTCGACTGCGAGTTCGACGCTGCCCCAGGCGGTCATGACGATGACGGGAAGCATGACGTCGATGGATTGGATGCGCGCCAGCAGGTCCAGCCCTTCCTGGCCTGAAGTTGTATCCCGCGTGTAGTTCAAATCCATCAAAAGCACATCAAATTCGCGGGATTCCAGGGAGGCCGCCACCGCTGCTGGGGACGTGACGGCTTCAATCTGGTAGCCTTCGGCCTTGAGTAAAAGCCGGAGCGCCTCCAGTACGTCGGACTGGTCGTCGGCGATGAGAATGCGGCAGGGGCGTTTTTCCATTACTTCCGTTTTATGGTCCTTGCAAGATTGTAACGAAGGGGTCCTACGAACATCCAACAGGCGGCATACAATCGTAGTGGAGTTTAGAAGGAGTACTGTGAAACCCACCCTGTGTGTTGTCCGGCCTGTTTTTGCGCTGTTGTTGGCGCTCTCTGTCATGAGAGTGGACGCTCATCCCATGGGCAACTTCAGCGTGAGCCACTATGCGCGGATCGTGGCTGGAGAGGGGCAAGCGGAGATTGTGTACGCGCTGGATCTGGCGGAGATTCCAACGTTTGAGATGTTGCAGCAATGGAATCTGACCGCGGCGAGTCCCCGTAAGCAACTGGAACAAAGGGCGGCACAGCAGATGCGGGATTGGGCGCGTAATCTGGTGCTTCGGTCTGACGGAAAAGTGTTGCGCCCAAGGTATGAAAGCTCAGAAATCGTGGTGGCCGACGGCGCTGGAAACATGCCGATTATGCGGATTACCGCGCGGTTGCGGGTGCCGGATGTGACGGGCAAGTTGGAGTACGAAGACAACAATTATCGCGATCGGGCTGGCTGGAAAGAGGTTGTGGTTGCGGCAGGTAAGGGGGCGTCGATTCGCAAGACCAGTGCTGGATCTGAGGATCGAAGCCAGGCGCTCACCGTGTATCCGCAGGATTCAACGGTTTCTCCGCCGCAGGTTTTGAAGGCGTCAGTGGAATGGACCTCCGATGCGCCGGTGAAATTGAAGGACGCACCGGTGGTAGCCAAGGTGGAACCCGTGGCGAAGCCAGTTGTTCCACAGCAGACGAAACCCGCTCCAGTGGCCACCCCCGCGGCGGCGCAGGCTGCGGGGACGGTGGTGCGAGGCGATTATCTGTCGGATCTCTTGAGCCACAAAGAGATCAGCCTCAGCATGATTTTGATCGGGATTGCGGTCGCGTTTGGACTTGGGGCGATCCACGCGTTTTCACCGGGACACGGAAAGACGATGGTTGCCGCTTATCTGGTGGGATCGCGGGGCACGTTTAAGCACGCGGCATTTCTGGGCGGGATGGTGACGTTTACACACACCATCAGCGTTTTTGCGCTTGCGTTTGTGACGTTGTTTCTCTCGCAGTATATTTTGCCGGAACGGCTGTACCCGATATTGGGTGCTATTTCGGGATTGACGATTGTATGGATCGGGGCGACGTTGTTTTATAAGCGGATAAGGAAACTTGGCCGCCACACCCACCATCATCATGACCATGTTCACGTGCATTCCGCCGCACACAGTCATGCGGTCCCGCATACTCATGATCACGTCCACGCGCCTGTGGCACACACGCACGATCACGGTCATGACCAGGTTCACGTGCACACGGCACACACGCACGATCATCATGACCATGACCACGAGCACGATCATGGGCCGAATGGGCACAGTCATTTGCCGGAGGGCGAGGTCACCATGGGCAGCCTGATTGCGCTTGGCGCGAGCGGCGGCCTGGTTCCCTGCCCTTCGGGACTAGTGCTCCTTTTGAGCGCGATCGCCATTGGACGCATTGGCCTGGGCATCGTTCTGCTAGTGGGTTTCAGCGCGGGACTTGCCGTGGTGCTGACTTCGATTGGACTGCTGGTTGTCTATGCCAAAACGTGGCTGCCCGATCCGCAAAGCACCGCGCGGAATCCCGCGTTCCGGTATCTTCCGGTCGCTTCCGCGGCGGTGGTGGTGGTGCTTGGAATTCTGCTGACGAGCGTATCGCTTGGCTGGATTCAGCCAGGCCGTTTAATTGGATAGTGTTTTCAGAAGACGGCTCGCTTCGGGGCCTTGCTGGAAATCGAACCGGCTGTTCAGTTCCAAAGCTTTTGTAAGCAACCGTTTTGCTTCTGCCTTGTCTCCGGCCTCGGCGGCGATGACACCGGCGTGGTAATAGAAGACCGGTTCCGGCGTGTTGAATTGCAGCGCCTTTTGCGCCATCTTTTGGGCCTCCGCCATGCGCTTTTGTTTGCGATACACCCAGGCGAGCGCATCGTAGGTGTAGACGTCGCCGCGATTCGCCAGTTCCGCTTCGGCGAGTTGCACGGCATCGGGGAGTTTGCGGTCTTCTTCGATATAGATGAGCGCCAAGACGCGGTTTGCAGTCTCACCGCGCGCGCGGCTGAGCTTATCCACCACGTCTATTAATGCACGCTGTCTTTTCGCTTCTTCCAGCTTCCCCTGGGCCGTGTAAAGCTGCTCCAGGGCAGCGGAGTATTCCACCAGCGGCACAGCAGTCTGAGCGCGTTTGTAGCTTTCAATCGCATCGGCAAGCCGCCCATCCACCGCAAAGAGGCGGCCGAGTCCGGCGTGCGCTTTGTGAAGGGCGGGAAACAGTTGGATCGCGGTTTGGTAAGAGGCGCGGGCTTCTGCGAGCTTACCGGTTTTAAAGTACATATCGCCGAGTTCGCTATAACACCAGGCGACGGGCTCCGGGGCCTTACCGCCTGCCTCAATGGCGAGCTTCATCAGCGCGATCGCGTCCGCGGCATCGCCCTTCACGAAGGAATAATACGCCGCGCGATTGTAGCTTTCGAGGCCAGGCCGGGCCGCGAGCATCCGCTTGTACGCCTGTTCGGCACGTTCGTACTCGCCGAGTTCCATCAGGGCATCACCCAAATTGCCCCAGTTGCCGGCATCGGACGGAGCGACGGTTGTGAGATCGTGCGCAGACTCGGCAACCTGCCGGAATTCGTGCCGCATCATCGCAATTTCGTTGCGAAGCCGGAGTGCCGCGAAATTGCCGCTATCTTGATCGAGCACCTCATTGGTTAGCTTGATGGTTCGATCCAAATAACTGTAGTCGGTGGTCTCGCGAACTTTTTGCAGATACAGGAAGGCGAGCTGGATCTTCTGGCGAAGATTGTTGGGCTGTGCCGCGGCTGCCTTTTCAGAAGCCGCGATGCGCTGATCGGTAGAAACCGGTTGCGCCTGCGCGAGAAATGGGAGGACCAGAATCAGTGCGAGGGTGAGGCGCATTAGTCCACATCGGAAATCACGCGACTGACGATTGGTTCGGCCGCAGGTCCACGCAGAGTTCGGCCGATCAAGAGGCAGAAGCCATATATCGACACATAAATCAGAAACAAACCAAACAGCCCGGCGCTTGCTTTTCGTATCCAGGGGGAGTTCCAAAATTTCCATTCGTAATCGGCGAGGGGCGTGGCGACCAGAGCGGTTGCGTGGCTTGCGATGCCGGTGCTTTGCGCCAATTTAGCAATTCCGTCCGGGTGTGTGGACGCCACCAGAACACCCCCTACCACCATAATCACCGCCGCGAGAGCAACAGCCGCAAGCGCCCTGCTGCGCCGCGCCAAAGGCTGCCGGATAAAGCGCGGGTTGATAGCTTCAAGGGATTGAAAGACAGCCAGGGTGATAACGCCTTCCAGAACGGCCGACACCACGAAGAGTCCGAGCGAAACGCCCAGAACCATGCGCGGCATGGCGACACCCGACGCGAGCAGTTCCGAGAGAGCAAGCACGGCGGAAGTCAGCACGGAGAGAAACCCGCCGAGGAACACCGCGAATTTACGCTTGGGGCCTTCCCCCCAGATATGAAAGGGCAGATAACCGGCCAGTACTCCCAGCAGCGCCATGTTCACCACGTTCGCGCCAAGGGCGAGCACTCCGCCGTCCTGGAAAACGAACGCCTGCATGATCAGGATCGCGGTCATGACAAGGCTCGCCGATGCGGGTCCAAGAGTGATGGCGAGCAGAGCGGCCCCGACCAGGTGGCCGCTGGTGCCTATGCCTACCGGGAAATTGACGATTTGCGCGGCGAAAACGAAAGCGCCCATTACGCCGAGGAGGGGGATGCGCGTTTCATCGAAATCGCGCTGCGCTTTCCTGGCCATGTAGCCGACCGCCGGGAGAGCTACGATATCCAGGGCCGCCCATACCGGAGGTGAAAGAAATCCGTCAGGAATATGCATGAAGTCCCGGCTGCCACGTCTGTAGCACGATCATTCATATGGTACTACGAGCGGCGAGTTGTTTCGGATGCGGTTTTGGGCATTTGGGCGCGTGACACCGTGTCGCCATCGTGCTCTGGTGTACAATTTCAAGGAATCCACAATAGAAAATGGTGAAGATCCGGCTCGGGACATTGGACGATTTGGAGGCGCTGATCGAACTCGGGTCGATGATGCATGCAGAAGGCGCCTACGCATTTCTTCCTTATCACCGCGACAAGGCGGGAAATGTTATTCTCGAACATCTGGAAACTCCCGAAACACAGTGCGTCTTTGTGGCGGTGTTGGGCGAAACACCGGTGGGCATGCTCGCCGGCTCCATCTCGGAATATACTTCTGCGATGAGACGATAGCGTCCGATACCTTCCTGTTTGTCGCGCCGGAACACCGCACCTGGAGTGCGGCGGTGGGGCTGATTAGAGCGTTCCGGGATTGGGCTACTATCCGGGGTGCGCGGGAATTATGCTTAAGTATCTCTAGCAATGTGCAGGTGGACCGCATTGCAAAGCTCTATGAACGGCTTGGCCTGTCGTTCGTTGGCGGAACATTTAAACAGCGCCTTCAACAGAACAATAACGGAATCTTATGATTATTCGCCAAATCAGATGGATACCTTCGATAAGTACTCGAGCGCGGGATTCGAAGCCAGCGCCGCCGATTATCTGCGCGAAACGTTCCCCGAGAAATGCGAGGCCATTGGCAACGCCGCTCTCCCTGCCATCGTCAGTTTTGGGCGCAAACAGGCCGAAGCGCATCAATTCCGAACCGAGCGCACTATCGTAATGTATCTTCATCTCATGTTTATGCTTGGGAGCCGCTTTGACTCCGATCCGCTTTTTCCTGCAGGAGCAGAAATTCTGAACGATAAAGAGATCGCAGAAGAACAGAAGCGGATGGAGCTCCTTTGGGACAAAGCCGGAGAGTACGGGCTGGCGGTCCTTGGTCCCGAAGAAGAATATCTCGACGAGGCCCTTAAAAAGCTCGACCAAGAAGTAAAGGACGGGCTCCCCGCCTTCAGCGGCGGAGGAGCGGAAACCTACATGTTTCAGCGGCTGAACGCGATTTTTCCGGAAAAGGTGTCGTTCCTGGGCGAACCTGCCATTCGAGCGATGATTCAGAACGGGTTTCAACGTGCGTCCGCTTATGGACTGGCCGGCAGGGATCCAATCTACACGTACATCGTGCTGATGCTCATGCTGGGAAGCGACTTTGATTCCGATCCGCAATATGGTTGGGCGAGTTCAGTCTTAAAGGGTGAGAACGATCCCGTTGTGAGAGCAAAGCGGCTACATCCGGAAGCTGTGAAATATCTGGGTGTGTTCCTGGAAAAGAGCGCTGCAAAAGGTATTTAGGGTTGAGGAAATTGTAGAATTATGTGCCGGTCAGGATCTAAGAAGAGTAAATCCAAGAGTAATTCGAAGGTGGCCCCGCAGACTCCTGAGCCTGAAAGCGAGCCGGCCGCCCCTACTTCCGCACCGGTAACCAAACCTTCCCGTCCCGTAATTCCACCACTTGCGATGCCCACGAGGACGGCATGGGTGGAACCGTTACCGCCTTCCCGCCCTGTGATTCCATTGCTTGTGTTACCGCCCAGGACGCTGCCGCTGCCACAGCAATTCCCTGCCTCGCGGCCCGGACCCATCGCCACGTGCCCGTACGCCACACAGCCCACCTCTCCGCCGGTCGCAGTTGAAGAGGCCGAGCCGGTTCTCGCCGATGTCCCGCCGCCCATTGAGACTCCGCCACCCAAACCTGTCGAACAGGCCCGTTTGAAGGTGAAAGTATCCATACAGGGCGATCCCACTCACGTGTTCGCTTCCCAGGTTACGTCGTCGCTTGCGGGGAGCAAGCCGACGGACACAAACACGGGAATCGCCGATTTCGGCGTGGTCGCCGTGGGAAAGCACAACATCACCGTCGTGGTCCAGGGTAAAGACGCAGAGAAATTTGCGCCTCCCAGAGGCGCCGTCGAAGTTACGTTGAAGGATGGCGATGACGAAACTGTTCCTGTCGTGTTGGCGCCCATCACAGGCGACCTTGAAGTGACTGTAAAGGGCGCGGATAACAAGCTGCTCGGCAAGGTCGGGGTGAAGGTGACCGGGACAACTCCTGGCGATACTCCGAGCGCGGATGGGACCGGGATCTCGGAGTTCCTGGACAGGAAAGAAGGTCCGTACAAAATCGCCCTGACCCTGCCGAAGAGCGTCTCCGACGACTATGCCGTTCCTCCGAAAATCGACGATGCTCAGGTAGTGGTGGGACAGAAGAATCAGGCGGTAGTTATTCTGCCGCTTCGTCCGGCGCCCAAAATTGTGGTCGCCGATCCCAAGATCATCATCGTTAAGCAGGATTACCACGGCAAAGACAAGCCGGGCGTGAAGCCCCACCGGATTCCTGTGATTCTGAGCGCGGCCGCCGATTACGATGGGGAAGGAAAGTTCACTTACCCTGCCGACACGGTGAAGATTTATGACAAGAAAGACGGCACCGTCGCGCTCCCGTCGCCTTTCATCGTAAAGAAGGATGAACTCGGCGGACGGACCGTTTACATGGAGGCGATTAAGAACAGTTCCGGCATGGAAGCCACCGATCTGAAATTGGAGCTCGAAAAAGGAACCATTTCACCCAAGCCGGAGGTGACTGAGAAGATTACCTGCGTCAAGTTGAAAGTGGAAATTTACAAGTCGAGGCCCGCCGCTGGAGGCGACCCGGTGAAGCTCGCCGACGGCCCGAAGGTGGACCCCGGCCGTCCCATTCTTGAGCAGGGTCCAGACGGCGATCACTTCTTTGCCGAGCGGGCCATGTTGGTCTTGAAACAGGCCGAACCGGCCTCATTCACCGGCAAGCTTGCGCTGGAACCGATCAGTGGGGGAGTCGAAATGTTCACTTCCCTTCAGGAGAAACCCGAAAAGGGCCAGACGGCCATTGATGCGACCACTCTGGTTTTCGCGAATGCCGATATCGACGCCGCGAAAGGCAAGACATTTTGGGTGCAAGGCAAATCCGTCAGCGCCAAGATGAGCGATACCGGCTGGGTGGTGGGCGTTGAGGGGGTAATGGACGATGGCAAAACGGCCGAGGGTGACCGGGCCACCATGACCGTACTCAAGGCTGAACTTGTCTTGCACAAGAGCCGCGCTGTGATCCCCGCGGACGGCGAACCGGCTGCGTTTACCGCGGCGGCAAAGCTGACAGAGGCGCGCTATCTTCACAAACAGGATGGAGCCAAGCAGCACGGGCGCGGAATGATCACCATCAAGAAGGTGAAGCCGGATGGGTTCGAGGGAAAATTATTTCTTAATTGTTGGACCGTGAAATATGCGCCTGCCTATAGTGAGACCAAGGTGTCTGCAAGTTATGGCTTGAAGATTTTCAAGGAAGAGATCGCCTCCGGCGCTACTCAAGCGGAACAGGCTTTCGATGCCGATATCGATCATCCACTCACCTTCGCTGTGGACGGCATGAAGCTCTGGGTGCAGGGCGAAACCGTGAGCACCGAATTACGGGACGTGCAGATTCGTCTGGGTGTCAGGGATGTGGACAAGGGATGCGACCGGGACAATTTCACCGTCGTGCGCTTCAAGAAGCTTAAGGCCGATATCCCTTCCACACCGGCGAACATCGTTCGGGCCACGATTACCGGTGGCGGCAGCAATTCCCCCGTCGCCCGGCATGAGTTCAAGATCGCCGACGCCGGGCCTGCCGATAAGGACTGCAATGAAAAGTTTGCCACCAACGAGCCGCTGGTCCTTGTTGAGAATTGCATACCGGATGACGACCGGATCAATCTAACGGTGGAGGTGGAGCCTGCCGGCAAAAGCATTCCGGTGCGCTGGAGCGTGCAGCGGTTCAGTCATGTAGCCGATGCACAGGGCGATCCGGATGCCATCATCAACCTGACTGGAAATTCCAATGACCCCGGGCTTGTGGCGGACACTGGCGATCCTTTGAAAGCGACGCTGCGAGCCAACGCTGCCGGAAGCTTCCACATCCGCCCCTACATCGATTGCAATGGCGACAACAAGTACAATCACAACGACGATACGGGTAAGCGCATTGACCGCGAACCGTTTCTCATCATGAACGTGCAGCTTATACGGGTGCAGGGCGTTAGCAATCTCACCACTACAAACAACACCGCTGGTACGAACGGAACCGAAAAAACCGCTCAGGATTTAGGGGGCGCTTTCGGCGTTTTGCAAGTGCCGACCCGCATCAGCACAGGCGACTTTGCCTCTACCGGGAATGATGCGGTTCACATGCGGAACATCGCGCGTGTGATCGGTGGTGGACCGGATGGCAAGCGCGGACTTAATAAGCTGTTCTCCGGCTGGGCGAACAATATTCAGAATTGCGCTACATCGCCAACTGGGGCCGGCCTCGACATTACCCACGTTTTCAGTGAGGCCACGACTCCGCCGACCCTTCACACCACCGTTTGTTATTTCGAAGTGAACACCGTAAAGATTTCCGCGCCTGTTCTCGATTCCGGAGCATACGGCCCTGGGGGAACCGAGGGGACCGGCGGAAACACAGCTACCTCCACGACGGGATCGAACGACTGCCCCTGCACCAAGACGGACCACGCTTCCGGCATCGGACAGCAATGGGAAGTGACGAACGTCGACAGCCCTGGTTTTGGCATCAACGGATTTCACCCCACCATCCCCAATGCGATGCTCAGCCGGTTCCGCTTCAACATCAATTTCCGCTGTGATTTTATCTTCTGGACTAACCTGCAGGGCGCCAGCGACAACACCGACTCTCCGGCGTGCCGCTTATATTCGAGTGTTTCAACGAACTATTGGGATGTGCGCTTTGAGGCGACTTACAATAACAGGTTCGTCGAGACAGTGGTGGATGGCCCAAGGGTGGTGCCCACACTCGATGGTAATGAGACGCGTTTGGCCGCACCTGTGAAGGGCGGCGGGCTGGAGACTCGACTGCCCGACTCTCTGGATACCCTGAAGACCCACATGCCGTGGCCATAAACGGAGTTCCCTACATGATTCGATACGACCCGAACGTCAACGCCGACCTGCTACGGTCCACGCACATCTTGTTGCTGACGGTTGTTTCCTCGCAGACGGGGCCTTGGGTGAAGGTTTCAAACCGCACACAGGAAAGGCGCGTGGATGCAGTCTTCCAATTCGACCGGCTCTATAAGGGCGAAATCCTGGAACCAACAGGCAGTCTTGTTTCCATCACAGTCAGCCAATTTGCGCCTGCCGGTCCTTTTATTACCGGCGTTCCAGGCCCCTGGTCGCCAGTAGAGATCGTGCCTGGAGCCCGGCTGGTGGTTTTTTCGATTTCCGGCATTCGCGAATTGCAAGCCGTTCTCAGTGGACCGCAACCCCAGAGGGTAGAGTCAGCCGAAAGCGCTGTCCCCGACGTAGATCTGGCTCTCCTGGCCGGAACGCCCGAGCTCTCGCTTCCCCGGCTGCTCGCCGAGAGCGCGGATCGCAAGCAATCCTATGGTCCATTATTTGCGGCCTACATCTCCGCGCGTTTGCCGGAACTGTTCGCCCGCATCGAAGACTTTGACGCTTTCATGCGCCAGATTGAGAACCCCGCTCTGTCGGGTGTTGCGCGCCGGATTGTTTTTCCAGATCTATATTCCAGGATGATTATGCTGGGCGCCAAACCGCCATGGATTGCCCGGTTGATGGAAGGCACTTTTCGAATTATTGCCTTGCCGGATACCGGCGATCTGGGCCGCAATCTGATCGGAACGTATCTTCCAAGACTGCTCGGGGTCAAAGGCGGAGCGAATCTCCAACGCGCCGATGAGATATTTGCCGGTAAGCCCGGTCTACGAGACAGCGCGCAAAGGCCGCTGGAGGCTTTTGGCGCCGTCGAGGTCCTGCAATGGCTCCGTTCTTAATTCTGATGAGTATGATGGTCCAGGCCAACGGCGAATCGGTAATCCAGAAATCGAGCCATATCCTGCTTGTCAGCGTCACGTCCGCTTCGGCGGGAGAATGGCGGCCCGCTCCCCGGCGGCTGAAAACCCGCACCGTGGAACTGCGCGTCCGCATCGAAAGGGAGCTGAAAGGCAAAGCGGCGCCCAACGAAGCCACAATCCAAATCAGCCAGACCGAACCGGCGACACCCATGATTACTTCCGTCCCTGGCGTCTGGTCCGGGAAGCCGATTGATACTGCAACCCGATACGTTGTGTTCAGCAACTCTCCTTCCGCCCGGAGTTCAGACGTGCTGGCCGAGTCCGCCACTCTCCGGGTGGTAGCCGCGAAGGACGCCCTTGCTGACGCTGAATTGGCGATTTCCGCGGACGGGCACAAGTGGTCCCTCGACGAAACTCTTGAGCACGCCGGAACCAAGGCCGTGGGTTCCATCTTCACCGAGTATGCGACTTCGAGGATCGGCGAAGTACTATTCTCCGATCCAGCGGAATTCGACCGCGTGCTCAAGGTTCTGGAAAAGCCGGGCGTGGATAATCGTTTTCGCCTGGCGATGATGGAGAAAATCTACGGCAAATTTCTGCTGGGAGATGCCGCGCCTCCGGCGCTTGTTACAAGTTTGGTGATTAGCACATTCCGCATCGCCCGCCTGCCTGACGGCAAAGCATTGGATGACCGTCTGCTGGGAGTGTTGCTCCCGCATCTGGCCGGCATCCAAGGCGGGGGCAGTAAGCGGAGCGCCACGGAGGTTTTTCGCAATCATCCGGGAGATCTGGAGAACGCCAAGAAAGTTTTAGCTTCCCATCCCGAAGCCGGTCCGCTCCTGCGGTGGTTATCGGAATAGCTAGTTGCGGCGTCTAATCGGCGCTGTAGGAAATGCGGGAAAATTATCGCATGAATAGCATCGGATTTCTAGAGACTGTGTGGCGCGACATGGTTTATGCACTGAGGACGATGCGCAAGTATCCCGCCTTCGCAGTGACTGCCGTGGTCACGCTGGCGCTTGGCATCGGCGGCAACACCGCGATGTTTTCTGTGACCCATGCGGTATTGCTAAAGCCGCTTACTTATCGTGACCCGGACCGGTTGGTGAATATGGGCGGAATGACACCGGTGCGATATCAGGAAATACGGACGGCGGCCCGGTTCAGCGAAGTCGGAGCTTTTGGCGTCCTGCTGGAGAACATGACTTTGTCCGGCACGGCGGAACCGGAAGCACTCCACGGGGCCCGGGTTTCAGCCAACTTTCTGCGCGTCTTAGGCGTGGAGCCGGTGTTGGGACGCAGTTTTCTTGCCGAAGGAGATACGCCGGGTGGACCTCCAGTGGCGCTAATCAGCGCCGAGTTGTGGAAACGGCGGTTCGGCGGACATCCGCTGGTGGCAGGCAAAACGGCTGTGATGGATTCCACCCCGTATACGATTATCGGCGTGCTACCGGCGGGGTTTCAGTTCCCGTTCACTGGCGTAGACGTATGGGTGACCAAGCCGTCAGAGTTGTCCGTGATCCCGCCGCAGTCCCGCGCCATGAGCGGCATCCTGGAAGGATTTGCGCGATTGAAGCGCGGCGTCAGCCTGGAACAGGCGGGCGCGGAACTCACGGTGTTGAGCCGGCAGTATGCGATGGCACATCCGGAAATGGTGGATGCGAGGGCGGGCGCAACGGTCCGCCTGGTTCGGCTGAAGGATCGGCTGGTGACTAACGTACGCTCGATGCTTTGGATGCTGTTCGGCTCAGTTGGCTTCGTGCTGTTGATCGCCTGCGCCAACGTAGCGAGCCTGTTGCTGGCACGGGCCACCTCCCGCTCACGCGAGTTCGCCGTGCGCGCGGCACTGGGAGCCGCACGTGGCCGGCTGGTGCGGCAACTGCTGGCCGAAAGCCTATTGCTGGCATTGATGGGCGGGGCTCTGGGCGTGCTGCTGGCCAGATGGATGTTGATCTCGATCACTCGCATGATGGCTCTGGATCTCCCGCGAGTTGGGGAAGTCCGGCTGGACGGCATGGTGCTTAGATTCGCATTGTTGCTCTCCATCGTGACTGGAGTGCTTTTCGGGCTGGCGCCCTCGCTCGGCGCGTCGCGAGTGGATCTGGCTGGCGTGCTGCGAGCGAGCGGCGAATCGGCAAACCGGGGAGGGTGGAAGCGCGGCCCGTTAAGCGCGCGAGGCGTGTTGGTAATTGGTCAAGTGGCGCTCTCGGTTGTGTTGCTGATCGGAGCCGCCCTGCTGTTGGAGAGCATGGCTCGCTTACGCGTCGTCGATCCGGGATTTCAGCCCGCGAATTTATTAACTATGCAGATCGGCCTGCCGCCCGCGCGTTATGACACGGTGCAGAAGAGAGGAGCGTTCTTTGACGAACTCGTCCGGCGCGTGCAAGCGCTGCCGGGTGTCCGTAACGCCGCCTTGATGCTAACGCTTCCCACGACGGGCTGGGCCGGAGCCGGCGTTCAGTTGGCGGAGCAGCCGCCGGTTAAGTTAAGCGAGCGGCCAATCGCGATAATGCAGACCGTCACGCCAGGCTACTTCCGCACGCTGGAGATTCCGCTGAGGAGGGGCCGGGAGTTTACAGTGCAAGACATTCCGGGCGCGGCACCCGTGGTAATCATTAACGAAAGCTTCGCGCGTCAGTTCTGGCCGGCGTATCCGCGAGGTCAGGATCCGGTCGGCCGGCATATTCTGGCCGGTGCCAATTCCCGGCCGTTGGAGATCGTCGGCATTGTGGCGGACGTGCATGATCTCGATGCCGACGCTAGGCGCCAAGTGTATCGTCCATGTGCGCAGAATGCTCCACAGTCGGCAGTTCTTGCGGTTCGGACCGACGCCGATCCACGGCGGTTTGTGAATTCCGTTCGGAGCGAGGTGCTATCGCTCGATCGAGATCAACCGGTTTCGGCTGTTAAGACGATGGAAGACGTGGTAGACGCTTCAGCCTAAATCCGGCAGTTAACCAAAGCGGTCAAGGGCAAATGGGCTGGGTCGGGCGACTGGGATTTGAGCCAATCGCGAAAAATGAAGCGCAGGAGCCAGCGCCAGCGTTGATTGACGGTGAAGCGCTCCGCGGTTCGCCCA
>JBBPYD010000086.1:0-29697 GCA_038200305.1 Bryobacterales bacterium
AGCCTCGCTGCGCGAATCGTTTTCGCCACTTGCTCACCGTTGGGACGGAGATCTCCAGCTCGCGCGCTACTTGCTGAATTTCTTTCCCATCCAAGCAAGCCAGAATGATGCGCGCTCGTTCAACCGCCCGCACCTCTTCCGCCCGGCTCTTGCTGGTGGCCAGTAAATGATTCTTAACCTCTGCGGAGCATTCCAGTACAGGAGCATGCCTTGGCATCTCCGAACATTTTAATACAAAAATGTATTAATGCAAGTAAGCACTAGTTATGCAATCGTCTCCCCCGAAGCGGTCTGCGACCACTTCATACGCCCGGTAGAGATTGGCCCAAGCACTTGCACCGTCAAAACCAAGTGCCTGTCCGCAGTACATCATGGCCTCTCGAAAGTCAGCATCGGCTTCACACTTTGTTAGGAACGGCTGCAATAAAGTTCCCGATGTGTCTTTCAGGAGCGCATATAAGGAGGGTAGGTTCGTTTGCCCTATCACTTTGGTCTTAAACGGTCGCGGTATGGCTACGGTGCGCCCTCCCTCGTGCTTAAGATCGATGATACAGCGACACTCCGGCAGAACAAACTGTGGGAAGCGAACTGCTATCGCAGCCCCGATGCGTGGTAGTTCCTCATTGACCCACCGCCAAGTTGCATCCCATCCACCATTCTCAACCATGCGTGCGTCTATCACAAAGATGCGGCTCTGACGGTCAGACTTAGTTTGATACTCAATCAGGCGAATGTAGGAGTTCTGAATGAACTTCTCGAACAATGCTAGGTCAACGTCACTGCGAAACCTAAGCTCCAGAAGATATCTCTTATCCGTCTTGACGTAATCAAGGATTCGACTGTACCGAAGAGGCGGCTCCAGATGAACTCTGGCAAAAAAATCGCTGACAGGTTGCGGAATCCCCCGATAATTCTTTGGATCACTCATGCCCTTATCTCTTACAACGAGTTCCTTGGCGATCACGTGCTGGTAAGTCAATCGCTTCCCGGCACATTCCCCATTGCTGTTCGGACTCGGGCTAAATCGGAGCCTTTGGGCTGGTTATGAACTGGGATTATAGTCTCCAAGCTAGCAAGCTGAGTCCCATGCAAACAGATCCCCAAGCAATGTTGATAGGGAAAACAGACATTCTGACGGCCATTTCCGGGGTGATCAAGTCATCAAGTATATCTATCCTGTTTTCAGAAGTGCAATCCGCCGCCGCAGATCAGGACTTCGGCGGTGACGTAATCCGATAATGGTGAGCAGAAGAAGAGCACTGCTCCGGCGGCTTCTTCTACTGTTCCTAATCGGCCCAAGGGACACTTTGATTTGATGGCATCGAGCACTGCGGGTTGTACTCCGACAGGGATGTCGCGGCCTTTGACTTCGATTACAGCGCCTTGTTTGGCGAGGGGCTGGGTGAGGCGGGTTTCGATGAGGCCGAAGCCGACGGCATTGACGTTGACGTTA
Source organism: Bryobacterales bacterium (assembly GCA_038200305.1). Lineage (GTDB taxonomy): Bacteria > Acidobacteriota > Terriglobia > Bryobacterales > Bryobacteraceae > JANXXV01. The sequence goes on from JBBPYD010000086.1 coordinate 1,454, forward strand.
TAGCGGCCCCACTCCTTGGCCATGGTCCGGGTGAGACCGAGGACGCCGGATTTGCCGGACGAATATCCGGCTTGGCCAGGGTTGCCATCTATGCCCGCGATGGAGGTGATGTTCACGACTTTGCGCATAATGCGGACGCCTTGTTGAATTTCTTTTTTTGCGGCTTCGCGGATGTAGACGGAGGCGGCGCGGAGGATGCGGAACGGAGCGACGAGGTGGATGTCGAGCATGGCATGAAACTGCTCGTCGGTTGTTTTTTGGATCACGTTGTCCCAGGTGTATCCGGCGTTGTTGACGATAATGTCGATGCCGCCGAATGCGGCCAGGGTGGCGTCGATGAGTTGCTGGGGGAATGCGGGGAGGGTGACGTCTCCGGGTAGGCTTGCTGCGGCGCCGCCTGCGGCAGCTATTTGTTGAACGGTCTGGCCGGCGGCCACCGGGTCGAGGTCATTCACCATGACCGATGCTCCCGATTCGGCTAATTGAAGAGCTATTGCGCGGCCGATGCCACGGCCTGCGCCGGTGATCAATGCGGATTTGTTCTTGAGGTTGATCTGCACAAATTCGGTTGTATCACAGGGTGGGCGCTTGGCGAACAGAGCTTTCATTACCATCAACAACTGGCTACGTTAGGAGACACAGCAACTAAGATGGACAATTCCGAAAAAGCACAATGGAAAACCGGCTGGTTGAAAGCGCGTTTCCAGGCCGGGATTTCTTGGTCCCGCGAGACGCTCTTCCGGCCCCGCGTTCTTTTTGCCGTAGAGTAACTTCTCGATGTCAATCAGGCTGGGCAGCACCGGTTTGTCGTCAGCGGCGTTCCGCTCAAACAGCATACTGAGCAGCAGCAGCCGCACTTCGGGAGTATTCCGCTCAATACTGAACGGTACGTCGATGAGCCTTTGGTATGGGTGGGTGTTGACGCACTCACGGGATCGCCCAGTGCTCTTTTCGCCCCGATGATAGCCAGATTGTTAGATTCAGGGGCATTTTATGGTCATCAGCATCTTGATATGCAACCCACAGGATGCATATAATTGGAGGCGTGGACGGAGTATTTAAGGCGCTTGCCGATCCTCATCGCAGATGTCTGCTGGACCGGCTCTATAAGCGCAACGGCCAGACGCTTGGCGATCTTTGTGCTGGGGTTGACATCACCCGGCAAGCCGTGACAAAGCATCTGAAAGTGCTTCAGGATGCAAACCTCGTCGTAGCAATCTGGCGAGGCCGGGAGAAATTGCATTATTTGAACCCCGTGCCGATCCACCAGGTTTACCAGCGTTGGATCGGGAAGTATGAGTCCAATCGCTTGGCAATGCTCGTCCAACTCAAGAACACTTTGGAGGAAAAGAAAAAATGAATCAGCTTAGTTTTGTTTATGTCATCTACATCGCTTCGACACCGGAGAAAGTTTGGGAGGCTTTGACCAATGAGAACCTAACGGCAGAATATTGGGCGCACAAAAACGTCTCTGACTGGAAGACCGGATCCAAATGGGAGCACCGGCGCGCGAAAGATTTTTCCAAGATTGATGGTGCCGGAGAGATCATTGAAAGCGTGCCTCCCAAGAAGCTCGTTATTTCATGGGCGGAAGGCGGCAACGTGGAAAAGAAATCGCGTGTTTCGTTCGAGATCGAGCCCGTATTTGATACAGTTCGCCTGACCGTCACACATGAAGAACTCGATTCGGCAACTCTCCGTGGAATTACACAAGGATGGCCGGCTGTACTTTCAAGCCTGAAGACCTTTCTGGAGTCTGGCCATGGACTTGATTTGATCAGGAGGTGGACGGAGGAGCGCTGAGGAGCCGAAGAGAGGTGATCGTTCAGGATCTCCGGTAATGCCGAAGTCTAAGCAAGTAGAAGATCAGGGGAATCCAAATCAGCGCCAAGGAAACCGGCAGAAACTGCCGTCCCAAGCCTTCCGAACGGCCCAGCGCAGTATTTACGTTAGCCCATGCGCTATAGGCAAACACGAGCAGCATAACCGCTTTGAGGACTATAGACATACTGAGCAGCAGCCGCCGCACCTCGGGACTATTCCGCTCAATGCTGAATGGTATGTTAATGAGCGTTTGGTAACGCGAGGCGGCTGTCACCCCAATGTAAACGATCGCGGAGGTAATGGGCAAAATCCACAACCCGCTCTTGCTACCCCAGCGGTTGGGAAGGCCAGATGCCCCAAAGTGCCTCGGGACTTGCGCCGGAAGCTCAGTCCAGTGTGCAATCACAACAGCGAAGACCCCAGCCAAGGCGGCTAGAGAAATGACTTCAAACAGCCAGTCCACCCTTGATCTTTTCGGAATCAATCGTTCACCCCCGTGGGCTTACTCCAGCCTGACAGAATCGCCACGGCGGACCCGGCCACCCTGTAACACAGAGGCATAGACTCCCACGTTGGCACGATTGTGCTGGGCGGCAGTGCGCAGGATGCCTGTATCCTTCGGGAGATCGCCTTGACCGAGCGCCGCTCGCGGCCGCCACGGCCATGTTCGGGCGAAATCGCCGGACCTCAAAACGTCCCTGTGAGTACAGCGCGCGCAGCCGGCCGAGTGTAGCCGTGGTCAGCAGATGCACGAACGCAGAATCGAAAAAGGCGCCCTCAGGTAGGCCGAAGCCGGTGACCGTGTCCCGGTGCTCAAGGCCGACCATGTCCGGCCAATACTCCTCAGCCGTGGCCGGCTGCGGATTGGGCGACGGGGATTCACCGATTGCATCCAGCGTGACCTCACGCTCCAGCGCTTTCGAGAGGATCTGGTGAATATCGGGTTGTTCACTACTGACGATCGTCCCATCCGGCAGGGTGATGCGGACGGGCGCCACATCCGCACCGGTTCCCGGCGTGCCGGCCAGCCTCGCGCGGAAATCGAACAACCGTGGCCACTTCCGCGGGTTCTTGGCGCTGGCAACCTTACCGTCTGAGCGGTCAATTAGTCCGTACGCGCGATATCCCAGCAGCCCGCGCCTGGTAATGCCGGCAGCATTCAGTTCTTCTCCCATCATGGACTTGACTGGATACCGCCACAAAGAAACGATAGATCCAAGATCCGTTTGCGCCGATGTCATCGTTAAGCCCTCCACTCCGCTGCCCGGAAGAGCGTTTAGTAATTGTAATCCGTGGGGACTCAAAACCATAGCGGGCCCGGAACAGGGAATGAGTAACAGGCGGCTATTCTTATGTCTTTTACATGCCGGGCGTAACTATCTTCCTGAATACCTGGCCCCAGGCCAATATAGCCTGCTGGTGTTCAGCGTTGATTTCATCGGGCTGGAAACCTCCAAAAATTGTAATAACGGGCAAGCTCCAGTACTAACTTACTTGGTACTTATCATCTGGCAAATAACTTGTATTACGTTGTCAGGTATGCAACTATGCTTGTAGGTTGTTCATTTTACTTTCGGAGGTTTTACAAGTGACTAAGTTATACCCAGCCAAGCGGCTACTTAATGCCGCAGTTATCGCGGGTTCTCTCATTATGAGTTCCGCAGCGTTACATGCCGCACCCATCAGTGGCATTTTGAATACGACAGGTTCCGTGGCGGTTTCGTTGACGACGATTGACTTCCTGCCAAGCGGAACGGGCACTGGCAACTTCGGGGTAGATCCTTTTACCCAGACCGGAAGCTTTACCGGCTTGGCCGGCACTTCGGGAATAATTAAGGATTTAGACATGGCCATGCAGCCGCCGGGCTCCCCTTTCTTCTTGGCCGATTTTATGGTGTTTTCCGCCGATCCCACGATCAGGTTCAACCTGACTTCTCTCCCTTTTGGAGTATTTACTCCGGCTGGCTGCGCAGGTCCGGCGGTTGCAGGACAGAACTGCACACCTGCAGGCTCACCTTTCAACTTGACGAACACATCTTCGTCGAGTTCCGTGGTTTCTTTCAAAACCGACGGCACTGTTTTGAACACAGCGACGAGCCAGGTTAGCAACTTTGATGGAACGTTTAGCACACAGTTCACGAACCAAAACCTGCAGCAGTTGCTGGCTACGATCAATGCAGGTGGCTCGGTGACCGCGACCTACTCGGCGAATTTTGTCGTAAGTCCGGTTTCGGGCGTTCCTGAGCCAGCCACAATCACGCTAACACTTGCAGGACTTGCATTTGTGATTGCAGGTGGCCTTCGGAAGCGAAAGCAGTCGTCCTTGTAATTGTCGTAAAGATTCGCGGGAGCGTATTTGACCTCTGATTCCAGAGAGAAAATGCGCTCCTTTGAACACAGCTAACATCGAAGTTTCCGTCCCCACCCCTCCACCGGGCAGTACAAACGAATTTCCCAGAATTTACTCCAGAACGAATAGAAGATCCCTCCCATGGAACTGCTAAAGGTTCCGCCCTTAGCAGCCGATGAGGGGTACATGGCTGATGAGATTTGGAATACCCGGCGGCATCCACGGCTGCTCTGTTCCAGCGTGCTTGAAGTGATCTGTCCAGACACCGGCGACCGCCTAGCTTCCATTTTTGGCGTGGTGGAAGATGTTTCCGAGCAGGGTGTGTGCATGTCGCTGGATTCCGAATTTGAGCCGGGCAGTACAGTGCTGCTCCACGGAATCGAGCACACTGTCTCCGCAACGGTACGCCACTGCACTTTGGACGAGGAAGGGTTTTTCCATGTAGGTTTCGAGTTCGCGCCTGACCACGAATGGTCGTATAACGGCACGTGGCCTGAGCATGTTACTCGAACGGAGTTCACGCCGATCGAGTAACGCGAATCGCGCAGGGGACAGACTTGACGTAGAATCGTGACATGAAGCATCAAGTCCGTCGAGCATTGTTCTGTTTTGTTGCGGCACTCTTTGCAGCCCCGCATGTTCTGGCCGAGAACTCAGAGCAATTACATCCGGTCCGGTTCGTTCGTGTTCCGCAGAGCGGAATTCAACCTCAGGCAACCGTGGACGAAAAAGGCACAATTCATCTGGTGTACTTCCTCGGCGATCCCAAGCAGGGCGATTTGTTTTATGTAAAATCGACTGACAGCGGTTCCACATTTTCAAAGCCCTTGCGCGTGAACAGCCAGCCGGGAAGCGCCATCGCCCTGGGGACCATCCGGGGCGGGCAAATCGCCGTTGGAAAAAATGGCCGCGTTCACGTTGCATGGAACGGGTCGAGTATCGCGAGACCGGAAGGGCCGCTCAATCCGGAATCAGGCAAACCGGGTTCACCGATGCTCTATGCACGGCTGGATGGCGGCGCCACCGGATTTGAACCGCAGAGGAATCTGATGCAGCAGACCTTTGGGCTGGACGGCGGCGGTTCTGCCGCGGCGGATCGGGATGGGAATGTCTATGTGGCATGGCACGGGAAAGGAAAAGACGCACCCAAGGGAGAAGCTGGCCGGCAGGTCTGGATAGCGCGCTCGACCGATGACGGCAAGACGTTCGCGGCGGAGTCGCCCGCATGGAGCCAACCAACCGGTGCATGCGGATGTTGTGGACTTCAAATATTTGCGAGCCGGAAGGGAACCGTTTACGGGCTATACCGCTCTGCTACCGAAGGAGTACATCGGGACATCTATCTATTGACGTCGGCCGACCGAGGACGCAGTTTTGATGGACGGATGCTGCATAAGTGGGACATCAATGCTTGCCCGATGAGCAGCATGGGATTTACCGAATCGGAAACGAAGGTTTTGGGTGCATGGGAGACGGGCGGACAGGTTTATTTCAGCGACCTAAGTGGAAATGCGCTGGAACCTGTGCCTGCTCCGGGATCGACCAGAGGCCGCAAGCACCCGCGAATCGCCGCGAACACCGGCGAGACGATTTTGGTCTGGACAGAAGAGACCGGTTGGCAGAAGGGCGGTTCGTTGGCGTGGCAAGTCTTTGACAAAGGTGGGAAGCCAACTGCAGCGGCAGGAAAGCTCGCTGGTATTCCGGCTTGGAGTTTCGCGGCCACCGTGTCCGGCGGCAAGGGTGAATTCATCGTCATCTACTAGCGACAACTAGCCCAATCTGCTCACGTAACAACTCTGACTCGCGTGGAATTGGTCATCTTCCGCTTTACGCCGCGCGGATTCATCCAGAGCAGTCTCTATTTCCCAGCGCTCGTGGTGAGGAGCGTCTCTTTGCCGAGTGGCTACTTCGCGGCGCGAGTATCCGGAATGGCATAACTCAGCGCGATGGCGGCGTATCCGGTTGCCCACTGTGAGATCCATTGATCGTGCCCGTACGGAAAGCCGCCCTCGAAGTAAGGCTGGAACTTGGGTGCGCGGCTGGCCACGAACCAGGACCCATCCTCGGCCTGCGTCGATAACAGATGAGCGACGCCCTTCTTATACGCAGCGTCCGCGATGGCCGAGACGGGGGCTTGTTTTAGCGCAACCATCGCGGTTGCGGTAGCATAGGCATCGGATTTCAGGTGAGGCGTCTGCGCCCAGCCGCCGTCTTCGCGCTGCAACCGAAGCACGCGATTGCTCAGCCGGTCAATATCCGGTCCAGTGACGCCGGCCCACTTGACCCCGAGCAGTTGCATAACGGAATCCTCCGTCGTCAATGGCTCGGCATTCATGAGCCATTTGGCCGCTCTCGCGATGCGTTCGTCCATTTCACCCTTTCTGGCTGGAGGCGCGTAATCCCGCAACGACCGAATCGCGAATGCCGTAGGGGAGAAGCCGGAATCCATTGTGGGTGGCCGCATGATGCCCCGCCGGCCCCAGGACCCGTTCGCTTGCTGTTGCGCCGCGATGTTATGGACCAGAGCGTCTGTGACGCGATCCGGTTCCACTCGCCCGGCGGAAACGCCGAATAACGAGTACGTCAAGATTTCGACCGCCGGCGGGTCCAATCGTTCGAGCATGCCGGGAGCTATCGCGGTAAACTGCAAACGCGTTCCGCGCACAACCTCCAGCTCAGCAACCTCGTCAACAGGAATGCCGTTCAGACGGGCGGCTGCTACTGCCTGACTCGTGATGTTCTGCGCGTGGCAACTGATGCACCCGCCTTCCCGTAAGAACGCAACATTGGTCCTTTGGAGCAGGGTCACGCTCTTCGCAACAGCTTCACGAACCCCGCGGTCCGCATGTGGAGCGGCTACGGGTTTCAGATTGGCAAGCTCGATTTCCGGCGATGCTTTGCGGACCACAGGCAGAATGGACGGGTGCTGGAACTTAGCGGCCCAGTGCAGCGCGGTTTCGTTCGCGTTCGATTTTGGGTCCGTCGAAGCACCCTTGGCCAACAACATCCGGATGATTCCCTCATGCGGACGATCGGTTGCGATGGCCAGCATGAGCGGAGTCATTTGGCGCACGTCTCTCGCGTTGACGTTGGCGCCGGCATCCAAAAGGAGCCGCACCGTTTCGGCGCTACCGCTTGTGACTGCGAGCAACAAAGGAGTGAGACTGCCGATTGCAATAGGGCCGTTCTTGACGGGACGCTCGCCGGAGGGCGCCGATTGCGCATTCACGTCAGCCCGGCGGGCGAGCAGCAACTTGACAACTTCCGCATTGCCGTTACCGGCCGCCTCGATCAGGGCCGTAAATCCACCAGCGTCTTTCGCCTTGACGTCCGCTCCTAGTTCGAGCAACAGCTTAACGATTCCGGTGTCGTTGGCCGCCGCAGCGGCGATCAACGCAGCGCTCCCGCCGCTGTCCGGCGCTTTCACGTCCACACCCTTCTTGAGCAGCAGCCGTATCACCTCCACGTTGCCGTCGTGCATGGCCGCGATCTGCAATGGCGTGCGGCCCTGCTTCGAGTGTGCATTCACATCCGCGCCTTTGTCGATGAGCAGGCGTACTTTCCGGAGGTCATTGCTGCACCACATGATGGCCGTGGAATCGAATTTGTCTTTTGCGTTCACGTCCGCGCCGGCGGCTAGGAGTTGTTGCATCATCTCGACCGAACCCACCGCGGCCGCGTACATGAGCGACGTATCGCCCCGGCTGTCGCGTGTGTTGACGCCCGCGCCGCTGCCGATCAGTTGGGCAACCGCTTGACCGTTATCAGCACGAATTGCGTTGTAGAATTGATCGCTGACGTTTAGTGTAGCCGCGGGTAACAGCGGGGCCAGCACGATTAGAGACGGAAGAATGGTTTGTTTTAGATAACTCATCTCTCCTCCTGGGTTCCGGCAACTATAGCATATTACCGGGGATGACGGCGGATCTCCTGGAAGCGGGTCATTTCCTTATCCGCATCGGGTGCGCGCCCGAGCTTTCGGTAGATTTGCGCAAGCTGGAAGTGCGCGGACCCGGCCAGACTGGAATCTTGTTCCTGCTCCAGCACTTGGCGCAAGAGCCGCTCAGCGGTAACGAGGTCTCCGTTCGCCGCAGTCGCTTTCGCCAGTTCCAGCAGTGTCTCCGGCATGCCGGGCTGTAGTACATTGGCGCGCCGCAACTCAGTGAGCGCGATGTCCACTTCGCCGCGATTTGCGGCGGCCAGACCAAGCTTGTAAGCAGCGGCAGCGGACCCTGGACTCAGCCCAGCTTCCGCGCGGAACTCCCGCTCTGCCCGTTCGTAATCTCCCGAACCCAGATAAAGCTCACCCAGCGCAAAGTGTGCTCCGCGCAGATCCGGGCGGGCGTCCAGCGCCGCCTGCAAGTGCTTCTCCGCAGCCTCGCGGTTGCCGGCCGCCGCTGCCGTTTCTCCGAGCAATTGCTTGGCACGCGCCGAATCTGGATGACTCGCGACGAGCACATCGAAGGCGTCCCTGGATAATCGGGCGTGCGCCTGGCCTACGTAATACAGCAAGTCCGGATCGCGCGGCTGTTTTTCGAGAGCGGCTTCGAGTTTATCGAGAGCTTCCCTGACACGGCCGGCTTCCAGCAAAGCGACTCCGAGGAGCGCGTCCGACCGCGCCTTTTCCAACTGCGGAATCGCATCGGCTGCGTAGCCTTGCGCCAGCAGCGCGGTCCCTAACATTTCATGAGCTCCGGGCAGGTCCGGATTGATCTCCAGCGCTTTGCGCAAGGGTGCGACCGCGGCGCCATAATCCTTTTTCTGGTAGTAAGCAGCGCCCAAATTGACATGGGCAGCCGCAAGCTCTGGCGCAAGTTCGGTCACGCGGCGGAACTCGCGGATTGCCGTATCCAAGTCACCGGCGCGTTTCGCCGCGAGTCCGGCTTCCACGTGCTGCTTAACATCCGTGGTGATCTGAAACGCCAGCCAGAGTGACAGAAGCGCGGCCATCATTCGGGCTCCCTCACAGTCAGGATTCGATCGGCCGCGGCGTGTTCGAGGAGCTGTTTACGGCCACTTGGCCAAACGATCTCCACTGCCGCCTCGCTCTCCGGCCCCAGTCCGAAATGGAGGCGCGAATCGCTGGCGGAAAGATAGCTGCCCGAGGTAGTGGCATAAGCCCATTGATTTCCTACCTTCACTTTTGCTCCGGCTCCGTCCCGGTTGCTGTGCACTCCGATCAGCTTCAGCGTCAACCAGTGATTGGCGGCTCCGCGATTGGCAAACACGATGGGATGCCCGCCTAAAACCGACATCACTACATCCACGTATCCATCATTATTCAGATCACCGAAGGCCGCCCCGCGTCCGGCAACCGCGGGCGGATTCCCCAAGTCTCCCTTTGTGAACTTCCCTTCCCGGTTTTGAAACATCGCGGGCGGCTCGAGATAACGCAAACCGGAATGAATCTTTTCTACATTGTCGAGAACATGACCTTGCGCGGCGAATACGTCTTTCCGGCCGTTGTTCCGGAAATCGTACAGTCCAACTCCCCAACCGGAACTGCCTGCGGTTAAGCCCGCGAGTCCGGTGGTCAAGCTCGCATACTGGAAGCGGCCGCCGCCTTCGTTGCGATACACCGCGTATTTTTCCAGCGCCAGGTTGGTCACCAGAATGTCCGGACGCCCATCGTTATCATAGTCGGCAAACGCTACGCCCATTCCGGCGAATGGCTTGCCATCCTCAGATAGCGCAACGCCTGCGTCGAGCGCGCATTCCTGAAACGTGCCGTCTCCTTTGTTGCGGAAGAGAAACTGTTCCATTCCGTCGTTGGCGACAAAAATATCGGCAAAGCCGTCGCCATCATAATCGTTGAAGGCGACGCCGAGCGACTTGCCTTTCACGCCTCCGATTCCCGCGGTAACGCTCACGTCCCGAAACCGGCCGTCCCCTTCGTTATGGAATAACGCATTGGTGACGCCCGCGAACTTGTCGGGACGGCAATAGGAATGAAACGGTGTGCCGCACAGGATGTTGCGGTGGATGTCCCAATCCAGATAGCGCGTTACGAAGAGGTCAAGGCGCCCGTCGTTATCGTAATCGAAAAATCCCGCTGAGGCCGACCATCCGCCTGCCGCGACTCCGGCTTGAGCGGTTACTTCCGTGAAGGTTCCGTCGCCATTGTTGTGATAGAGCGTGTTGTGTCCGTAGTTGGTGACGTAGAGATCAGGAAATCCGTCGTTGTCATAATCGCCAACGGCCACGCCCATGCCGTAATTGTTCCCAGCATCCGAGAGGCCGGCCGAAGCCGTGACGTCGGTGAACGTGCCGTCCCTGTTCTGGCGGTACAGGCGGTTCCAGAAAACGGATTCGCGGCGGTGAAAATCGACGGGGCCTTTGACTGGATCGTCCAGTTTGCCGCCGTTCACCAGGAAGATGTCGAGAAGCCCGTCGTTGTTGTAGTCCAGTAATGCGACACCGCCGCCCATGGTTTCTAGCAGGTACTTTTGCGTAGTGGGTGAGTTGCGGTGCTTGAAGTCAAAGCCGGCCGGTTGGACGAGCTGCAATTGCGGGCTCTGCGCCGCGAAGGACAGCATCGCGGCGCAGAGAGACGCTCTTAAGAACCAGCGCATCTAGAACAACAGGCGTAAAGCGAACTGCACCAGACGCGGGTCGTTGTATTGGCCGCTGATGATGCCGAATTGCGGGTTGCCGAGGGCGGTTCCAGGATAACCGAATCGCACACGGTTGAATAGGTTGAAGACCTCGGTCCGGAACTGCAGGCCGACTCTTTCGGTGATCTTCGTATTCTTGAAAATAGTGAGATCGTAGTTCGCGATGCCGTGCGACCGCACATCCGGCAGCGTGCGTGAGGAATTGCCGAAGGTGAAGGGCGCGGGGAGCGAGAAAGCCGCCGTATTGAACCACCCGTTCAGACGCGATTGCGCGGAACCGTCCACGTTGGAGCTAACGCTTGTCCTATTCGGCCGCTGACCGCCGCCGAAAGAATTGGTGGTGTTGACGGCTACGCTGATGGGGAGGGGATTTCCCGATTGGAACGTGGTAACCCCATTGACACCCCAGCCCGAGACGATGCCGCTTAAAACGCCGCTGAGATTCTGGCCGAGCGGCTGGCCTTTGCCGAATGGCAGGTCCACGATGTAGCTGATCACGGCGCGATGCGGAGTGTCGTACAGCGCGAGCGAACGCTCCGCGCGAATGTTGTAATTGTTCTGCACTCCACCGGCTCCGCCACCTGGCTCAAGCCATCCCGTGATGGTATCGGTGTCGCTGATCAGCTTGGACCACGTATAGGCCCCTAAGATGCTTCCGCCACGGCCGAAGCGCTTCTCAAGAGTGAGCTGGCCAGAGTGATAGATGGAGTTCCGGTTCGTCGGGTTTTTCATGGAGAAGCCGGTGTATTCGGGGTAAGGCCGCAGCAATTGTCCGTAGGCAACTTTGGGCTGGGCCAGCGTGCCGAGAGTTGCCAATCCGAAGAACGGATTCGCCACCTGGTCCTGCAACTTGCTTCCCAGCGCCATGAATTCCGGCGGAAGCTGGTCCAGGTTCTGATCCGGACCCGGCAGGTGCGTACCTTTGGAGCCGGCGTACGCAAGCGAGAGCACCCAATTACCCGGTAACTGGCGCTGCACGTCGAAGTTCCATTGCTGCGCGTACGAGTACGGAGCGCCGTAGATGGAAGCGGCAATCCCCTGGCCGTAGACAAGCTTTTGCAGATTGGGGCTGCGGCCGGGGGTTTGCAACAAGCCATTCGGGAACGGGTTCCGCAGCACGTTGGTTGGAGTAAGAGAGCCGTCCAACGTTCCATTGAATGGGTTGTTGAAAGAGTTTACGATGTCGTTGTTCGGCGCCAGACTCCAACGAATGTCGTTCGGCAGCCAGAAAATGCCATACCCGGTGCGGATCACTGTCTTATCGTTCAGGCGATAGGCGATGCCCAGACGAGGCGAGAACAGTTTCCCGAGTTGCTGATTGTTCCGGCTCGGATTATCGGGAGTATTGACCAAGCCAAGCTTGCCCTGTAGATTGGGGCCGGCGGATGGGAACACATCATTCTTCACGCCGGGCAACAAAACGCTCAACCGGTCAAAGCGCTCCGACCAGGGGCCCATCTGCTCGAAGCGGAGTCCGTAATTTACGGTGAGCTTCCTGGTGATCTGCCATTGATCTCCGGCGTAGTAGGCGCGGTAGAGGATTTGGCCGGCCACCAAAGAGTTCTGGTTAATGCCGCCGCCGCTACCATAGCCGAGCAGGAACGATGCAAAGCCGTTGCCAGTTCCGGCAGCGGCGAACGGATTCGCCGATGTCAATAGCGAGTCGAAGGTGAAATTCCCAGACGGGTTGTTCTGTTGATAATAATTGTGGGTGCTGCGGCGAAATTCCGCGCCGAACTTCAGCGTGTGTGTACCCCAGATCTTGGTGAGGGTTGGGGCGATGGAGTATACGTCATTGCGGGCGACTATGGTGCTGCCGCTGCCGCTGGTGCTGAATACGCCGTTGTAACCGGTGACCGACGGCTGCGGAGCCACGCGGAAAACCACCTGATCGTTGAGCGAGGACGGCCACCCGAGTTGGGTCAAATCGTATCCAGCGGTGAGCGAGCTGCGGTCGTAACTGAACCGCATATAGGAAAGACGAAGATCGCCGATCAGGGTGGGAGAGAAAGAGTACGTGTCCGCGATCACGGCTTGGTTGGTGTTGAAGGTTTCGGTACAGCGGTCGACACAGGTATTCGTTTTATACGGATCGATGGGCAGGTTCAGATTGGTCCAATATGTGTAGCGCAGGAACGCATGCTGCTTATCAGAGAAGGTATGGTCCACGCGGGCGTTGTATTGATCGTTATTGCCACCTACGCTGGCGTTTGACGTAAAGTTATTTACGTTTGTGAAAGCGGAGCCGGGAGTGTTCGCGCGTCCCCAAAGATTGGACAGCACCTTGGCGGCGGGATCGATACGGCTGGCGGGGATCATGTTACCGGGGAAGGGCTGCCGCGTGATGATCTCATTACCGCTGGCGTCCCTGGCGCAAGCGGGATTCCCTAAACGGCCGCAGGTGGTGAGCGGATCGTAAATGGGCACCTGCGCGCCACTGGAGTTGCGAACGTTCGAGAAGTCGCCGGCACGCATGGCATCCGTGGGAACGGAGTAGACATAGGACTGGCCCTGGCGCAGCCGGAAGCCTTCCCAACTGAAGAAGAAAAACGTCTTGTCCCTGACGATGGGTCCGCCGACATTCGCGCCGTATTGGTTCTGCGTGAACGCGGGCCGCTGTACGCCGGCCTTGTTATTGAAGAATGTATTCGCATTCAGTGAGCGATTGCGCAAAAACTCATAGGCGCTGCCATGGAATCCGTTGGTTCCCGACTTCGTGGTGAGATTGATGGCCCCTCCGGCGAGATGTCCGAATTCCGGTCCGAGGTTGTTGGTCTGGACACGGAATTCCTGGACGGCATCCTGCGTGGGAACCAGCGCGGTGAGATTGCTATACACAGCGTTGATGGGAGCGCCATCAATGAAGGCGGCGCTTTGGTTGGCTTGGCCGCCGCCGATCTGATAGTTTCCCCAGGCGAACGGGTTGGTGCCGGTGGGTGTGGTACCCGATTGGCCGCCTGGAACAACACCCGGAACAAGAGCAACCAGGCCAAAAACGTTACGGCCGTTCAGCGGCATTTCCAGCACTTTCCTGGCGTCGACCACCTGGCCGAGAGATGCGTCTTCGGTTTGCAGCAGCGGAGTCTGGGCGGTAATTTCGACTACCTGGCTAACATCGCCGACTTGCATGGGAACGTCTATGCGGACGGCGCTCTGCACCTCAACGGTGATCGGCTCGCGCGTAAAACGCCGGAAGCCGGGTTTTTCTATCTCGATTTTGTATTGGCCTGGCACCAGATTGACGAACTGGTAATTGCCGGAGTCGTCAGTCATTGCGTTACGGCGTTCGGCAGTACCAAGGTTAGTGAGTGTTACGTTCGCCTGTGGAACAGCACTGCCACTGGCGTCGTTCACGGACCCCACCATGGATCCGTAAAAAGTTTGTCCAAACGATGCGGTGGCACACAGAAGCCACACGAAACATAGCGCGATTCGGATATGCATATGATCCCCTCATGCCCCTAAAGAGGCTTGGTAGGTACTATATACCCGCGTTGGGGTGAATTCAAGGGTGTGGAGCTGTTATAACCGCTCTGTTACGGCTCGGTTTGAGGGTTGGGGAGCGGGCGATCGCCAGGAGGCGCGGTGAACTTGTCCATGAAATCGTCGAAGTCCTGGCCGGATCTGGTGATGGTGGCTATGTGTGCATCCGTTTCTGTGTAAGCGCGGCGGGTGGGTGGCGCGGATTGCGAAACAGAACCAATTGGTTCGGGAGCGGGTTCTGGAGAAGCTTCCACTTCGGAGGTTTCGGACGCTTGCGTGGATTGCGAAACAGAACGAATCCGTTGCGATTGCGTGGCGCGCAGTTCGCGGATGGCGCGGTAGTAGGAGCGCTCAATGGCGGCTTCATAACGGCCCAGTTTCGAAAACACCTTGTCATGCTGGGTGTAAGCGAGGGCGAGACGAGACCCCTGGTCCAGTTCGTCTTCAGGCTGTTGGGCGAGGTTGCATTCGCGGATGAGATTGTCCAGCGATGTGGAAAAACTGCCCGATTCCATGTTGCGGGCGCGGCTGAGACGCCAGAAGCTTTCGGCGATCTGGTTGACGAGCAGTTCTTCTTGCGTGGTGGCAGGCGCGTAATCGCGGACGAGCGCGGTCCGGACCTCCTCATAGAACTGCCTGTCTTCATTTGGCAGGACGACCTGGAGGCGGGAGGTGAGGCCGTGGCGGACGGCGTTGCCGCGGACGACGGCTTTGCCGGCCTCGGTCATTTTGTGCGGGCCGGCGGAATTGCGGCGGTTGGCTTCGATCTGACGAGCGGATGCGGACATGATTATAACCCTCCTGAAACGAAAATGTTATTTCTCGATTTCATGATGCATGGCTTGTCAATGGTTTTGAGGTGGTTTGGGCAGAAGGCCGATGAAAAGGAAGGAGATTGAGGTGAATTATTTTGTGACCCGGAAAATCATATCGCCGCTGATCAACGCCGATGGACGCGGATGCCTACCCCTGGAAAGTTGTGAACTAAGAGTGTTATAACTGTAGGCAGTCAATTTAGCTTTCAGGAGGGTTCTATGCAGCGACTGCAATTACTTGCAGCTACAGCCGCACTGGTCTCATTTGCGTCCTATCTTCCGGCGCAAACGATTACAGGAGCGGTTACGGGTACTATTCATGACGCTACCGGAGCAGTTGTTCCGAACGTCAAAGTGACGGCCGTAAATGCCACCACGAATCTAACATACAGCACGAATACGAACGCGGCGGGCGTGTATAACTTATTGTTTCTGCCTATCGGCAGTTACAGTGTCTCGACCGAAGCGGCTGGATTCAAAAAATCGAATCTAGGGCCGTTCCAACTGACTATCGATCAGACGGCGCGCATTGATGTAACGCTCGAGGTCGGCGACACAACGCAAACGGTGGAAGTCTCGGCCGCCGCACCGATTTTGCAAACGGAATCGACCGCGACGGGCGAATCGCTATCATCCACGAAGTTGACCTCGATTCCGCTGAACGGCCGTAATTTCGCAAGCCTTTTACAGCTCGTTCCGGGGGCTATCTCCACCAGCCCGGCCGCGATGAATACCTCCAGCCGTTTTCAAGGCTCGGGCAGCCGGCCGCAGGTAAACGGCAACCGCGAGCAGACGAATAACTTCCTGCTGGATGGCGTTGATGTGAACGACTCGATTGACAACCGCATTGGCTATGAACCGAACGTGGATGCACTCGAAGAGGTGAAAGTAATCACCGGAAACGGCTCGTCCGAGTTCGGAAATGTCGGTGGCGGCATCGTCACCATGAATATCAAGAGCGGTTCCAACCAATTTCATGGGAACGCGTTGGAGTTCCTGCGCAACGACAGCCTGGACGCGAATGGCTTTTTCAATAACCGCGCTGGGGCAAGCAGAAGATCGTTCGACCGCAACATCTTCGGCGGCACGCTCGGCGGCCCCATTGTGCGGAACAAAGCTTTCTTCTTTATCGACTATGAAGGCACGAAGCAATCGGCTTCGGGACCTGCAACCGCGACCGTCGCCCCGCAGGCGTGGCGCACCGGGGACCTTTCCGACTTCTTGACCAAGCAGAATATCATCGTCCGCGATCCTCTTACCGGGCCAGATCTTGCCTCGCGCACCCCATTTCCTGGGAATATCATCCCGGCATCGCGAATCGTCAATCCGGTGGCGCGTTACCTTTTTGCCAATCCGAACGTTTATCCGGTGGCAAATAATCCTGGCACGGGCGCTCTGAACATCATAAACAATTACCTTTCCAGTTCTGCGAGTGCATTATCCAATCATCAGGCCGACGCCAAAGTTGACTACCGACCGAATGATAAGGACAGCATTTCCGGCCGTTGGTCGATTGGCCGCTACTACTCGGCTGGCAGCAAGGAAGCGCTGCCCACAACCATGAGCGGCGGCACCAACGGACCCACGCAGAGTGCGGTTGCCACGTGGTCACGCGTGTTTTCCACGGCCCTGGTAAATGAGGTGAGAATCGCCTTCTCGCGAATTGGAATTTCCGATTTGGTTCTGGATTCCTCCGGGCTTTTGGGCGCTGACGGGAATGCAAAATTCGGAATTCCAGGCGGCCAGCCAATCGCAGGGCTGAGCAGTGTTGCGCTCGGTAGTGGGCTTAGTGGAATTGGCTCGGCAGCCACCATCGGCGACACCGTCGACAACAAGTTCCAGTATGGAGACATGCTGACGTTCCAGAAAGGCAGGCACCTGCTCAAAATGGGTGGCCAGGCCATTCGCTTCCAGCAGAATCGTTATTACGCCGGCAACAATGGCGCCCTTGGATCGTTTAGCTTCGATGGAAGCTATTCGGGTATCGCTTACGGCGATTTTCTGCTCAACGATCTGGTATCCAAGGGCCGCGGTTCGTTCAGCGGAAAGTGGGGCCATCGCCACTGGCAGGACGCGCTGTTTATCCAGGACGATTGGAAGGTAGCTCCCAACTTCACCGTGAACCTGGGCATGCGATGGGAGTACAATCAGCCCATCTATGAAGTGGCCGATCGTCAGGTGAACATCAACACCGCCACCGGCAAGTTGCTTTATGCCGGCAAGGACGGAAACAGCCGTGCTCTGTACGATTCGTACTTCAAACAGTTTGAACCGCGTATCGGCTTTGCATGGACGCCATCGTTGTTTAAGAACAAACTGGTTTACCGCATGGGTTACGCAATGTCGAGCTTCATGGAGGGAACCGGCGCCAATCTACGGCTGCCGCTGAACCCGCCGTTCTTCATCGAATCCAATGTCAACTATGACAGCCGCACCCCAGGCGACATTAGTAAAGGGTTCACGGATGTCATCTCGCGCGGCGATCTGACCGGACCGCGGACCGGCGCCGCTCCCTTCTTCCAGGCGCGGGCCTGGGACCTTCACCTCCGGCCGCAATTCACGCAGCAATATAACGCGACTCTCGAATATCAGTTCAGCAATTCGACTTCGATGAGCGTGGCGTACGTCGGCCAACTTGGCACGCATCTGGTGGTGCCGCATGAAGCAAACCAACCCCTTCCGGGTGTTGGCCCGGTGTCCACATGGGCTCCGCTCAACGACAGGCGGCCGCTTGCGAATATCCTGCCGAACGTAGGAAATATCGCACTTACAGAAGGCAGCGCACGCATGAGCTACAATTCGCTGCAGGCAACGGCGCGCCGGCGCGTCTCGCATGGTCTTGAATTTGTCGCATCGTACACCCTGAGCAAGAGTCTGATGGAAAATCTGGGCTACTACGGGTGCGGCAGCGTTAATTCCGACGGCGCCTACTGGCAGAATGCATATGACCGAATACACAGCCGCGGTCTTTCCTGCTTCGATGCGCGCAACAACTTCAGCATGGGTGGTTCGTACAACCTGCCGTTCGGCAAGGGGAAGGCGTTCGGCTCGAACTGGAATCGCGCCGCGGACCTGATTCTGGGCGGCTGGAATGTGAATTTCCTCAGCACGGCGCACTCGGGCTTCCCTGTGACGGTATTCGCATCCACCGCGAACACGTCTCAACAGGTTCGTGGCAATGTTCGCGCGAACCGCTACAGCGACATAGCCGTCACTTCACAGACGGTGGACCGCTTCTTCGGACCGATTACGGCGGATAGCTTCTGCGCTGCCGGAATCAACAACGGCACCTGCGCGTATGGAATTCCGGCCAACGGTACATTCGGGAGCGCCGGAATCGGAAGCCTGCGAGCCCCCAGCTTCTTTAACCTGGATAGCTCCATCGGCAAGAAGTTCAACTTGACGGAACGGCAGTATTTCGACTTCCGTGCGGAGTTCTTCAATTCATTCAATCACGTGAGCTTCGGACCTCCGGGCCGCGACATCGGCAATCCGGCGGCGTTCGGTCAAATCGGATCTCAGATCACGTCGCCGCGGACTATTCAGTTCGGAATGAAGTATTACTTCTAAGCTGAATTTTGGCGGTGGATGAAGGGGGCGAGTCCGAAAGGATTTCGCCCCTTTTTGTTGTAGAATCATGACTGCAAAAAAGAAGCCAAAGGAACGGGAGGCGGCCGAAGTCGATCCGAGCTTTGTGCCCGTCGTGAATGCGTTCGCCGCCGACCCGTACGTGAGCCGGGGAAAGATGATGTCCTCCTACGGCCTCAAGGTGAACGGGAAGATTTTCGCGATGTTCGCGAGGGGTAAGTTCGTCGCGAAGCTCCCAAGAGAACGAGTTGACGAACTTGTGAACGGCGGCACGGGCGAGCGCTTCGATCCCGGTTTCGTGAAGCGGGGCAAGCCTTAAATACGGTTCACAGCAGGGAGGCGTCGAGTTGGGTCTCGATCACTGGGTCTATAACGGCGGCGGCCAGGGGCACGTCATCGAGGTAGTTCCTCAGAGCCTCTGGAGAGCCGTCGAAAAAGCTGTCCAGGAATTCCTTCAACGCAAGCCGCCGCAGCGACTCCCGGCTCATCAGAGGCGTATACATAAAGGACCGGCCCATTTTGCGCCGCTGCACTCCGCCCCGGCGTTCCAACCGGTCAAGAACAGTCATCACGGTAGTGTATGCGAGCGTGCGATTGCCCGTCAGCACGCGGCGAACGTCCTTGACGTTCGCTTCCCCCAGTTCCCATAACACCTTCAGACACTGTAATTCCAGAGGAGGGGGAATTTCGCGGGCCATCAGGAGTCCTTGTGCAAGGCCCCTTTCAACTTTTCGCCGAATAAGGATTGGGGTTTGAACTGCGGAGGGGGCTGAGGAGTTGGCGGCAGGGCGAATGCCGGTGGCTTTACAAGTTCCGGTTCCGCTGCCGGAACGGCGGCGGCAAGCGCGGCGGCCGGCTCAGGCTGCTCTTCCAAAAACTTGTGCTTCTTTAGCATCGAGCGTTCCAGCGGAGCGTTATATCCGGTCCAGCATCCGTCCACATGCCGGTCTTTATGCAGGAAGGCCCGCATCGCCTCCATCTTCGAATCCAGATTATCCAGGTGATGAAGAAGCAGCGCTTCGGGAAACAACGGCAATTTGGGAGAGCCAAATTCCAGCTCTCCATGATGGCTGACGATCAGATGCTCTATCAATGTCCGCAGCTTCGGAGGAAACCCCGGAACCTGCCGGATTTTCTCATCCACCATGCGCAGCGCAATGATGATGTGGCCTAGCAACTGGCCTTCTGTGCTGTAGCCGAAGCTTCGGTCGTAAGTAAGCTCGTGAATTTTGCCGATGTCATGCAGGACCACCCCAGTCATCAAAAGGTCGCGGTCCACGTGGGGGTAATGCGCGGCGGTTAATTTGGCCAGCGCGCATAAGGACAGCACGTGCTCAATCAGGCCTCCAAGGTAGGCGTGATGAATACTCTTGGCAGCGGGCGCCATCCTGTATTTGCGGCTGATCTCGGCGTCGTCCATCAGGGCCGTCAGCAATCCCCGCAGATGAGGATTCTCCACCTCGCCGATAATCCCCGTGAGCTCGGCGAACATCTCGTCCGGGTGCCGTGTGGAAGCGGGAAAGTAGTCTGTAAAATCAATATTTGTATCAGATTGCTTCTGCAGTTTATGTACGGTCAATTGCAGGCGGTTCTGATAGAGCTGCAGCAGGCCCCGGATCTTTACGAAGTCGTCACGGTCGAACGTGTCCATTACCTCAATCACGTTGTCCCACATCTTTGCGTCGAGCTCGCCGGTGCGATCGCCCACTAACAGCGAGATGTACGGTTCTCCGCCTTTCTTCTGGCGTATGTCTTTGTACAGGACGAGAAAGTTGGCCGTGACTACCTGATTCGCCTGAAGCTCACTGACGTATGGAGATTTCATGCGCGAATTACTTAACAGCCGGATTAACTAGCGGACCGCTGGGCGTCCCATTGCTCTTGGAGGTGCCGGGAATAGGAACGATACCCAAGACTTTCTTTCTGTGCTTTTTGTTAGCGATTTCTTGCTTGGTGATGGTTTCGGGTTTCAACTGCGCCGGATCGGTCCAAGTGGTGTTCTTGCCTGGGGCGGCCTCCGTATCCACGTAGCCGGGCTTGATTTCGAGGAACGCTTCCTGCCGCAGACGGGTCAGGTATTCACGGACGGCCGGTTGCATACGAGGCATGTATAGCTTTTCCATCACCTCGTTTTCCACTTCCTCAAAGGGGGCCTGGCCTTCCTTGAAACGCTCTTCCACCTTCAAAATCAGGTAACCCTTCTTGTCGATAAGAATCGGATCGGTCACAAATCCGCGGTCTTGTTTGAATACGGTGTCTTCGATGCGTTTATCCAGTTCGCCCCGCTTAAAGGCGCCCAACTCGCCGAAATTCTTGCCGGAAGCCGCATCGGAATTGTCCCGCGCCAGATCGCCGAACTTCTCGCCCTTTTTGGCGCGCGCCGAGAGATCCTTCGCTTTCTTCTCCGCCGCCGCGATGCCCTTGGCATCTTTCCCTTCGATAGAAATCAGGATCTCCCGCAAGAACACCTGCTCCTGCCGGACAAACTCGTTTTTGTGGTCTTCGTAGTATTTCTTCACGTCGGCGCGAGGCACGTTGATGCGACCGCTCACTTCCTGATTGATCACGCGGCGGGTCAGTATGCCGTTCCTGATGTCGCTTTTGAAATCCTCATACGGCTGGCCGCTCTGTTCGCGCACATAGGCCTGAAACTTTTCCTGATCGGCGATTTTACTCTCAAGTTGGAGTTGAGCGATGTATTTGCTGACCTCCGGATCGACGTTGATGCTCATCTCCTTGCCTTTTTGGACAAGCAGGAGTTGGTCGATCCGTTCACTCAGAATGCCCTTTGTCCGTTCGGCAAGTTGCTTTTCCAGCTCGGGACTGGCCACGCCCTTTTGCCGGAGGTCGGCTTCAATCTGCTTGCGGGCGCGGTCAATGTCTCCGCGGGTCACAATATCGCCGTTCACCTTGGCCACGATCTCTTCTACTACGGCGATGTCGGCGGCGCACAGGGATGCCGCCAGGGACAGGAGTACACAGATACCGCACAACTTCATGATGTCTCCATTGTAACCTCAGTTCGGGGAGGCTGTGGGCGTTTTAACGCCAATAGCCGCGCCGGAAATGATAACGGTTACCGTGCGGCGCCCATTGTCCAGGTACCCAAGTTGAATGAGCGCGCGGCGGACGGCGCCAAGTCCCTGGCACCCAGTCATAGCGACCGCGATTATAACCATAGAATCCGTCGGTCCATACATAACCCGGCCCAGGCGCGTAGCCCAAAACCCCGTAGCGAGCGGGTGGAGGAGGAACGTTAGCGTAATATCCGCCGTATGTTCCAGCACACCCGGTGAGCGCCACTAGTGACAATCCACCCAGCACAACCAATGCGGAAAGGGAACGTTTCATACAGAACCTCTGCCCTTTGGACCCATGGGAGCGCTTTCCGGTTGCACCGTGCTGGATTAAATCCGATTCACATGAAGCTTCACCGTTCGCTCGGGTCAGCCCGCAAAGAGCCGCGACACGTAGTTCAGGATGTCGGGTGCGCTCTCAATCCCGTTCAGCGGGAGCCGCAGGACTCCGGCAGGAGTAAATTGCGCCCCCTCAGTGCCCTTCACGATTTCCAGCAGCTTGGCCGGTTCGATCTTCGATTGTTTGTGGAACTTGATGTTCAGCACGCCCGACCGCCGGTCAATTGCCTCTACACCCACCCTCTCCACTAGGCTTTTCACCACTGAGAATTGCAGCAGATTCAACACCGCATCCGGCGGCGGGCCGTAGCGGTCGGCCAGTTCCGCCGTGATCTTTTCGGCCTCTTCCGGATCGCGCGCGTCGGCAATCCTCTTGTAAGTCCGCAACCGCTGCAGTTCATCGGAGATGTAGTCCTGCGGAATGCGGATATCCAGACCCAGGTTCAGCGTCGAGTGAATCTCTAGCGGAACTTCTTCTCCCTTCAACTCCTGAACCGCTTCTTCCAGCATCCGGACGTACATATCAAACCCCACGGCTTCGATTTGCCCGTGCTGTTCGCCTCCCAGCAAATTGCCAGCACCCCGCAATTCCAGATCGAGCGCCGCAATTTTGAAGCCCGCTCCCAGATCGCTGAACTCTTTCAGTGCAGCCAAACGCTTGCGGGCCACATCGCTCAACTCGGTGTCCGCCGGCACCAGCAAGTACGCGTATGCCCGGCGGTTCGACCGGCCAACGCGGCCCCGGAGCTGATACAACTCGGACAGACCGTAACGTTCCGCATTTTCGATGAGCATGGTGTTCGCGAGCGGGATATCCAGCCCGTTCTCCACAATCGTGGTGCACACGAAAACATCGTAGTCGTGCTTCATGAACCCGAGCAGCACCTTCTCGAGCTCGGCCTCACCCATCTGCCCGTGTCCGACTCCGATCCGGACGTTCGGCAGCATCTCCTGAATCATGGCCGCACGCGAGAAGATGCTGTCCACGCGGTTATGCACGAAGTACACCTGCCCGCCGCGGCTGACCTCCTGCTCGATTGCGGTCTTGATTAATTCCTTATCGAAGTGCGCCACCACAGTTTGAATTGCAAGCCGGTCTTTCGGAGGCGTCTCAATGATGGACATGTCGCGCAACCCAAGCAGCGACATGTGCAGAGTGCGCGGAATCGGCGTCGCGCTCATGGTCAGCACGTCCACGTTCTTCTTGATCGTCTTCAGCCGTTCCTTGTGCGTGACGCCGAACCGCTGCTCTTCGTCCACCACCAGCAGGCCGAGATCGTGGAACTCCACATCTTTCGACAGCAGCCGGTGCGTGCCGATAACAATATCCACCTTCCCGGCTGTAACATCTTCGATTGCCGCCTTGATCTCTTTCGTTGAACGGAACCGGCTGAGCATTTCCACTCGCACTGGGAATGGAGCGAACCGCCGCTTGAACGATTCAAAATGCTGCAGACAGAGGACCGTAGTGGGGGCGAGCACCGCCACCTGCTTCCCGTCGCCCAGTGCCTTGAACGCGGTCCGCATGGCCACTTCGGTCTTGCCGAATCCAACATCGCCGCACAGCAGACGGTCCATCGGATGCGGGCTTTCCATATCTTTCTTGATCTGCCGCACCGCCGAGAGCTGGTCCTTGGTCGGCGCGTACTCGAAGGCATCTTCGAATTCACGCTGCCAGTTTGCATCTGGAGAGAACGCGAAGCCCTCGGCAAGTTTCCGCTGTGCGTAGAGTTTCAGCAGCTCATCTGCCATATCGCGCATCTTCGCTTTGACGCGCGATTTCGTCTTGCTCCAGGTGGCGCCGCCCAGCCGGTCCAGCGGAGGCGAACCCTCGCCCGCGCCCCTGTATTTTTGCACCAGGTCCATGCGCGTGAGCGGCACGTACAGCTTGGCTTCACCGGCATACTCCAGCAGCATGAAATCGCCGGGCTGCTCGCCCTGTGCGATGGTCCGCAGTCCGAGAAATTTGCCCACGCCGTGGGTCGCGTGGACCACGAAATCGCCGGGCTTGAGATCGGCGATGTCGGCTTGGAACGCCGCAAGCTGCGACTTCGATGGACCCGGCTGCGCCACCATGTCTGAGGTGTCAAACAGGTCTTCCGACCCGAAGATGGAAAGCCGCGCGTCAGTGAGCATCACCCCGCGGCGCACATGGCCTTTCACCAGGAACGTGCCCGCGACCGAGCCGGCCATGTACGCTCTTTCAGCCAGATATTGGGGCGTTCCTTCGCTTGCGTCCAGGCCTAGTTGAAACGGAACGCTGTATTCCTGCAGAATGTCCGCCAGACGCTCCAACTCACCCGACGACGCGCCGAAAAACACAACGCGCCCACCCTGCTCCACCATTGCCCTGCCCTCAGCGACGGCCATGCGCATATTGCCGTGAAATGCCATGGACGGCCGCGTGGAAATGTGGAGCGCCTGCGTACCGGCCAATGCAGGTGCGATCAGATCGAGCTCGCGCACGGACAGCTCGGTCTTGCCGGCCACTTGCGCGCGCAGTTCCTCCCAACGAAGGAACGCCTTCTCCGGTGAAAATGGCGATGGCTTTTCCGGATGATCCATCCGCTTCCACAGCCGCTCCGCCGCGGCCGCAGTCTGTTCCGGCTCATCCCACACCACCACCGCATTTTTGACCAGCGAAAATATAGACGATTCGCGCGGCCGCACCGCCGGGACCCAAAACTCCCATCCCGGAAACGGCTCGCCCGGAACAGTCAGCGAATCTTTTTCGACATGGTCCGCCAATTCATGAAAGAGCTTCCGCGACTTCGGGTATTCTATGAGCGGCAGCAGCGATACTTCTTTAATCTGCAGTACCGAGCGCTGGGATTCCACATCGAACCGGCGCATGGATTCGATCATGTCGCCGAAAAACTCGATCCGGACCGGCTTCTCCGCTTCCGCCGGGAAGACGTCGAGGATGCCCCCGCGCACCGAGTAATCGCCCACCATCTCCACCGGTTCGCGCTTCTCATAGCCGATGCTCTCAAGATGTGCGATCACGTCTTCCAGCGCTATCTCTTCCGTGGTCCGAAGCGTGAGCGCCAGTTGACAGTAGAAGTCGCGCGGCTCCGTCCGCAGAAGCGCCGATGCGACCGGCGTAATCGTGATCGGGACATCTTTAGTGGCCAATCGCCACAGCCCAATCGCACGCTGCTCTGAGATATCGCTGTGCGGCGAGAGGTTCTGGAATGGCAGCACGTCGAGCGCCGGAAGCATTTGCGGCCGATGCGTATCGCGTCCCGAACTCAACAGATCGTAGAATGTGCCAACCAGCTCCGAAAGAACCTCCGCCTGCTTGGCGCCGTCCACCACGACGATTAACGGCCGGCCGACCGCCTTCCAAAGCAATACCAGATAGATCGCTTTCGCCGTCGTGGTAAGTCCGGAAAAGGAGACCTGCCGCGGTTCCTCCTTTGAGGTAAGGCGGACCAGTTCCAGGAACGCCGCATCGCGCCCCAGACTTTCAAACAGATCTCGAATTGCGGGATGTGTCACGGGCGGCGCGCCAGTATCTGCTCCACTATGCCGGTTGTCGAGTAGCCGGGCTCCAGTGCGACGGCAATCACGCGCCCGCCCGATGCCTCAACCTCTTCCCGTCCAGCGATGAAGTGCGACCAGTCCGCGCCCTTGATCAAAACGTCAGGCAGAACGGCGGCAATCAGCTCCCGCGGTGTGTCCTCATCAAACAAAGTAACCGCGTTCACGGCGGCCAGCGCGCAGGCGAGATCGGCACGATCCTGTTGTGGGATCAACGGCCGCGTGGGGCCTTTCATCCGCCGCACGCTGCTATCCGTGTTGAGAGCGAGAATCAATACATCGCCTAAGGACCGGGCTTGTTCGAGCAAGCGGATGTGGCCTGGGTGCAGCAAATCATAACAGCCATTGGTGAAAACAACCGTTTTACCGGCGCGCTTCCATTCCTGCCGCTCCGCGATTAGTTTTTCTCGTGTGTAGAACGTGCCCATGTGTACGCAGCCACTATTATAAGGAAGGACGCCATGCAAGGCTTGAAAATACTGGTTCGCGCCACCAATTGGGTCGGCGATGCAGTGATGTCGCTGCCCGCGTTGCAAGCGCTCCGCGAAGCTTATCCTGACGCGGCAATCACGGTGCTGGCGCGCCCATGGGTAGCCGATCTCTACTCCAGGGAGAAGTTCGCCGACGAAGTAATTCCCTACGAATCGCCGCGAGGTTTCAAGGATCTGGGCGGCAAATGGCGATTAGCGCGAATGCTGGCGGCCAGAAAATTCGATCTCGCCATTCTGTTGCAGAACGCCTTCGAAGCCGCTGCGATCACTTGGCTTGCCGGAATTCCCAGGCGAATCGGGTACAATCGCGACGGCCGTGGCTGGCTGCTGACGGATGCGATCCGCGTGCCCGCCAAAGGTGACATTCCGCCACACCAGCGATTCTATTATCTGGAGTTGCTCCGCCGCGCTGGTATCTTCCGGAACCTCCCACCATCCGACGCCATCCGGCTGGCAGGCGCACAGGATGCTGCCGCAAACGGCCAGCGCCGTTTTCGCGGCCTCGGGATGGAAGGTCCGGTCATCGGCATCAGTCCAGGGGCGGCGTACGGCACCGCGAAGCGCTGGCTTCCAGAACGTTTTGCCGAAGCGGCCACGGCGCTGGATGGAGCCGTCGCTCTATTCGGCTCGGCGGACGAGCGGGCGGTCTGTGAAGAGATCGCGGCCATCGCGCGGCGGCACGGCAAAGCAGTCCACAATTTCGCCGGTGAAACGAAGCTGAGCGAATTCATCGAGCTTGCAGCCGCGTGCCGTGTCTATTTAACGAACGATTCCGGCGGCATGCACATCGCCTCCGCGCTGGGCGTCCCCACCGTCGCGATCTTTGGCGCAACCGACCATATCGCAACCGGCCCCACTGGTCCTCTGGCGCAAATTGTCCGTGAGCCGGTGGAGTGCAGCCCGTGCCTGCTCCGCCAATGCCCTATCGACCACCGCTGTATGACTCGTGTTTCTTCGAAAACAGTGGCGCGGACTGCCCGTGAACTGCTCAAATAAAGAGTTGGACACAAGACAGAAGATTGTTGCACCTCAGCAGGCTGCCGCATTGATGGAGAGAACGGAAAAACTCACGGTAATTACCGGTCACTTCGACCCCCTCACCGCCGCGCACGCCCGCAGGCTCGCCGGGTTGCATCGGAATTACCACAAAATCGTGGCGATCGTTACGAATCCGCCGGAGCCAGTCCTGAGCCTCAGCGCCCGGGCCGAACTCGTTGCCGCCCTTGCAGCGGTAGATTACGTGATTGCAGCGCAGGATAATACAGTGGCGGAGATCGTTGCCCGGCTCAAACCGGATGAAGTGATACACGAAGAATTCGCCGATCTGGAGCGCACCAGAGACTTGATTGCGCATGTCCGTGAGCGGCAGACAACGAACCAATGACCGGCGCGCGCATACTCGTGGTTCGCCTTGGCGCAATGGGAGACATCTTCCATGCGCTTCCCGCGGTCGCCAGTCTCAAGCAGAGCTTTCCGCACAGCGAACTGACCTGGGCCGTCGATCAAAAGTGGGCCGCGCTGATCCTGGGCAATCCGTTCGTCGATCATACGGCGCTGGTGGACCGCAAGAGCCTGGGGTCGCTGTTAGCGCTCAGGGAAAAACTCCGCGCCACGCGGTTCGATTTTGCGGTTGATTTGCAAGGGCTGATCAAGTCGGCGCTGGTGGCGGCCTCAGCCCGCCCCGATCGCATCTTCGGTTTCCATCGCTCACAGGTGCGCGAAGGTTTGGCCGCGCTGTTCTACTCGCACACCGTGCGCGTGCAATCGGTTCACGTGGTGGATCGGAATTTGGAGTTGATCAAGGCCACCGGCGCCAGTAATATGGTCCGCTCTTTCCACATCCCGGAAGGAAACGCGGAAGGTAGTCTGCCCGCTCGCGACTTCGTACTGGCGAACCCGTTCGCCGGATGGGTAAGCAAACAGTGGCCGGTTGAAAACTACACGGAACTAGCCCGATTATTAGATGGCGAGTGCGGCCTGGATCTTGTGCTCAATGTGAGTTCTGAATCGGCGCCTGTACCCGGCACTCACCTCCATATCTCTGGTCTGCCCGGCCTCATCCACGCTACCCGCCGGGCTGCAGCGGTGGTTGGGATCGATAGCGGACCCATGCATTTAGC
>JBBPYD010000087.1:0-9713 GCA_038200305.1 Bryobacterales bacterium
CGCTTTCCGATACTCTTCCCGGACTCGATCCAGATACTGTTCCCGTGAGTGCATGTCCATCCTCGAGGCGTAAAAAACCCCGCTTGGCACTCGCTCTCTCGGTCACATTCTTAAATGACCCAACCGATACCCTCTTGGTCACATTTTAAGTGACCCAATTCGGGGAGTTGATTGAACTCCGGAAATGAGATCTATGTCAGCCTCCCCCACTCATCCAATATCCGCTGTCGGCTCGGCCGACGATGTATTCGAGCGCCTAGCCCGATGCGATCGCCTTCTGACCGCTAAGGAGCTGGCGGAAATTCTGGCCATTAGTTCCAAGACTTTGTACAACTACGTGACCCGTGGAATGATTCCATACTTCAAAATCGAGTCGAACGTGCGCTTTCGAGCCCGCGATGTGGCGGAGTGGCTTCGCCAGCATTCAGGTCGACCTGCGGTTTTGTGGACGGAAACAGCTTCCGGTGCCGTCCGGAGATGATGTGTCCAAGTGATGCAATCCCAAGACATCGAACCAACTGCGGTTAATCCAGAGGTCACGTCCATTCCCGCCGACTGGCGGTCAGGATCACAGGAGCTCGCATGGACACCGAGCCAGTGATCCGAACATCGCAAGAGATTCTAGAATCCCGTCGAAGCCGTGGAGGTGCATGGGGGCTTGTCGCCAATCAAGACGCTGTTGAACCAACCTGCTTTGTGATTCTGGCGTTGCGCCACCAGCCAAGCGCCCACATTGAACGAGCGTTGGACGCACTCGAGAATCTCCAAAATATAGATGGAAGCTGGCCAGCGTTCTTCGGCGACGAGCCCGAAGGATGCTGGACCACGGCCGCTGTGGTCCTAAGCTTGATGGCCACCCGCACAAGTCCGGGCGTGTGCATCGGGGAATACAGTGGCTCTTGAACGCGCGAGGCCGCGAAGCAAACTGGTTATGGAGCTGGAAACTCCGCACGGTCGACAACCACGTGCTATTCGATCCGGGCAAGTTCGGCTGGAGCTGGATACCCGGCACTACCAGTTGGGTAGTCCCGACCGCGTTCACACTCATCGCGCTTCAACAGGCCAGCGAGCGTGGCTTTTGCAGAAGTGTCCAACTCAGCGAGCGGATCGAACTTGGGATGAGTATGCTGCTTGATCGGATGTGCCCGGGCGGAGGATGGAATTCGGGCAATGGAGTTGCGTTTGGCGTGCCACTCGCGCCGCACCTTGACGCCACCTCACTTGCGCTGCTCGCGCTAAAAAGACACGGCCGCCATCCAAGTTTCCAAATATCACTCCAGTGGCTGGTAAACCACCTGGCGGGATGTCCGTCCGTCTACAGCATGGCATGGGGGACCCTCGCGATCGCAGCATTTCGAGAGATCAGTCCGGAAGTCAGAGAGAGTTTGTATGAGAGGGCGAAAGAACTGATCCACCTGACGGAGCAAGCACCCGAGGTGGTGGACAGCGCTACGCTCGCAGTTTGCGTCCTGGCGCTAAAGGCAATTGCCGGCGACAACGTCTTCGAAGTGAGAGCATGATGGAACTGGATCGCCGCCGACTGGTCCTCAACGCTGCTGGGTTGGCCATCGGAGGAATGGCGACAGCGCGCCTCCTCCCCGAAGAGATGCTCCTACGCGACCGGCGACCGCGGCGCTCGCGGGTAGCGATCATTTCGGCGGACGAGTACTCAGAAGGCCTCGGAGAGGTACTCCAGTCCGGCCTTCGAGAATTTCACTTCAACTTGCGTGGAAAATCCGTGCTGCTCAAACCGAATCTCGTGGAGTACATCGCAGGCGTGGAAGTGAATACGAATCCTCTGCTGGTAGGCGCAGCCGCCGAAGCATTCTTGAAGCTGGGCGCCAAAAAGTGTTGTCGTCGGAGAGGGACCTGGGCACCAGCGAGACACATATCTGGTGCTCGCCGAGAGCGGGCTAGCAGATCAACTGCGCAGTCAAAAACTTAGTTTCGTCGATCTGAACCGAGACGAATTGTTCAAGGTGCCAACGAGAGCCACCTACACGGGTCTGGAGCACCTATGGCTGCCCGGGACTGTGCTCAAATCTGACTTTGTGGTGTCGATGCCCAAGATCAAGACGCACCATTGGGCGGGCGTCACGCTCAGCATGAAGAACATGTTCGGCATCGTGCCCGGGACCAAGTACGGCTGGCCAAAGAATGTCCTCCACTGGAAAGGAATCCACCGCAGCATCATTGATATCTGCGCCACGGCTCCCATCCACTTCGTTATCGCGGATGGCGTGATCGCGATGGAGGGCAATGGGCCGCTGCATGGATCTCATCGGCGTCTCGGCAAAATCGTTCTCGCCGACGATCCAGTCGCCGCAGACTTCACCTGTGCGCGTTTAATGGGCCTCGATCCCTATCGTGTGTGGCATCTCGATCGGGCGGCGCATTTTCTCGGGAACGGCTCTCATGAGCGGATCGATCTGGTTGCGGAACGACTGCCACAGAGGACTGTTCCCTTCGATGTGCTGCCGGAATTCGCGAGCCTTCAAACGCGAGGGTGAGCACGCGGAGGGCAGAGCGGATCAGCCGCGATGGCTCCGCATGTCTGCCGGCAGCCTAGTGGGGACCGCCAGCGCTCAAACCGCGTGTCGAAGAAGCTTCCATCCGTAATGTTCGGGTCGATAGAATGCGACAAGTAGGGGGCAAAGATAGGTCCATGAACATTTTGCGGGTTGGTAGAATCCGACTGAGGGTAAATGTGAAACTGGATAGGCCCAAGAACATTTTTCGGTCGTCAGCGTGGAACTGGCGAATGGAGCGAACTCCGGATAGGTCCAAGAACATTTTTTCGGCTTGGCAGAAGGCAGCAGGGATGAGATGAACAAAGCATCTCGATGCGCGCCGCGCAGCCATGAAAGTATGGACCGACGCACGTTTTCCCGTAGAATCAGGGCCAGAGAAAAGTGGTGTTCTCTTCGATCGAAGATCTCGGCCAACGACTCGCAGCGGCGAAATGTGCAATCGACCCGGTCACCTTACAGGTCGTCTACCTCGCGGCGCGGATGCAGAAGCCGGTGATTGTGGAAGGTCCGCCTGGCTGCGGCAAGACCGCTTTGGCCCAGGCGATCGCCACCGCTGGGGATACGGTCGTCGAAAGGCTGCAGTGCTATGAGGGGATCAATGAAGAGAAGGCGATCGGGAAGTTCGACGGTGCTCTTCAGAAGCTGTTCCTTGAAACGCAGGGAGATCGTCTTCAGAAGGACTGGGATGCGATCCGCAATAATTTGCATACCCTGGATTTCTTCGTCCAGGGACCTCTACTGAGGTCACTGTTATACGAGCAGCCGTGTGTACTGCTGATCGACGAAGTCGACAAGGTGGATGAGGGCTTCGAAGCGTTGCTGCTCGAGATTCTTTCGGAATGGCAGATCTCGGTCCCGAAGTTAGGGACGATTAAACACAAGGCGATTCCCTTCGTTATTCTCACCTCGAACGAGGTCAGACGGTTGGGCGACCCATTGCGGCGCCGCAGCTTCTATCTGCGGGTGGAGTTTCCGTCGGTCGATCGAGAAGCTGAAATCCTGCGGGTTCGCAGCACGACCACGAATCCCAAGCTACGGCGGATCATTGCCGGCTTGGCACATGCACTCCGCGGGTGGCAGATGGAGAAGCCTGTTTCAATTGCAGAGATGCTCGAACTGGCGCAGGCGCTCGAGATCCTGGGGTTTGAGGACATCACATCCGAGATGCGAGACATTCTACTGCCGCTGGTGGCCAAGACGGAGTCCGATCGGAAACGGCTGTTACTCCGGGACGGCTTCGCGTCTCTTGTGCACGATTCGCACCAATATGCCGCGGAAGCTCCGGAGATTTCTCTGGAGAGGGAGCTGTCGGAGGTGACGACGGCCCGGTAGCTGAACCAATCCTATGGCGATGAAAGAGCGGGCGAGGTTGTTCGCGGTTGGCACCCCTCCCCGTCCCAGCGATGGCGCGTCTAAGGATTAGCGGCGACGAACAGGCGAAGCGGTTAGCCCATACCCGACCTTCCCGCGCCGTCAGCAGGAGAAGGAGTCTTGGAAAACCCAACATGCTTGGCGTCCGGCCTGACCGATCCGATCACCAGGTGGTGCCTACCGTTGTTGCTGCCGTTGTCCACAGCGCCGTGGGACATACCCAGGCAGGGGTGTTGGGTTGCGTTTACAGACAAACGATAGACGCGCGGGATGTCGCGTCCGGCATCAAAAACGTCGGGCATGAAGGATCTTCCGTCCACGAGAACATGAGCAGTTGGCGCTGGAACACTGAAATGTTAACCCGAACCGCCGCTGTTGCCAAGGTCCGAATTTAGAAACTGCTATAGAAACTGCTATAGAGTATCTACCGCGTCCCCGCCTAGGCTGACCGCCGCCGCGGTCGACAAAACCGGCAGAACTGCGGGTGTTTTATCCCGGCACTGACACACCCGCGCCCACATACGCCGGTCCGGCGGCCTCCGCGGCGGTGAGCGCCGGTAGCAAACACAACAACTCATAAACGCGAGCGTGCATCTGTCACACCCTGGCCTTCGGTGATCGTCACAAACTGGTCCGCCACGACGTTGGGTAACGTTTCGCGAAGATTGAGCCGCGCCCATTCGATCTCGATGCGGTCCACGCGGCGCTCCTGGCTAAGGCCAAAGTGCAGCCGCAAATCGGACTGCGACATAAAACTGGACCCGAGCGCACCTCCTGCACCTGCCGCCTGCCGCCCCAATACTTCGCGCGCAGGCCAGCGAGGCTCGCCCGGCGCAGGTTCTCAATTTCCATCAATATCGCTGTGTCGACAGTTCTTTGTTGTCCGCGCGGATCTGGCGCTATTATGGCCTCATGGGCGCCTCTCCCGGATTCCCGCCGATTTATGTATTAGACGGCGGGCCTTGGCCTCCACTTCTTGCGAGGTCCCGGAGAGGTCCCCAATTTAATCTGCCTATTTGTTCTCTTCGTGCCGTCTTCCGTACCCCGGCGGTCTGAAGCGATTGCTCTTGACTGTTGCTTCATCGCTTCCACTGACCTTCGCCAAAGTCGCACTGGCTCGGCACCCGCTCCAGACATCGATGGTTCTTCGTCCGGTTTCCTAACGAGGCTGCAAAGTTCGCTTTATGCTGCGGCCCGAAGGAGTTGCTAGCCCTCCACCACCAAGGGCGTTTACATCCGAGCTTTCACCTTCCAAGTCACCTCCAAAAGGCGTCGAATAGGACTACGCGGCAAACAGTCAATTCCCGCGACCGGACTTTCACCGGCTAGATAAGCAGCCTTATGGGCTGCGAGCGACTGCCGTCGAAGAACTCGTGCCGATTTGGAGCGCGAGTGAGGCTGAAGAGTGGACTGGGCGGACTCTTATGGATTCCACTTTGAAATTCCCGATTCTTAAAAATATTGGCCTGTAACTCGGCCCGGCTGGGTATTTGGGTGGGCTTTTTTTCGAGTAAGAGCCCTAATTTGCTTGATCATCCTCTGTTCGGTATTGGACTGACTCAATCAAGGCGATGACTAATCCAGAGGATCGAATTATGCACAAGCTTCCGGTAAACAGGGTGGAGATACGCATGCTCGTCATGGCCGGGAAGCATATAAACAATGCGGGCCTGGGAATAAGGGCCTATCCAAACAACAGGAGTGTCCTTTAGCGGAGACGCCATCGTAACCACCGTCTGAATTTTCGGTGAATACCACATACCGTAATACACTTCATCAACCATACGGAACGGGCCGATCCCTCGGGTGATGGGATGCTCTTCATTCGGAATCAGGTGAAGGTCCAAGTCGTGCTCGTAAGACGAAGCTGGAGTGGCGCCTTCCGGCGAGAAAAAATATTTGGCCCCTTGCACCTCGCGTTGCCACCAATCCCAGACGTTGAAATCGGAGATGGCATGGTGCAGGATCAATGCGCCTTTGCCGCTTTCAAGGAAATCCAGGAGATTCTTTCGCTCCTTGTCGGGCAGTAGTCCACGGTGCCAATCATAGAGCACCAGCATGTCGTATTTCGGGCGGAGGTCCGTTTTAAGCGCCTCCAGCATTGAGGTGGAATGTGCCCACGTGATGTCGCCGTAGCCTTCGAATAATGTGTAGAAAGAAGAGGGATAGGCATGACCACCGGTGACTACCAGCACGCGAACGGGATTGCTCTTGGTCCGGAACAGATCGACGTGAGCGACCGGCGCGGCTTTACCTGAGGCGCTCCATTGCGCTCCGCGAACAAACAGATCCGCGAAACCTTCCCCGTACATTGCCGCAAGATCGTTGCCCAGAGTCAGGCAGAAGACACGGGCTTTGCCGGAAGTTGACTTCCACGCCACGGGTTCCTGTTTTCCCGATCCGCCGTGGGCGGGATCGTCGAATGCCGCCGCTATGATTTCGGCATCCTTACCGATCTTAATGTCGTAGACAAGGCCGCCGGTGGCTTTGAAGCTTGCCGGCATTCCCGCCGCCAGCGGATTTTTGAGGTCCGCCAGATGAACCTCAAATAGGTTGCTCGAACGGGCCGGCGCCTTTTGCTCCAACCATGTATTCACAGCTTCGGGACCGACAACCAGGAGTCCTTTGCCGCGGTTTGCGTATTGATGAAGCGCATGACGCAACTGGACGTTCGCGGACGGTTGTGAACCACTCAACACAACCAGATCGTTAGGCATCAGTAATTGCTCATTCGCACCCATCGCGGATTCGTTTACGGCAACGTCGAAGTTGCCGTTTTCCGTCAATATTCTACGCATGAGTTCGGCAACGGAACGATCCGCGGACGTGTCTCCCGCAAGAATCAGAGCATGAAGCCGAGATTCGACCGCGAAGCTGGAAGAACCAGCCGCCAATATACTAAGCAGTACCGCTAAACATGAGAAGATGGCTCTCATCGCTCTAGTCCATGAGCATGCGCTTGAACATGCGTGTTTCTTCGGCGATGGCACGCTCGACGGCCAGGCGTTCAATACTTGATGCACCGAAAAAGCCGTGTACTCCATGGGTTTTCTTCAAGACAAAACGGGCGTCCCGCGGCTCAGCGATGGGACCGCCATGGCAGATGACAAGGACGTCGGGTTTGGCAGCGATGGCGGCATCGCGTATCGCCTGAACGCGATCAACCGCCTCTTCCAGCGGCATGGCGGTTGTGGCTCCGATACTGCCCTTCACCGTCAGTCCCATATGGGCAACTACAAGATCGGCGCCTGCCAGTGCCATGCAGCGGGCCTCCTCGGGATTGAACGCGTAGGGACAGGTCAACAGATCCAGAGAGTGGGCGATGCGAATCATCTGTACTTCCAAGCCGTAGCCCATGCCCGTCTCTTCCAGGCTCAGGCGAAAATTGCCATCAATGATGCCGACGGAGGGGAAATTTTGAACGCCCGCGAAACCGATATCGCGGATCTGGGGCAGGAAGTGCGCCATCCTGCGGAACGGATCGGTCCCGCAGACGCCTGCCAGCACCGGCGTGTGTTTCACAACCGGCAAAACTTCCTCCGCCATATCCATGACGATGGCATTCGCATCGCCATAGGCCATCAGGCCCGCTGTGGACCCCCTGCCGGCCATGCGGAAACGGCCGGAGTTGTAAATGATGATCAAATCGGCACCACCGACTTCAGCGAACTTTGCGGAAATACCGGTGCCTGCGCCGACTCCGAGGATTGGTTCTCCTCTGTCGGCCAGTTGGCGAAGCTTAGATAAACATTGGATTCGTAGAGGTAGCATTTTTGTATGTATTTAGGTTTTTGGATTCACGAGCTTTAGAAATTCGGTGACGAGAGCGTCCGCGAAAACGGGGTCGTTAATGTGCGCATCCACCTCGATCACGCGAACATGCGCGGCGGAGGCCTCGCGAATCGCGTCGAACAGCGCCTGATCCGCTTCTGCGTCTTCGAACGGTTGGCCCACCGCGTCAAGGACGGACAAACCTCGCAACGGGAGTAAGACTGTGACGGGTCCTTTGGCTGCCGATAACTTTCGTGCGAGTTCCCGGCCGAGGCTCGTGTTCTCCTCACAGTTCGTGCGCACCAAAGTTACGTTTGAATTGTGCACATGCAGATTACGGCCGGCGAGATTTTGCGGAAGCGTGGAGCGCGGCCCGAACGCCACCATATCCAGCGCTCCGACGGAAATCACTTGCGGCAACCCCATTTCACCGGCAATCTGGAATCGATCGGGACCCGCCGAAAAGTGGCCACCCAGCATCTCCGCGGCTAATTCGGCGGTTGTGATATCGAGCACGCCGGTCAGAAATCCATCGCGAGCCAGCCGCTCCATCGCCTGCCCGCCCGCGCCGTTGGCGTGAAAGATCATCAGCTCAAAACCATTTTCACCCAGGATTTCTTTTATCTTGTTTACGCACGGAGTAGTGACGCCGTACATTGTGGCGGCTGCCAGCGGCCGTGATTCGCCGACAGGCTGGTTTAAGGCGCCCAACGGCTCCGACAGGCCGACCATTCCAAGCATGGCTGCTGCCGCGTTCCGCAGGATCACGCGAGTGAAGCGATTGAGACCCGAAAAATCCGCGACGGAGTACTGCATTGAGATATCCGATGTTTGCACGAAGGGGCGAGTATTGCCTGAAGCGGCCGTGGAAACCATGAGTTTGGGGATGCCGATGGGAAGCTCGCGCATTCCGCTGGTAGCGATGGTAGTTCCGCCGGAACCGCCAATGGAGAGGATTCCAGCAATGCTGCTCTGGTTGAGGCGAACCCATTTGGCAAAACCAGCTTCCATATTCGTAACGGCAATGCCGCGGTCGCCGGCGGATAACAGTTTCTGGATGGCTTTTCCGCCCGATTCCGCAATCTCATCCCGGGTGACATCGGGGGTGAATGGACGCTCGCCAGCCACGCCCAGATCCACCAAGAGCGGATTAGCTCCCGCCGCCTGAAGCAAATCTTTCAGGTATGCAATCTCTTCGCCCTTGGTGTCCAGTGTTCCGGCTATCACGATGCGGCGTGGCCCGGAAAACAGCAAGCTGAGGGG
This sequence comes from Bryobacterales bacterium, assembly GCA_038200305.1. GTDB lineage: Bacteria > Acidobacteriota > Terriglobia > Bryobacterales > Bryobacteraceae > JANXXV01. Next base: position 8,937 of record JBBPYD010000087.1, read on the forward strand.
CCCCGGCACGAAGCTCTAACTCAACGACCACGGAGCGCGGTACTGCTTGCGCAACATTTCGGAAGCCATCGAATTGCCGGCAATCTTATCGGTTTCGGGATCCCAGCGGACGGTCGATTTGGTGCGGTAAGCGATGTTCGCCAAATGCAGCGGCAGAGTAGTCCTGTACCCTTCCAGAGCGCCGACGACGGCAGGCTTGCGCGACCGTACGGAATCGATGAAAAGATGCTGGTGAACGGTGTCGCCGTCCTTGAGGCCGGCGGCACTGACAATCGGTTCCCCCTTATCCTTTTCGGGGATGATCTTATAACCTTCGCGGTCGACAATCAGCGTGGCTTCCGAACCCAGGAAGTGCATGCTGTGATCGATGCGGCGGCCGCCGCTGGGGAAAGACGTCCCGTGGGTGCATGAATACGTCATCATGAAATTGGGAAAGGTCCACACACACTCGGCGGTATCGGGAGTGTCCCGCATGTCGTCGAATAGGTACTTGCCGCCCGCGATGGCGGCTTCGGTTGGGCCTTTGGCGTTCATGACCCACATGGCGGTGTCGATCAAGTGAACACCCCAGCCCAGAATCATACCGCCGCTGTAATCCCAGAAGTAGATGTAGTTCCAATGGAACCGGTTCTCGTTGAAAGGCCGCTTCGGGGCCGGACCTAACCACATGTCATAATCGACACCCGCGGGCACTTCGGAATCCGGAGGGTTACCGATTGGTTTGCCTCGCGACCCCTTCGGATCGGCCACTACATTCCAGCCATTGACGCAATGCAC
>JBBPYD010000088.1:0-11319 GCA_038200305.1 Bryobacterales bacterium
CGTGCCTAGCGTCCGGCGGGGCGGGTTGCTTGGCGGCGACCAAGCAAAAGCCAAAACTCGCCACTTCCGCTCGGCGGAATACACGATGGGAAGCACGGGGCTGCTCAGAATTGCCTATTTTGCGACGGAAAGTAGCTAAGGCGGTAAACCCTATGAGAGTTATTCCGGTATTCATCATTTCGCTTTGTGTTCTGGCAGCCGGTTGCGGCCACAAGGACACCGCCGCTCCGATGGCGGATCCCACTTCCGCGAACGCCGCCGGAAATGCTGCCGGGAGGCCGGGGGAAATTGCGATTCCGCCGGATTCGCCTAAGCTGAAGCAGATTCGGATCGAAACGGTACAGACCGCGAGCGTGCCAACCGATGAAGTGGCTGCGCCGGGAAAGATCGAAGTGAATCCAAACCGCGTCGCCCACGTGTCATTACCCGTTGCCGGCAGAATCACCAGCGTGATGCATCGATTGGGCGATTTTGTGCAGCAGGGGCAACCGCTGTTGACGGTGGAGAGCGCCGATATAGACGCCGCCATGTCGGCCTACCTGCAAGCGGAAGCGGGAGTGAATCAGGCAAAGGCAAGTCTACAGAAGGCGCAGGCCGATTTGGAGCGCGCGCGCGACTTGTTCGAGCATAGCGCCGGGGCTCAGAAGGAAGTATTGAACGGCGAAAACGGCGTCACCCAATCGAAGGCCGCGCTGGATCAAGCGGAGGCCACGCGACGGCAGGCAGGCCGCAAGCTGGAGATCTTCGGATTGAAGCCAGGCCAGTTCGGACAGAAATTGGTGGTGCGAGCGCCCATTTCCGGCAAGATTCTGGAGATGACCGCGGTGCCCGGAGAATTCCGCAACGACACCAACGCGCCCGTGATGACGATTGCGGATCTGAGCACGGTGTGGGTTGCTTCGGATGTGCCGGAAACGTCCATCCGGCTGATTCAGGTGAATGAACGGTTGGAAATTGAGCTGGTTGCCTATCCGGGCGAGACGTTCACAGGGCGCGTCACCAGAATCGCCGATGTGGTGGACCCGCAGACCCGGACGGTGAAGGTACGGGCGGAGATGGACAATTCGCGCGGGCGGCTGCGCCCCGAAATGTTCGGCAAGATTAGGCACGTGGAAAAGATGGAGCCACGTCCCGTAGTTCCGGCCGGCACCGTGATTCAGGGCGATGGACAGAACATTGTGTATGTGGAGAAGTCACCCGGAGTGTTCGAGCCGCGGCCGGTAACGCTGGGACCACGAGTAAAGGACGGCGTGGCGATTCTGACGGGATTGCGAGCCGGCGACCGCGTGGTTGTAGATGGCGCGATGTTGCTGAAAGGGCTTTGAGGGACTCGACCTTTGATCGCTAAATTACTCCGTTTCGCGCTGAAACAGCGCTTCGTTACACTGCTGATGGGCCTGACCCTCATCGGGATGGGAATCTGGGCGTTCCAGCAACTCAAGATCGAAGCGTATCCCGACATTTCTGATACGCAGGTGGTAGTGGTCACCTTGTTTCCCGGCCGCGCTTCGGAAGAGGTGGAGCAGCAGGTCACCGTGCCACTGGAGCGCGCACTGAACAGCGTTCCCAACGTGATCGCTCGGCGGTCGCGGACGATCTTCGGTTTGTCTGTTGTGGAACTCACGTTTGCATACGGGACGGACGATTATTTCGCGCGTCAGGTGGTGCTGGAGAAGCTCCGCGACGCGCAGCTTCCGAACAACGTCACTCCGACGCTGGGGCCGCTTTCAACACCCATCGGCGAGCTATACAAGTACGTCATCAATGGTGGCCCGAAGGCCAACCAGATGCGCTTGCGCGAATTGCAGGACTGGGTGATCGAGCCTCGCTTCCGTCAGGTAAACGGCGTTGCCGACGTGGTTCCGTTTGGCGGTCTGATCAAGCAGTATCAAATCGAAATCAATCCACTTTCGCTAAATAAATACAACCTCTCCATCAGCCAGATTGCGCAATCGGTGGACGCGAATAACCAGAATGCGGGAGGCGCACTGCTGGATAACAATCAGCAGTCGATGGTGATCCGCGGAGTTGGACTGATCAACTCGATTAGCGATATCGAGAACATCGTGGTTTCGGAAGCGAAGGGCGTTCCGGTGGTGGTGCGTGACCTGGGACGGGTGACGATTGGAGCGGCTCCGCAGACGGGCATCTTCGGCGTGAACCGGCAGAACGGCGCGATTGAAGGCATCGTGTTGATGCGGCGCGGTGAAAACCCGTCGGAAGTTTTGCGGGGAATCAAGGAAGCGGTGGAGGACCTGAACACAAACGCTCTGCCGAAAGACGTGAAGCTGGTTCCCATTTACGATCGAACGGATTTGGTTGAGAACACGCTGGGCACCGTTACCCACACCTTAATGGAAGGGCTGATCATCGTGGTGGCGGTGCTGTTCCTGTTTCTGGGAAGCGTGCGCGCGGCGCTGCTGACGGCGATCACAATTCCGCTTTCCCTGTTGTTTGCGTTCGTCTGCATGCACTTTACGGGCATTCCGGCGAACCTGCTGAGCCTGGGCGCGCTGGACTTCGGAATCATTGTGGACGCCACGCTGATTATGGTTGAACACATTGTCCACACATTGGGTCAGCACCGCAAGACGGGCTCGGATGAAGGCGTGATCCGCGCGGTCCGGGAAGCGGCGCTGGAAGTGGAAAGGCCCATCTTCTTTTCGTTGCTGATTATTATTGCTGCATACTTGCCGCTGTTCACACTGGAGCGCGTGGAGCGGCGTCTGTTTACGCCGATGGCGTTTACTGTTTGCTACGCATTGCTCGGCTCCATGCTGCTGGCGCTTACGCTGATTCCCGCGCTTGCCACCTACCTGTTCCGCAACGGTTCCAAAGGATGGGAAAATCCAGTGTTGCGTTGGCTGGAGCAGGCCTATGCAGGGTTGCTGAAACGCGTTGTGGTGAATCCGAAGCTGGTTGTCGCGGTGTCGGGCGCCATCGTGGTGGGCGCGTTTGTGATTGGTTCCTTTCTGGGTTCGGAATTTCTGCCGCAACTGGATGAGGGCGTCATCTGGGTTCGCGCGAATCTGCCGCCGGGTATTTCACTGGAGAAATCCGCGCAGATCGCATCGCAGGTCCGGACGATTTTGCGTCAGTGGCCGGAGGTCAAGCTGGCGGCGTCGCAGACTGGACGGAACGATTCCGGCACGGACCCGTATGGCCCGAATCGCAATGAGGTGTTCGTGGCGCTGCAGCCGTACGACACGTGGAAATCGGGAAAGACCAAGAGCCAGTTAGTGGAAGAGTTTTCGGCAAAGCTGCGCTCCGATATCCCTGGAACCTCATTCAGCTTCACGCAACCAATTATCGACAACGTGACGGAAGCAGTGACGGGATCGGCGGCGGATCTTGCGGTGATCATTGGCGGTTCGGATCTGCCGTTGCTGCGCGCGAAAGCGGCCGAAACGTTGGCGATCATCAAACAAGTACCGGGTGCGGCGGATAGCGCCATTGAGCAGGAAGCGGACCAGGCGCAATTGCGAATCCAGGTGAACCGCCAGGAAGTGGCGCGATACGGCATCAACGTGAAAGATGTTGAAGACGTGATTGAACTGGCGATAGGAGGGCGCTCCGTAAGCACGATGTTCGAAGGCGAGCGGCGCTTCGATATCACGGTGCGATATACTCCGGAGTCGCGGATTGACCCGAGCGCGATTGGAAACATTCTGATCCCGACGCGGGAAGGGGGGCGTATCCCGCTCTCGCAACTGGCCGAGATCAAGGTTGTGACGGGCGCGAGTATCATCGCGCGGCGTGAGAACCGGCGGCAGATTACCGTGCGAACGAATATACGCGGACGCGATCAGGGGAGCTTTGTCGCGGACGCGCAGAAGCGGTTCGATGCCGCGGTCAAGCTTCCGGCCGGATATCACGTGGAGTGGGGCGGCCAGTTTGAGAATCTGGAGCGCGCACGGAAGCGGCTGACGGTGATCTTGCCGATTACGATTGCGATCATCTTCGTTCTGTTATTCTTCATGTTCGGATCGACGGTGTATGCGGGTCTGGTGATGATGAACGTGCCATTTTCGTTGGTGGGCGGGATTATCTTTTTGTATATGCGCGGCATCAACCTGAGCGTGTCGGCGGCGGTCGGATTCATTTCGCTATTCGGTGTGGCGGTGATGAGCGGCGTGCTGGTGGTGGCGGAGATCAACCGCTTGCGGCGGACGAACCCTGGAATTTCAGTGCCGGACGCGGTGGTCCAGGGATCGATTGCGCAGATGCGGCCGGTGTTGATGATGATCATGGTGGCGTTGTTGGGCATGGTTCCAGCGGCGAGGGCGAGCGGGATCGGGTCCGACGTGCAGCGTCCGCTCGCGACCGTGGTGGTGGGTGGACTGCTCTCGACATTGCTGCTGACCCTGATTGCGCTGCCGAGTTTGTACGCACTGGTTGCTGGGAAAAGGAAGGTGCGGGATAACAGCGCGTGATATGCCGGCCTGGCTACTAAGGGCGTTCTGCTGCGCTCTAAGTGTGGGGCTATCTGTTGCGGCCAATAGCAAGACATGCGCGGCATGTCATGCGGCGATTTACCAGAGCTATATGAAGACCGGTATGGCCGCTTCGAGTGGTCAGGCCGGCGCTGGCTTATTTCGTGAGAGCTTCGAGCACAACGAATTCACGAGCCCTGGGGGCGGCGCGCAATACCGCGTATCCAGTGGGGCGAACTCCATCTCCTATGAGTTCCGCGAAGGCGATATCCAAGGGCGCCGGCGGCTTGACTACTTCCTCGGTTCCGGTGCGGCCGGGCGTAGTTATTTGACAGCAATTGAGGGCTTCCTTTTCCAGTCGCCCGTTTCTTACTATTCCTCCTTAGCAAAGTGGAATCTTTCCCCCGGTTACGAACGCACCGAAGAAGTGAATCTGGTGCGCGAGGCGGAGCCTGGGTGTCTCAACTGCCACGCGACGGGCGTGCAAGCGATTGCTGGAACATCCAATCGCTACGCACAGCCTCCTTTTCTAGAAGCTGGAATTGGCTGTGAGCGCTGCCACGGCCCCGGCGAAGAGCATATCGCGCGAATGAAGTCCGGTAGCCGGAAAGGCGGAGCAGGCATTGTGAATCCAGCCAAGCTCGACACGCAATCTCGGGACAGCGTTTGCGCGCAATGCCACCTTCCTGGGGCGGTTGAAATCGCAAGGAGCGGCAAGCGAGACGTCTATCGCCCCGGCAACCGGCTAAACGATTCCGTGGTGGTGTATGTCTGGGAAAACGCAAAACATGAGACGACGGTGAATGGCCACTTCGAACAGCTCGCGCGAAGCGCATGCTGGAAGGCGAGCGCCGGCAAGCTCTGGTGCGGTACTTGCCATGATCCGCATTCCACCGTAGCCGAAGCGGAGAAGCCGGCCTATTATCGAGACCGGTGCTTGACTTGCCACACGTCGAAAAGCTGCACCGCGCCGCTTGCGGCCAGATCGAAGGCGCAGGACAACTGCATCGGCTGTCACATGGTTCGAACTCCCGCCATCACGGTCCAACATGCCGCATTTACCGACCATTCCATCCGCCGCCAGCTGCAACCCAGTGCATCGCCGGGCACACCGGCAGACGCCGTACTGGTCCCCTTCAGTGGCTTTCAGTCCGGCGATCGTGAATTGGGGCTTGCATATGCGACAGTGGCGATTAGCGGCAACAACCGCATCTGGGGAATGCGGGCGTTCGAACTCCTCCGAAGAGCAAACGTTGAGGACCGGGACGATGGGAAGCTTTCGTCAAAGCTTGCGCAGCTTTACGACCGCATGGGCAAAGAGGAGGAAGCCTGCGCGCTCTATGAAACGGATCGTCGCTCTCGACGCGAAGCAGAATGCCGCGGCGGTGAATCTTGGCATCTGCCTCGCCAAACAGGGGAAGATCGACGAAAGCATCCTACTCTGGAAGAGTGCGTTAGAGCGTAGCCCTACACTCGAATCCGCACGGCTCAACCTTGCAGTGGCTCAATACCGGACCGGCGATGCATCCGCGGCAAGAGCCACCCTGAAAGATGGGCTGAAATTCAACCCTGTTTGGCGTAAGGCACTCGAACTTCTCCACGAGATAGAAGCGCGGCGCCCTTAGAAATCGAAACGGAGAGCGAGCTGAATATTGCGCGGCCCTGCCCCTGGCGCGTAGCTGGTCACCCTACCGAAATCGGACGCGCCGACGGTAGTGCTGGCGCGCCCAAATTGGACGGAGTTCGCGATGTTGAACGCCTCGGCGCGGAACTGCGCCTTCATCGATTCAAAGAACCGGAAGTTCTTCTGCAACGAGACGTCAGCCTGCTGCATAGGCCCATACCGGATGTTTGGCAACCAGCGCGGCGCGTTGCCCAATGTGTAGGCTGCCGGAGCTGAAATCACCGAAGCCGACGTGTTGAACCACTGATCCGGGCCCTGATTGGGCACGTTTAGATCTTTCAGATTTGTTATGTTCGGTCTCAGCACGTTCAAGCCGTATACAGAAAGCGAGTTGGAAGCTTGAAACTGCAACGGCAGACCACTGGCGAACCGGGCGATGGTTGAGACTTGCCAGCCGCCCGCAACCGCATTCGCCACCTTATTCCAATTGGACCCAATCGGTTTTCCTTTTCCGATGGGAAGTTCATAGACCAGGGCTGCCACCAGACTACGCGGCAGGTCATGACCGCTGATGGAACGATCGCTTGCACGGTCGTAGGTATTGCGCAAGACGTCGCCGATTTCCCACGCCTGGGTCTCAGAGGAATTGTCAATGGCCTTCGACCACTGGAATGTGACCAATGCGCTCAAGCCAGCCGAAAAACGCTGGTTATACTTGGCATTCAACGCATTGAAGCTCGACCCTGCGCCTGGAGTATCGCCCGAGAGAGTTACGCTGGTGAACTGAGGATAAGGCCGCAGCAATTGATAACGGGGAATCGTCGCTCCCGCGAGATTTCCGCTACCAATCACATTGAAGAACGGATTGGCTACCTGATCATTCAATGCACTTCCCAAACTCAGGTATTTCGGATCGAGCTGGTTGAGATTGGGTGAACTGCCCAGAAGCAGTTTACGGCCCTGGGTTCCCGAGTAGCCGATCTCGATAAACGCGCTCTTGGAAACTTCATATTGGAAGTCCAGACTATACGACTGCACGTAGGCTGAGGGATGCAACCGTTGAAAGGCATTGATGTTGTTTCCGGCCAACGTTGTCAGGCCCTGTGAACTTCCGACCGGCTGATTCAGCCCCTGAGGGAACGGATTGCTCAGCAGATTCGCCGGCACAAGACCCCCTCCACCCTGAGAAGACGTCCAGGCAGTGGTGGTGGAAAATCCGTCCGTTGTGCCATTACTAACTGCCACGGTGGGCGGATAGTAAATTCCATAACCGGCGCGCGCTACCAATTTATCGGTGATCTTGTAGGCAAGCCCGGCACGTGGCGCAAAGTTTTTCGAATCGGTGTCCCACAGTCCCCGCTGGCTTGCGCTGTCATAAGCAAGGCCGCCCTGCAAGTTAAGACCCGTTTGCTTCGAAAGTGGATTGACTGCATTGAAATCGAAGTAGTTGAAGCGGTTGTAACGTTCTGTCCGTGGAAGTTGGATTTCATAACGCAGACCGTAGTTGAACGTCAGCCGGCGATTCACACGCCATGTGTCCTGCACGTATCCCGCATAGTAGAGTTGTGTCAGAGCCAGGCGTACGTTGGTTGGCGCGCTTCCGCTTGCGCCCGTGCCGAGCAGCAGCGAAGCAACGGCATTGCCCGTCACGGTGCTGTCTACGGTGGCGCTGGGACCGGACGTCATCCCGCGCGTGAAGCTGAACGTCGCTGAGTTCACGTCAGTCGGATTGATTTGACCTGCTTCGGCGATAAAGCCGAATTTGATGCTGTGATCCCGAATATCCTTCGTGTTGTTGATCTGAAGATTATTGGTCATTCGGGGATCGTCCAGATACCGCGGGTTGCTGAGTTGCGCGAAATTCGAGACGTTGAACTGTGGCAGCGTCATGGCGGAAAACTGGCTGACGAGCGATGCCGGAAATCCGATCTGTGTAGCGTCCCGGCCCTGGCTAGGCGAGATCTGTACTTCGCGCCACCTTCCGGCGCCTACCAGTACGTTGATGACCCAGGTGGGCGAGGGTACGAACGTGTTTCCGACAACTATCTGGTGACGAGGATTCATGCCGCCAAAATTGCTGTCCGCGCCATTGCCAAAAAACGTGGGAACGATATCCTGCTGCCAGGCCTTGGTGACGCGAGCAAAGAAAGTGTAGCGCTCGCTTTTGGCCCAATCGATGCGTACATCCATGCGGTCGTTATTAGAAACTCCCTTACCACCCAGAGCAAAGTTACGCGCATTGGTGAACGCATCGCCTCCGGTTGTTGGGGCCGGATAAAGATTGACTGCCTTGACGCCAACCGGATCGAAGCGAGTGCTTGGAATGATATTCCCTAGGAATGGATCGCGAATGAAACCGGCGCCGTTTGGATTGGGGCGCGTCGTAGCAGGGTCGTAGATCAGGGCAAGCGTTCCATTGGAATTGAAAGTCTGTGAAAAGTTTCCGGCGCGCTGGAGCGCTGTGGGAACCGACGATACGTTTACGTTAGGCGCACCTTGGCGAAGACCCTCATAGGCGCCGTAAAAGAATACGCGCTTGCTCTTCCAAATGGGGCCTCCGAGCGAACCGCCGAACTGGTTCCGCTGGAAGATGGTTCTGGCCACGCCGGAGCGGTTGTTGGTCCAGCTATTCGCATCCAAATGATTATTCCGCAGGAATTCGAAAGCGGAGCCATGGAAAGAATTGGTGCCGCCCTTGGTCACCATGCTCACCACGCCACCATCGGTCTTGCCGTACTGCGCGTCGAAGGTGTTCCGCATTATCTGAACTTCCTGGACGGAATCGACGGACGGCATGGCGAGCGCGCCGCCCCAATCTACTGCCGTGGCTGGAACGCCATCGATCAAGATCGCTGAAGATTCGTCCCGGCCTCCGTTCAGCGCGAACCGGTTATGGTTTTGATCGGTAGTCGCTGTGGATACACCGGTGCGGACGCCGGTCACCCCGGCAGTGGCGTGGACCAGCACCAGGGGATCACGCGCGTTCACTGGCAAATCCAGCACTTGTTGCGTGGAGAGAGTAACCGATTTATTCGCTGTCTGCGTGTCGATAGCTGCCGCCGAGGCAACCACGTCCACCGACTGGCTGACATCGCCAACGGCCATATTCACATTGAATTCACGCGTTTGGCTGGCCTGTAGAGTAAGCTTGGCCGCGACAGCTTTGCGGAACCCGCTCGCCTCTACCGTCACGTCGTAAACTCCTGGCGTGAGCTGCGAAAACGTGTAGCGGCCTTCATCGCTTCCCTTCGTCGCGCGGGTTTCGCTGGTGGCGTTATTCCGGACCGTGACGGAAGCGTTCGGAATGGCCGCCCCGTTAGGATCGGTGATCACTCCGCTAAGACCGGAGGTAAAGATCTGGCCGTAGCAAGCCGTAGCAGCCATTAAACACAATACGAAATTTCTAAGCAGTGACATAGAGCCCCTTTTTCTTAAGACTTTGGCGATACTATATCACGCTATCCGCGCTTGCACCGGTTTCCGCGATCGAGATAGCTTTCCAGTGTTGCCGAGATCGGGTCATGGCAGGCGGGTGCTCCGGGCGAGTTCGGCGGCCTATTTCTTAACGCTTTCGGCATCGTTTGCAGACGGGAAAAGCATGGAGGGTGGTATTCGGCCTGGGGTTTGGGTTCGTTCTGTAATTTCCCGAACGGCGCCTGAAGCCGTTGGGACGGTAGGCAGTGGGGAGTTGATAAAGGCATTCACCGAGGCAGCCTGAACCTCGTACCGGGCTTTGCGGATCTGCCGGAGTTCCAGTGCGGCGCGCTGGCAAGACCGCTCCAGCGCGGTTGCATAACGGTTCAGCTTCAGAAGCTTGTCGATCACCTCATCGGCGGTTGGGTCCGGGGCGTCGTCGAGGATGGTGGATTCGAACTTGCGGACGCGGCGGAGACGCCAGGCGGCTTCGGCCATTTGGGTCACCAGGTACATTTCGTGTTCGGTTCTGGGGCGTTGTTCGGCGCGGTAGGTGGCTATGTGCTGGTCAAAAGCGGCGGGGTCTTCGGAGGCGAGCAGGACCTCTCGGCCGGCGAGTCCATGGGTGGTGGCGTTTTTCGCGGAGCGCGCGCGGCCGGACGAGGAAGTGGGGCCGGTGCTTTTTTGGGCGTTGCGAGCGTTCGAAGCTTGTTGACGAGCGGAGATCATGATCTTTGTACCATCCTTGGCTTGAGGGTACAGGATGAGGGGGCGAAAACGGATTGCGGGATGGGTGCGTTTTGGCTGGATGTTATTGAGGGGGAATGAGGTTAGCAATATTTTTGAGAGGCGTGACTGCCCATGGCCAGGGGCCACAACGGGGGATGAAAACGGGGACAAGAGGGCGTATCCTGCGGACGTCGGGAGCGAACAGAAGACCGGCTCACGTCTGGTGTATTCAAGCCCGTTTGTGAATGTCGTCCGGGCGCCGTTCAGCTTATGTTGTGCGTGGCAGAGAGCACGAGAAGGAAGTCATCGATTTCCCAGCGCCTTTCGCTCGCGGCAAAGGAGATCAACGTGAAATTAGTATACTCCCGTTGCGCCGGTCTGGATGTACACAAAAAAGTCCAGCAGCGTTTGTGTCCGGCAAGGCAATGGCAAGGACTCTTCGGGCGGAACCGTCAGTACGACGTTCGGGAGCGGCTCAACTTTCCCAGTGACGCGTAATCCGGGACCGGCGCACGCGGTGACCGGAAGCTCTACGTCATCTGCCGTGGCCGAAGCGGCGCATTCTGGTGCTGAAATGAACAGGTAGCATTGCTGACGCCGTTACAGGGTTGTAATCCGGGCTTTCCGTGAGTAATATTCCACTAGCCCAGGAGAGTTTTCGAATATGCTCACTCGACCAAAACTGCTGTTTTCGCTCTGGTTTGTTCTATTCACCGTTGCCGCGAGCGCCGCGCCCATCTATGTAATCTCCACGAATCTAATGACTGGTAACAATGAATTTGGCACGGTAGATCTGGCTACCGGAGCGTATCAGCAAATTGGTCCTAATGCGCCCGATGAATATAGGGGACTCGTTCCAGCTTCGAATGGATCTCTGCTTACTCTTGGTTTCAGCGGCAATCTGACCTCGATTAACCCTGTGACCGGCTTGACCACCATCATCGGCCCCACAGGGTTGTCCAACTGTTCGACTCCAGCTTCTCCATGCGGACCTAACTCGGCGAGCGTCCTCGCCGGACTGGCAGGAACCCTCTATGCAACCGATTTCAGTCACAACCTCTATACGGTCAACCCAGTGACCGGCGCTGCAACGCTGATTGGACCGACGGGTATTCCGCC
>JBBPYD010000089.1:0-19579 GCA_038200305.1 Bryobacterales bacterium
CGCCAACGACACAGTACAGAATTTTCTATTTGTGAATCGCGGGCGTGACAAAACCACAAAGAACAAAAGCGGGAAATGGAAATTCGAGGAGATCGCGCTGCCGGCCGAGGTAGGGTTCGGCGAGGAAGGGCAACCGCGATCCGGGATGGGTGTTGACGCGGCCGATGTTTTCGGGAGCGGCTATCAGGATTTATTTGTCGCCAACGTGGATCAGGAAAAGTTCTCGCTCTACCAGAACCTGAAGAATGAGACATTCCGGGACGCGGCCCATGCCAACGGGGTGGCCCAGTCGACGCGATTGCTGAGCGGCTGGGGGCTCAAGTTCTTCGACTACGACAACGACGGGGCCGTCGATCTGATTCTGGCGAACGGCCATCCGGACGATATGATCGAAAGCTACTCGCCGGCGGTGAAGTACAAGGAGCCCGTTTTGCTGTTCCATCAGGAAAATGGGAAGCTGCGCAATGTGAGCAACGATGCGGGACCTGCGTTCAGTAAACGGTATCCGGCGCGGGGACTGGCGTTGGGAGATTTCAACAACGACGGACTTCTGGATGTTCTGGTCGGCTTGAATGGCGGGACTCCAGTGCTGCTGAAGAATCAGGCGGGCGGGGGCAATGGCTGGCTGGGATTGAAGCTTGAAGGCGTGAATTGCAATCGCGACGCGATTGGAGCCAAGATCCGCTGGGCGGCGGGTGGTGTGGTCCGGTCTCGATTGAAGAACAGCGGCGGAAGCTATTTATCTTCGCACGATCCGCGCGAGGTTTTGGGTATTGGAAACGCCGGAAAGATCGATTGGGTGGAGATTACCTGGCCCCAACCGAGCGGCAAAGTGCAGAAGATTGAGAATCCGCCGATGGGGCGTTACCTGACAATCAAGGAAAGTTAGCGGTATAGAGACGATCTTTTCACCGATACACAGTTGTGGAAAGTGTGCTCACGTACTCTGCAAAGTGATAATTTAAGCCATTATGGCGAAAAAACATCACCGGCTTTTGTGCTGTTTCATTCTTCTGGCCCTCTCAGCGCCGATATTCGGGCAGGGCGAACGCGCTACCATCACCGGCACCATCACCGACTCAACCAAGGCGACCATTCCGGACGCCCACGTGGTGCTCCGTAATGTTGCAACAAACGTAAATACGCGGACCACAACGAATGCGGCGGGTCTTTACTTCATTACGTCGATTCCTCCTGGGACGTATGAGTTGACTGTTGAGAAGAGCGGCTTCCGAAGCGCGCGCGTTCAGAACCTCCCGCTTACCACCGGATTATCCGCGACACAGGACATCGTCCTTGAAGTTGGCACGGTGCAGCAGGCGCTGGAGATTAGCGCGGCGGCGGTCCAGATTGAATCCCAGAGCTCAGACATGAACACCGTGGTGACCACGAGGCCGGTGGCGGAGTTGCCTATCCTGGGCCGCGACCCGCTTTCGTTCGCAGCACTGGCCCCCGGGGTAATCCCGACGCAAGGCCAGCAGGGCAACGCGGGCGTGATCGGCAGAGTGACCACGGCGCAGATCGGCGGCGGACTTGCACAGCAGAATGGCGTGCTGATCGACGGCGCGGAGAGCCGGGGTACGACTGAATCTGGCAACGCTTATTCAGTGCCGGTAGAAGCTGTCTCCGAGTTTAAGCTTGAAACGGCGAGCTTCAACGCGCAGTATGGCCGCGCCGCGGGCGGCGTTGCCATCCTTTCAACCAAGAGCGGCACGGATACGATTCACGCAACGCTCTACGAATACCTGCGCAACAATCATTTGAACGCGAACAGTTGGCAGAACAACCGGAACCGTATTCCGATCGCGCTGTTCCAGCGCAATGTCTTCGGTGGGAACCTGGGCGGACCCGTTGTGATTCCGAAGCTGTACAACGGCAAGGACAAGACGTTCTTTTTTTTCAATTTCGAAGGCACGCGGCAGGCAAGCCCGGATCAGGTGCTGGACACAGTGCCGACATCCGCGCAGCGGCTCGGCGATTTCTCGCAGACGTTCGACCGCAACGGCCGGCTCGATGTCATCTACGATCCGCTCACCACGAGGCTTGATCCGAACACCGGCAGATACGTCCGGGATGCATTCCCCGGCAATATGATTCCGGTGAACCGCATCAACAATATCTCAGCAAATGTAGTGAACCTGTATCCGTTGCCGAACCGGGCCGGCAACACACCCCAGCAGGTTCAAAACTACCTGGCAACCGGCAAAACGATCACAAACACGAATAACTACCTCGCGCGCATCGATCATAACTTTAGCGAGAAACACCGGATCTTCGGCCGAGTTGGCTATGCACCCTACACGAACTTCAGTTCGATTTCGAGTCCGGCCTTCGCGGAGCGATCGATCAATTCCAACCCTGGCACTTCGGCGCTGATCGCATTGACCTCGACATTCACTCCGAATCTGCTTGGCGAATTCCGCCTCAGCTACACGCGGCTTCAGTTCAATTCATTTCCCGTCAGCCAAAACTATGATCTGGCTTCACTGGGTTTTAGTGGGGACTTCCTCAAAAATGTGACCTATAAGCAGTTCCCCGCTATTAACGTGCAAACTTACAACTCGGGCTCCGGCTTGAGTGTCACCGGTTCCTCACCGAATGATTTCGGTCAACTCGGTGGTCCCACTCGCACTTTGAACCCGCAGGATAACTGGCAGTTGCAATATCAACTGAACTGGATCAAATCGCGCCACAACATCCGGTTCGGAACCGATCTGCAACTCATCCGGTTGAACGCCTATAACTCGCAGTACTCGGCCGGGCAGTTCAATTTTGACCGCACCTACACGCAAGGGCCTGACCCGCAGAGCACGACCCTGAACGGTGGAAATGGGCTCGCGAGTCTGCTGCTGGGCATCCCGGTTGCCGGCACGATCACCATTACAAATCCGCTGTTCCTTTACCAGAAGTATTACAGCCTCTTCTTTCAGGACGACTACCGGATCACCAACAGGCTGACGCTCAACCTAGGCGTGCGATGGGAATATCAGACACCCTACGCCGAGAAGTTTGGACAGATCGGCTACGTGGATTATGACGCCACGGAACCGACGACCGGCCTGAAAGGGAAATTTACCTCTATCAAGCCGGGCGGATACCAGGAGAATCCGCAGTACTACAAGTTCTCTCCACGTATGGGCCTGGCGTGGACACCGTTCAACAAGACGGTGATCCGTGCCGGCGCGGGTATCTTCTTCACCACGTTCGTAGGCGTGAACGCCGCAGCTACGGACTTTGGCAACGGTGGGTTTATTTCGAACTTCCTGTTCCTCGGTCAGCCGAATGCACTTCCAAACACGCCTCCGGTGGGCGGATCGTGGAGCAATCCGTTCGCGGGCGGAATCCAAGTGCCCACGCGCGGATCGGACTTCGTTGGACAGGCGATTCGCGGAGACCAGTTGAATCGACCGCAGCCCTACTTGAGTGACTGGACGTTCAGCATTCAGCATGAGATTACTCCAACGCTTTTGGCGGAAGTGGGGTACGTCGGATCCAAGTTCACGCACCTGTTCTGGAACCGGCAGCATAATCAGAACGATCCGGCTGAACTGAGCTATGGGCCGGACCTGCTGAAACTGGTGCCCAACCCCTTCTTCGGCAAGATCACGACGGGAGCATTGAGTACGCCGACGGTGCAGCTACGGCAGCTTTTACGTCCCTATCCGCAATATCTGGATGTGCTGATCTTCCGCGACCCGTATGGCGACATGAATTACGAGAGCATGACGGCCCGGGTTGTTAAGCAGTATTCGCACGGCCTTCTGTTCCAATTGGCTTACACGCTTTCGAAGACTATTGCCAATACGGCACAATCCAATACCTGGGTAGTTGGTCCTTCCAATGCGCTTTATAACGCCGATTACAATCGCAGCCTGGAAGCGAACGACGTACCGCAGCGGCTGGTGCTCAGCTACATTTACGACTTTCCGGTAGGACACGGAAAGAAGTTCCTGAATCATGGCATCGCGGCTACGGCCCTGGGGGGCTGGGAGTTCAGCGGCATTTCCGTGTTCCAGGCCGGCAGACCGATTCTGATCATCGGACCCGATCAGACAAATCTATACAATTTCACGGGAACGAGCGGGCGATCCGACCGGCTGCACAGTCCCGTGCTCACGAGCGGCCAGACGGACAACCACTGGTTCGACACCACGGCTTTTGCGGCGGCTGCCCCCTTTACGGTGCCCACGGATTCGTTAAGCCAACCGAATCTCCGCTCACAGCGCCGCATCAACACGGACTTCTCGTTCATCAAGAATACTCGATTCAAGGAAAAGTACAACGTGCAGTTCCGGGCTGAGTTCTATAATATTTTCAACCACCCGGCCCTGACGCCTCCCGTAACCGACGTAACCAACGCGCAGTTCGGACAAGTGATTTCAAGCATCGGCGGCAGCGAACGGAACGTTCAGTTCGGTTTGCGGTTCCTCTTTTAAAATATGCTACGCCGCGATTTCACGAAGGCTGCCTTTTTGTTTGCGAGCGAGCGCTACGCTCGCGCCGCGAAGGGACTTGCTCCGCTGAAGATCACCAATGTGAAGGTGATCCCGACCAGCGCGGGCCACAACTACCAATGGGTGTTCCTGAAGATCATGACCAATGAGCCGGGCCTGTATGGGATTGGCTCGGCGAGTAACATCAATCAGGCTCCGGCGGTTGTCACCGCAATCAAAGAACAATACGTTCCATTCTGGACCGGCAAGAATCCCGACCGCATTGAGGATCTCTGGCAGAGCACCAACGTCCGCGCTTATTGGCGGAACAGCACAATCCAAAACAACGTTCTCAGCGCGTTCGACATGGCGCTATGGGACATCAAAGGCAAACGCGCCGGCATGCCGGTTTACGAACTGCTGGGTGGCAAGGTGCGGGATGCGGTTCCGATCTATGCCCACGCGGACGGCCGTGACCGCGATCAAGTGGTGGAAAACGTAAGAAAGTACATGGACGAAGGATACCGCCACGTTCGAGCGCAGATGGGCGGCTACGGCGGAGGCGGGGTGATTCCGCAGGGGAAAGGCAGCCGTCCCGAAGGCGGGTTCGCCGGCCCAGCGTTCGACGAGGATGTCTACATCGACCAGATACCGAAGCTGTTTGAATACGTCCGCGCTAAATTGGGCGGCGAAGTAAAATTGCTTCACGACGTGCATGAACATTTGACCCCGACCGGCGCCGTGGAGTTTGCGAAGCGCATGGAGCCGTACCACATGTTCTTCGTCGAAGATATCCTACCGCCGGAACAGATCGACTGGTTCCGCCACATCAAGCAGGTCTGCACCACACCGATGGCGATGGGGGAATTGTTCACCAGCCCGCGCGAATACGTTCCTTTGATTTCGGAGCGCATAATCGACTTCGTCCGCTGCCGCGTGTCACAGGTGGGCGGCATTACGGCCGCGAAAAGGATTGCGGCGCTTTGCGAGGACTTCGGTGTCCGGACGGCTTGGCAGGAAGGCGGCGATAACGATCCTGTGAATCAAATCGCGGCTTATCACGTTGATCTGACGATTCCGAGCTTCGGCATCCAGGAGGAGAATCACTTTCCGGCTGACGTACATGATTTGATGCCGGGCACGCTCAGTCTCCGCGGCGGTTACCTTTACGGGAACGGAGAGCCGGGACTTGGGATTGATATCAAGGAGGAAGCCGCGCTGAAACTGCCGTTAAAACCCGTGCCGCCGGGCGATAGCTGGACGACAGTTCGGGGCGTGGATGGCTCACTGGTGAAACCATGAATTGAGCGCACGAATTGAACGCGGTCCGATCGCCGCAAGCTGAGATACAATAACGGCTCCGGAGAGATCATCATGCAATCCAGACCAGCCAGACGAGAATTTCTGAAAGGGGCTGCGGCGGCCATCGCCACGTCCCAATTCCCAATCCTGGGGGCCAATGACCGTATCAACGTTGGAATCGTGGGCTTGGGAGGCCGCGGCCGCGACCATATCAACTACTATTCGACGCTCGATTCCGATGCTCACATTGCCGCTGTTTGTGACGTCAACCAGAGTGCGCGTGAGCGGGCGGTGGCTCAGGTTCGTAAGGCAAAGGGGTACGACCCGAAACAGTATGTGGACATGCGGGAGATGTTCGCATCGAAGGACGTGGATGCCGTTTCCCTGCCGCTGCCCAATCACTGGCACGCGCTCGCAACCATTTGGGCCTGCCAGGCTGGTAAGGATGTGTATGTTGAAAAGCCGGCCAGCCACAACATCTTTGAAGCCCAGCAGATGATCAAAGCGGCACGGAAGTACAACCGCATGGTGCAGGTCGGTTCGCAAAGCCGGTCCATTACACACAAGATGCGCGCCATGCAGCTTTTGCGGGACGGGGCGATTGGGCAGGTCTATCATTCGCGCGGCCTGTGTTTCCGCCGGCGGTTTTCGATTGGGCATACACCAGATACCGCTGTCCCGGCCGGCCTCGATTGGGACCGCTTTCTGGGACCGGCACAGTGGAAGCCGTATAGCTTAAACAAGTTCGCATACAACTGGCATTGGTTCTTTGACACGGGCAACGGAGATATCGGCAACCAGGGCGTGCATGAGATGGACATCTGCCTGTGGGGCGCCGGGCGCGGCGGCTGGCCGTTATCCGTATCGTCGACCGGCGGCAAGTACACATGGAAAGACGACCAGGAAACACCAAACACGCAACAGAACACGTTTGATTTTGGAGATTCGCAGATTACTTTTGACGTACGCAACCTGCCTACGCCACCCGAGGGACTAACGCCGCAGCGAGGCCCCAACTACACCGGTAATCTTTTTTTCGGCGACCTGGGATATCTGATCGTGGACCCGCAAGGCTTTCAAGTTTACAAGAGCACGGCCGGAAACCTCAGCGGAGAACAGGTACGCGGATCCAGTGCCGCCCGTCTGGAGAAGTACGAAAAGGCGATGGACGAAAAGGCCGCCGAGGGTGACGATGAGGCTACGGCTCCCCATATGAAGAATTTCCTCGACGCGATTCGCGCCCGGGACCACAAGTTGCTTCACGCCGACATCGAGATCGGCGCACGCGCGGCAGCTTTTTGCCACCTTGCGAATATCAGTTACCGCACGGGCCGGACGCTCCGGCTTTCGCAATCCACCGGCCGGTTCCTGGGCGCTGAGGATGCGAACGCGCTACTCACGCGCGACTATCGCGAACCGTACGTGGTTCCCGTCCAGGTCTGAAGCATGTTGATCGAAAACGCAAAGGGCGGATACTCATTTCTCAAGGGGATCGCTCCATACTCAGCAGGGGCGGTTGCGATGCCGGGGTTCCAGATCGAGCATGCGCGGCTGGCAAAACCCGTGGCTATTGGGGCTGGATTCGAACAGGTTGATACGCACTTGAAGGCAATCGGGAGATCGCCGCGGACGCTTTGCGGCATGGAACTTCGCTCCCCGAGGCCGTTTACGTTTCAAGGTTTTAACGATTTCAACGCCGGATATGTGAAGCACCTGGAGAAGCGGGACATTCTGGTGGACGGCTTAAATCCAGTGGCGCGGACTAACGTTGCTCCGGAAATTGACAGTGCGTCTGAACCGGTAATTTTCGCTTTTTCATACACCGTGCCAGTCCGGGTGGCTTTCCACACTTTTGTTGTCGCCGGCGCGGGCGAGTTACCGGAAGGCTCTCTGGACCCTCATGAGATCGTCCGCCATGGAGAGGACACGCCGGAGGCCCTGGCTGAAAAGGCGCGGTTCGTCCTGGGGCTGATGAACAGCCGGCTTCGTGGTTTGGGCGCAACATGGGACGAAGCGACCAGGGTCAACGTGTACACCGTTCACGATATCGGGCCGCTGTTTGCGAAGACCATTGTGCCGCAAGTGGGCAACGCGCGCCAGGGCGTCACGTGGCATTACACGCGCCCGCCCATCACGGGCATTGAATATGAAATGGACGTGCGTGGATATGCGAGGGAAGTGGTTCTACCCGCCTAATCGAGAGCTAAGATAGAAAAGAGGCATGTGATGGACTGGACTGGTTGTGATCTCGTTGCAGTCGATCCTGAGAAGGTCGGCGGTCAGCCTGTTGTGAAGGGGACGCGGGTTCCTGCCGAAGTGGTTCTGATCGACGAAGACTACGGGCGTACACCAGAGCAGACGCACGCAAGCTTCCCCACTCTCGCTGTCCAGACGATCCGTGCATTACTCGCCTTCGCGCATTCACACGAACCGCAGATGCAGGCGTGAAGGTCCTGCTGGATGAGAACGTCCCCCACGGCCTGAGGCCGTATCTTCGGCACCACGATACGTTCACTGTTGCGTATCTGGGCTGGGCCGGTTTGAAGAACGGCCGGCTTCTTGACGCTGCTTCACTGGACTTTGGATTGCCGTTGTTTCGCTTTCGGCAATAAGCTGGCCGATCATCGAACCGCACGTCGCCAGGATCGTAGCTGCGCTCGATGCGGCGGAACCCGGCACCTTCGTGCGCGTTGAGTGCGGTATGTTCGTGCAGAGAAAGCGAAAGCCGCACGGGATGGTATGACGCGGGTTTCGCAAGTAGACACTAACGCCTACCGGAGGCGATAGCGCTGCCATGCCTCCAACAGGTCTTTTCCAAAGAAACGAATGGTGCGGTCATCCACCACTTCTCTGCCCGCGGAAAGACCCGAATCGATCGGGAGCGAGTTACGCGTTGTGTATTCAATTTGCAGCGTAACTGGGCCGGGAATTGTATAAGGCCGGATCGTGCCCATCTTGCGGGCTGCTTCGGCGGCTCGTTCGCGGGTCAGATCGCGGGCAGACTGTGCCGACAAACTGATGCAGGTGTAGCGGCCAAGCCCTTCCTTCACTTCCGCGGTGACGGCGGCTGGCACCATATCGTGGAGTTCCTTCACGGCAGCCCGGTCGCCGCTCAGAAAGATTACGGGAGTTCCGAACTGGCCGGCGATCGCGCTGTTCACCTCGGTTTCACCAACCGGTTTGCCGTTTACCAGCATGTTCTGGATTCCAAGCGAACTGTAGCTATGGGCCATAATTCCATTGCGGATATTCGCTTTGCTGTGCTGACCGACGAACGCCAGAGCCGTGTAGTGGCGCTCGAAAGTCATGGATGGACCCAGGCCGCCCATCACAAGCTTTGCGCGAGGATGAATCGTGGTGGTTGAAAGCGTCTGGCTGCCATCGTGGCCATCCCAAACGATTACTTCGTCCGCGCCGCCTGCAAGAAAACCCTCCACGGCTGCATTGATCTCACCGGTTAATAACTGGCGTAGTTCAGGATCTTTTGGATCGGTCTGGTCCTGGCGGCAGATTCCAGCAACGCCTTCCGCGTCGGTGATCATGAAGATGGTTTTTTTCGCCTGGGCCAGGCAGGGAGATATAGTCAGGACGAATGAAAGAACATAACTGCGAAAAGCCATTCGCACAGTATAAGCTTTTATTCACAGAACCGGAATTCGCAGTAGAATAGCAATCGTCAGCAAGCGTTTTTTTTGCTAAGGAGGCAAGGAATATCATGGCAACTGCTTTTGCGGAAATCCCTCTCGGGCAGAAGGCCGCCGGCTTTTTGGCCCGTGCCAAGAAAATGTTGATCAACGGCCGATGGACGGAATCCGCTTCGGGGAAGACGTTCCCGGTCTATAATCCGGCTACCGGTGAGGAGATTGCACAGGTCGCCGAGGGCGACACGGAAGACATCAATCAGGCCGTGAAGGCAGCGCGAGCCGCTTTCGATCACGGCCCATGGAGTAAGATGACGGCGTCGCAAAGAGGCCGCCTGATTTGGAAGCTGGGCGATTTGCTTGAGGAACATCTGGAGGAGTTCGCTCAATTGGAATCGCTTGACAATGGTAAACCGGTATCCATCGCGCGCGTTGCCGATGTACCCCTGGCTGCGGATATGTTTCGTTACATGGCTGGTTGGGCGACCAAAATTGAAGGGAACACGATCCCGCTTTCGGTGCCGTATACACCCGGCGCGAGCTACCACGCTTACACGCTGCGGGAACCGATCGGTGTTGTCGCCCAAATCATTCCCTGGAACTTTCCGCTGTTGATGGCGGCCTGGAAACTGGCGCCTGCACTGGCTGCCGGTTGTACCGTGATCTTGAAACCGGCTGAGCAGACGCCGCTTGCCGCTCTGCGGCTCGGGGAACTGTTCGTCGAGGCTGGTTTTCCAGACGGTGTCGTCAATATCGTTCCCGGCTACGGGAACGCGGGCGCTGCATTAGCGGCTCATCCGGACGTGGATAAAGTGGCTTTCACCGGATCTACGGAAGTCGGCAAACTGATTGTGCACGCAGCGGCTGGCAACTTGAAGAAGGTGTCACTGGAGTTGGGCGGCAAGTCCCCCAACGTCGTCTTCAAGGATGCGGACATAGACTTGGCGATTGCCGGCGCAGCCAACGCGATTTTTTTCAATCACGGCCAATGCTGCGCCGCAGGCTCCCGTTTATACGTGGAAAGCAGCGTCTTCGACCAGGTAGTGGAAGGCATGTCCGAAGCTGCTAGGGGAATCAAGGTAGGACCGGGCCTGGATCCGTCTACTCAGATGGGACCTATGGTTTCCGAGGAACAGTTTCGCCGGGTTTGCGGTTATGTGGAATCGGGCTTGAGCGAAGGCGCCAAATCGATGGCAGGCGGGCGCAAGGCGGGTGACGCCGGTTATTTTGATAAAGGCTATTTCGTAGAACCCACCATCCTTGCAAACACCAAGCAGAATATGAAAGTAGTCCAGGAAGAAATTTTCGGGCCGGTGGTGGTTGCGATGCCTTTTCACGATACCGACGAGCTGGTTGAAAAGGCGAACGATACGGTCTATGGACTCGCGGCCGGTATCTGGACAAGCGATATAAACAAAGCACACCGGCTTGCGTCGGCGATTCATGCCGGCACGGTTTGGATCAACTGCTATAACATTTTCGATGCCGCCCTGCCGTTTGGAGGATACAAGCAATCCGGTTGGGGGCGCGAAATGGGCCGTGAGGCTTTGGAAATCTATACTGAGGTGAAAGCAGTCTGTACGAGACTTCATTGAACTATACAACAATCGCTGCGCTCCTGCTGGGCTCTGTGACCGCCGCCACTGCCCAGCAGGACTGGAAGGTGTATGGCGGAAATCCGGCCGGAACCCGCTACTCCACACTCAACCAGATCAACCGGCAGAACGTGGGGAAGCTACAGGTCGCCTGGACGTACGATACTGGCGACGATTTCCGTAACTCCGAAATGCAATGCCAGCCCATTGTGGTGAATGGAATCCTTTACGCCACCACGCCCAAGCTGCGGCTGATCGCGCTGGATGCCGCGACGGGAAAGCTGCGATGGCAGTTTGATCCCAACGCCGGCAATCGAGTGATCGGAAAATCGCGGAACCGCGGCATCACGTACTGGGAAGAGGGCGCAGACCGCCGGATTTTTGTGGTGGCCCGTAATTATCTTTACGCGGTGGATGCCCGCACAGGAAAGCCGGTTGCGGGCTTTGGCGACAACAGCGGGCGGGTGGATTTGCGGGAAGGGCTCGGCCGCGACATCGAAACCATGTCGATCTCGGCGACAACGCCGGGAATCGTCTACAAAGACCTGCTCATCCTGGGCAGTATTGTCAATGAAACGCTGCCTGCGGCCCCTGGCGACATCCGCGCTTATGATGTCCGGACCGGCAAAATCCGCTGGACGTTCCACACAATCCCTCATCCCGGCGAACTCGGCTACGAGACCTGGCCGAAGGAAGCCTGGAACTATATTGGCGGCGCGAATAACTGGTCAGGGATGAGCCTGGATGAAAAGCGCGGCCTTGTGTTTGTACCGACTGGTTCTGCCGCTTTCGATTTCTACGGCTCCAACCGGCACGGCGACAACCTGTTTGCGAATACTCTGCTTGCGTTAGACGCCGCGACCGGCAAGCGCGTGTGGCATTTCCAGGCCGTACGGCACGATCTTTGGGATCGTGATTTCCCGGCAGCCCCAACTCTGGTAACGGTCCAGCGAGACGGCCGCGCGGTGGATGCCGTTGCGCAAATCACCAAGTCGGGATTTGTGTTTCTTTTTGAGCGTGCGACTGGCAAACCGCTTTTCAAAATCGAAAATCGAAGTGTTCCGAAGACGGATGTGGATGGGGAATCCACCGCGGAAACGCAACCGTTCCCTGCCGCTCCGCCGCCTTTTGCACGGCAGTCGTTTACGGAAGATCTGGTGACAGAACGAACTCCGGAGGCACACCGTGCCGTACTCGATCGATTACGCCAACTTCGCAGCTCCGGCCAATTCTTGCCCCCAAGTTTGCAGGGCACCGTGATTCTTCCCGGATTCGACGGTGGCGGCGAATGGGGAGGCGCGGCCTTCGACCCGCAAACGGGAAGATTGTACGTGAACGCGAATGAGATGGCGTGGATCATGCGGTTGGTGGAACGCGCGAAATCGGATGGGCTGGTAACCGGCAAGAGTCTTTATTTGCAAAAGTGCGCGAGCTGCCACCGGGCAGACCGGCGCGGCACTCCACCTGAGTTTCCCACCCTGGTGGGTATCGGAGAAAAGCACAGCAACGCAGAGATCGGAAACGTGATCCGCAAGGGGAATGGGCGGATGCCGGGCTTCGCTTATATGAAAACGGCGGAGACGAACGCGATTGTGGACTATATCGCCAGGGGGGAGGAGAAGGAAGTGGACCTGGGCAATGCTGCGTCCATTGCGGCAACTGAGCAAAAATACCGCTTCGATGGTTACAACAAATTCCTCGATCCCGATGGCTACCCGGCCGTTAGGCCGCCATGGGGCACGCTAAATGCGATCGATCTCAACAAGGGTGCGATCGTCTGGCGGACTCCGTTTGGCGAATATCCGGAACTGGTGGGGAAGATGGGCGTGACGGGCAGCGAAAACTACGGAGGGCCGATTGTGACGGCGGGAGGGCTGCTTTTCATCGGAGCCACCACGCACGACCGTAAGTTTCATGCCTTCGATAAGGACACGGGCCGCCTGCTCTGGCAGACGAAATTGCCCGCCGGAGGAAACGCCACGCCCGCCACGTATGAAATGAAGGGCAGGCAATTTGTTGTGATTGCGGCCGGTGGGGGGAAATCGGGCGCGCCTTCCGGTGGTTCCTACGTGGCGTTTGCTCTTCCGGATTAGCTATCCTTTGCGTCCTTTAGAAGGCTGAGGAAATCTGGAACTGGATAACAGCGTGGTGGTATCGAGATTCTCATCAAAGTGCGTGATTGAAAAGTTCTTAAAGGACGAAGCCATGATCTTCTTGGCCGTCCGCCGCCGCGTTTTCGGCGTTGCTTTCGGCATGGATTTAAGGCTGCTATCGAACACAAGTAGACAAGTGAAAGGGGCGAACTGCATCGGGCCTCCGGCTCTACTTATATAAACGGCAGTCCGGGTCATTTCCATCTGGTCCTTTAACGGCTCTTTGGGGGGGATTGAATGGGTTCCGTGGGGGGCGTACGATGGGGACCGTACCAATCTAAGCGACGCCAGGCGCCTTACGGTTGACCGATTCGCCGTGTCCAGTCGACCAGATTCTGGAGCAGTTGGCGGATTAACTTCTTGGTAGCCTCATCCGTCAAATTCCCCTCTGAATCAAACCGCTCGGCGGCATTGCCAATGATTACCTCGGGCTGGTTAACGGGAAACATATTCAGGAAAACGAACATCTGGCGCAAATGATATTGCGCCCGGGCCGTGCCGATAGCTCCGACGGAAGCCCCCCATGATCGCAACGGGTTTTCCGTACCACGCACTGTCTCCATAAGGTCTGGATGCCCAGTCAATGGCGTTTTTTAATACTCCCGGAATAGAATAGTTGTACTCCGGCGTCACAATTAAAACAGCATCGGCCTCGCGTATCCGCTTCTTTAACTCCACAACCTTGGCCGGTGGATTCTGGTCCTCATCTTGATTGAAGGCAGGGATGCCATCCAACTCAAAGATGTCGAGCGTGGCGCCTTCAGGCAAGACCTGCGCCGCGGCACGCAGGGCGGCGCGATTATACGATGCGCGGCGAAGACTACCGGCGATACCAAGAATGTGAACGGGTTTGGTCATTCTTCCTGCACGCACGATAGCACACTCTCCCCCGGACTTGGCGTAGGATTGCTTGAGGGACACTTCAGAAAACTCAATCCATGAATCTTCGAAACCGGCTCTTATTTCTTTGCGGCTGTGTGGTCATTGGTATGACCTTCCCCGCGTTCGGGCAGGACCACGCGAGCTGGCGCGATTACGGAGGAGCCGCTGATTCGGCTCAGTATTCCGCGCTCCAGCAGATCAACCGATCCAATGTAAAGAAGCTACAGGTTGCGTGGACCTATTCAACAGGCGACAACAATAAGTACTTCTTCAACCCGATCGCGATCGATGGGATTTTGTACGTTCTTGCCAAGAGCAACTCCATCGTGGCCCTGGAGGCCGCGTCTGGAAAAGAGATCTGGACCTTTGGGACCGGAATAGAGACAAAGGTCATCACCAACCGGGGCATTAACTACTGGGAGAGCACGGACCGGGTGGACCAGCGCCTCCTTTTTGCCAGCAATCACTCGTTGCGTGCTATCGACGCGCGAACGGGTAAGCCGATTCTGTCGTTCGGGAACGCCGGGGCCGTTGACCTGAAGGAGGGCTTGGGCCGGGATCCTAAAACCATTGCCCTGGTTCAATCCATCACGCCCGGACGCGTGTTTGAAAATCTGATCATCCTAGGTTCCGCGACGAATCAGGGGTACGGATCGGCTCCCGGCGACCTTCGTGCCTTCGACGTGCGCACCGGCAAGCTGGTCTGGAGTTTTCATACGATCCCGCATCCAGGTGAGTTCGGTTACGAAACCTGGCCCAAGGACGCTTGGAAAACGGTGGGCGGAGCCAACGTATGGGGCGAGTTGTCGCTGGATGAGAAACGCGGCATTCTTTACGCGCCAACGGCGAGCGCCAAATACAATTTCTATGGCGCTGACCGTACCGGGGCGAACCTGTTCGGCGACTGTCTGCTGGCCCTCGACGCCCGCACGGGCAAGCGCTTGTGGCACTTCCAAATGGTCCACCACGATATCTGGGACTACGACGACGCGACCGCGCCGAAACTTCTGACGGTCCGGCATGGCGGCAAGCCGATTGACGTGGTGGCACAAGTCAGCAAGCAGGGATTCGTATGGGTCTTCGATAGGGTGAGCGGCGAACCGTTGTGGCCCATCGAGGAGCGGCCGGTTCCACGCAGCGACATGCCTGGAGAGACGACCTGGCCTACGCAGCCGTTCCCGACCAAGCCGCCGCCATTTGCCCGGCAGAAATTCACTGTTGAGGACCTCAGTCCATTCTTGAGCCCGGAGGACCGCGCCCGCTTCCGCGATGAGATTTTGAGCGCCCGGAACGAAGGGCTGTTTACACCACCCGGACGCCGCAACACGATTCAGATGCCGGGGAATAACGGCGGAGCGAACTGGGGCGGAGCCGCCGTCGACCCCGCGAATGGTAAGTTGATCGTGGTTTCAAAGGATCTTCCCTGCATGCCCAAGCTCGATCCGGATAAGGCGAGGAAAACGCCAGAGGCGGATGAGGCTCGCTATGTGAGCGGCTTCGGCTTTATGATCGCAAGCAACGGACTCTCTCCGATCGTTCCTCCCTGGACGTCGCTCACCGCCTACGATTTGAACGAAGGGACGATCCAATGGAGCATTCCTCTAGGGGAGGTGCCGGAACTCGCCGCAAAGGGCTTCAAGGACACCGGCACTCATTACCCGAAAGTGGGTCCTGTGGTGACCGCCGGCGGACTGGTGTTCACAGGAACACGGGATCGTAAAGTACGCGCATTCGATGTGGAAACCGGAAAGCTGATGTGGGAGACAGAAGTAGAGATGGCGATGGAGGGCATCCCCGCGGTGTATGAGATTGGGGGCCGGGAATACATCGTCTTCTGTGCTGCCGGGCAGGCAGGTCTCACGCCAGCGGCACAGGTCAAGATACGAGGGTCTTACGTGGCGTTTGCGTTACCGGCGGCCGGAGCGAAATCTGCTCGTCATCTCCCCGCGGAACACGAGCGGCCGCTCTCAGCCAGTCCCCATGACATCGCATTGTCCAGGAACTGAATCATCAACGGTTCGGAGTACATCTGTCCGGCGTGCCCGAGCGCGGAATACAAAACGTGCCCTTTGTTCACGCAATGCCAC
Source organism: Bryobacterales bacterium (assembly GCA_038200305.1). Taxonomy (GTDB): domain Bacteria; phylum Acidobacteriota; class Terriglobia; order Bryobacterales; family Bryobacteraceae; genus JANXXV01. Next base: position 16,094 of record JBBPYD010000089.1, read on the forward strand.
CACACCAACGGATGGTCCGTCCCCATGGTTGCACGGCCAGGGGTGTACGTCCTCTCATCGACCGTCGCGATAATGTGGAAACCCGGCTTGCCGCGGGGACTTTCGGTAAATGCGTACCATTCTTCCGAACGATGCCAGGTCTCCGGCAGATTTTTCGCTATGGGGCTCTTTCGATCCTCGATATGAATGTCGCCCGGCACGATACTGGAATGAACGACGAACTGAGCGCCGATTAGCGTATCCACATACCATTTCCAATCCGCGAGAGAGGAGTGGCCATGATTGTCCACGGGATCGCCGCCCGCGCCGTGAATCCCCAGGAACGAGCCGCCGTTCTCGACCCAGGTTTTGAAGGCTGTGCGCTGGTCTTCGGTGAGCGCGTCACCGCTGGTGTTGTTCCAAACCACAAGCCGGAACCGGCTGAGTTGTTGAGGATTCATTACGGCCCCATTCTCCGTGATGAAGTACGGCCATCCGCGTTCTTTTGCAATCGCCGCCAGTGCCGCATTGGATGCCTGAATACCGGCCTCCTCGCGAAAACCCGAGGTCTTCGAGAAGATCAGCACGCCACCAGATTTCAGATCGGCCGGCAATTCCGGCGGCTCCTTGTCGAATGACGGATTCTGTACGAAACCCGCTGCCGCGCCCCCCAACCCGTTTCGGCCTGGTCCCCGGCGCACGGCGGGAACCGTGGAAGGCGGTTGGCACACCAGGACCGAGGGGGCGAGAATCGCTGCGCCAATGATCGTCATTAAGGTAAATCTCATTGCTGTTTCACTGCTCCATTTCCCAGATGCTTGTTGATCGGAAATCCGAGTTGGCGGGTTAACATCAGGTCTTGGTACAGAGTATCACTGGCCTTGTATAGCATCCCGCGGCGGAAGCTGCCGCCTTGAGATAGACCTGTCTGCCGGCATGCCGCTGGAAGACATGGATCAGTCGTTTGACGATGCTTTTCCACATGAAGCATTGCCGGCGGTCTTGAAGGTTGCATCCGAGATTGCGGATTCGTTTCATGTGGCTGGTTGACGCCAACATGGATGTGCCCACATGGACGGCTTGATCCCCATCAGCTTGCGCTGATACACTCAGGCTGCGGGATGTATTCGCGGGACGTAAATCCATGCCCAACTTGATCACCAGAAGAACGCTGCTACGAGGAACAGGGGTTGCGCTCTCGCTGCCTTGGCTCGAGGCGATGTCGCACGCCGCCCCGAAATCCGGCGCGCAGAATCTGTCCGAACCACCGCTGCGCATGGCATTCATGTTCATGCCGAACGGCGTACGGCCTGAACAGTGGACTCCGGCTGGGGATGGCGAAGATTACGAGATTACACACCACCTCAAACCGCTTGAAGCATTCAAGAACGATTTCCTCCTGCTAGAGAATCTCTGGAACAGGAATTCAGTGGGGCGCAACGGGCACTGGCCCAAAGTACCGATCTGGCTTTCCGGCGGCTACGTTCAGCGCACCACAGCCGACGACCTGGATACCGGCGCCATCTCAGTGGACCAGCTGGCCGCACAGCGCATCGGCTCTTTGACGCCGCTCCCCACCATTGAGTTGGGCATTGAAGCCCCGCGCAATGGCATTGACGTCGCGGGGGGCGGATTCGCGCGCATGTACGGTTCCTTCATCTCCTGGAGAGACCGGCACACGCCGGTGCCGAAGGAGATCGTTCCCCAATTGGCCTTTGACAGGCTGTTCCGTAATAACCGCGCGCCGGTGGTCTCAAGCGTGAATCCGAAGGACCCTGCGCTCTTATCCGCACTGCAACGCGACGATACCAGCGTTCTGGATCTGGTCATGGATGGCGCGAAATCGCTACGGCGGAACGGGAGCGCCTCGGATCGGGTCCGGCTGGACGAATATTTCGAATCTGTGCGCTCGGTGGAGCAGCGATTGGAATCGGCACTTCGCCCGCAAAAGCGATGGATTAATCAGGGCAAGTTCCCGCTGGAGCGGCCAGCCGCCGGGCTTCCGGAAACCCATGAGGAGCATGTGCGGTTGATGCTGGATATCTTTATTCTGGCGTTTTGGTCGGATACCACCCGCATTGGCACGTTTATGTTTGGCGACGCCCAATCGGCACAGGACTACTCATTCCTGCCGGGCGTTAAGGGCAGTTTCCATGGGCTGTCTCATCACGGGAACGACCCTGCTACTCGCGAGCAATACGGGAAGATCATTGATTGGCATACCGAACAGATGGCGTATTTCCTAAGCAAGGTAAAGGGCCTGGATGAAGGCGGAACATCGCTGCTTGATAATTCGATGATCATGTTCGGAGGTTCGCTGAAGGATGGAAACCAGCACGCCGTGGAAAACCTTCCGCTGCTTCTGGCTGGCCGGGGCAAAGGCGCGCTGCGTCCGGGCAGGCGGGTGCGTGCTCCCGAGCGGACACCGGTCTGTAATCTCTATTTGGAGATGTTGAACCGGATGGGGATTCAGGAGAAGTCTTTCGGTGACAGCACTGGACCGCTTCAGGGACTTTCGTAAGGATCGAGCCGTTATGCGAATCCTGTTACTGGCCTGCGCCTCGCTTGCAGTGGTCCATGTCGCCCGGTCCGAACCGGATGCCTCGCAAGAGTTCTCTCAGACGATTCGACCCGTACTGGTGCAGAATTGCGCGTCCTGTCACAATCCTGCGAATGCCAAAAACCCGGTTCCGTTTCTGAAAGCGGCGCAGGTCACGGACATGGAAGCGAACCGCGGTTTGTGGCGAAACGTCGCTGCCCAGCTCCGTAACAGGACCATGCCGCCTACTGCCTCAAAGCTGACCGAAGAGGAACGGCTGCGTCTCTCAGGATGGATTGAAACGCGGCTGCGTCAAACCGCCTGTAGTTCCGGCGAGTACGCCGGCGCGGCAATTACGCGGCGGCTGAACCGGCGCGAATACCATAACACCGTTCGCGATCTGCTGGGCATCGATTTTGAAGTGTTGGGGATCCTGCCTGCCGATGGAACCGGAGGCGCGGGATTTGACACCAACGGGGAAACGCTGTTCGTGCCCCCCGTGTTGATGGAACGGTATATGGAAGCCGCGCAGCAGATTCTGGACCGCGTGATTATCACTCCGCCGCTTTCTAAAACTTTCACCGCCTCCGATCTGAAACCCACGGGTGGAGAGATTTCCGTGAGCATCCCCGTGTACATGGAGGGCGCTTATGACTTGCTGATCGCCCTTGACGCCTCGGATCCCACTCCGAAGCTTTCGCTTAAGGTGGATGGGGCGGAGGTGGGTGCGTTTGCCATCCAGCGGAGACGAGTGACGGCAGGTAAACCGGTCGCTGGTCCCACAATCGCCCGCCTGCAAGTGAATCTGGCACGCGGCTCGCATACGTTGTCCATTGTGGCTGGCGATTCCGTCACCAGTTTGAGCAAGCTCACCATCCAGCAAAAGCAGGAACCGCCTTCGGCCGAGAAGCGAGCGTTGCATTACCGGCTGTTCGGCATGGAACCTGGCGAGCGGCCGTTGCAGCCGC
>JBBPYD010000090.1:0-19690 GCA_038200305.1 Bryobacterales bacterium
CAGCTTTCTGTATGAGTTTTTTAAGGCATAAGGAAATCTTTCCATCCGATGGAGGCGCCAGCTTGGCCGCAAACGCCTCCGCTCATCGTCTGGATGAGTTTCCAGCTGGCTATTCCTCAGCGGGTTGGTCTCCACCAGAGCCCGCCTCTGCTTCACCAGCCGGCCACCAGTATGCTTTAATGTCGTCTTGCCGGTCGAGAACTTTTCAGCGAACGGCTTACTGTGTCTTAACTGTTTGTGTCAGCCCAGGGGGCAAACGCAACTCCAAACTGACGCGATAAATCAAGCAACAGTTCAGATGCGTCATCGCCATCGATCCCAAGATCCTGCAGCAGCCGTTGTTCGAGCGAAAGTGTGGCTATCGGAATTCCGCTCCGCCGTGACACTAGCGATAAAATCGCCAGTTGTCGGTCTGATGATCCACTCAAATCACAACTCACGCTATCTATTTAGCCTCTTTTAGTTTCCGATCAATAAAGCAATCAGCGGCGTCCTTTGCAATCGCCACCGCATCCACGACTGCAAGCCCCATGGCGAGATACGGGTTTACCCGTCCCGCTAACCTAAATAAATTCGGAGTAGCTGAACTTCCAGCGGCGACGTGGGATGTTCACTTCACTTACCGATTCCGGCGCGATCGCAGCATCCAGATGAAGAATGGGCCGCCGAGGATGGCGGTGATCACGCCGACTGGTATTTCAGACGGGGCCAGAATGGTCCGGGCAATGGTGTCGCATAACGCGAGAAACGCCGCGCCCAGGAAGAACGAGGAGGGAATGAGGAGCCGGTGGTCGGCTCCGACGGTGAGACGCAGCGCATGTGGAACGATCAGGCCAACGAAACCGATAGGGCCGGTGAGTGCCGTGACGGTTCCAGTCAGGAACGATCCAACCAGATATCCGATCAGAATGAGGCTTGAGGTGGAGACGCCGCGCGCCGCCGCCCAATCCTCGCCAACCGCCAGCAGATTCCACGAGCGCGATCTCCAGAAGAGATAGGCGACGCTCGGAATTACGGCCGCACTCAGCCACCCAAGCGTGGAGTAAGGAACGGGGTCGATGCCGCCCATCAGCCAGCGCACAATTGCAAACGACTGGCCGAAGCTGGCGAAGTTCTGAAAGAACAAGATCAGCGCCATGCAGATGCTATTAAGAGTAATGCCGGCCATCAAGAGCGTAAACGACGACATCCGGCGGCTCTCGGAAGCGACCGCCATCACCAGCAACAGCGTAGCCCCGGCGCCGATAAGCGAGGCAATCCAAATTTGATTCCATCCGAAGCAGATGGCGAGCACTGCGCCAAGCGATGCGCCGGAGGAGACGCCAAGCGTATACGGCGTGGCGAGAGTCTCCCGCAGCAGAGCCTGAAACAGAACACCCGCTGCCGCGAGCGCGCCACCTGTCAGCATGGCCAGCAGCACGCGCGGCAGACGCACGCCAAAGAGAATCTCACGATCGGTAGAAGGTCCGGCAAGCGCACGGCCGTAGTCGATATGGGCCGATCCGATCAATGGAAGGATCACCAACGCGGCGAGCATGACAGCTAAGGAAAGTAATGATGCGATCCAGACGCGCCGCGCCGTTACCGGCTTAACCTCCATGGTTAACGTCCATGCTTAACTTCCATAGTGGATCCAAGGGCGGCCGGACGGCCCGGATTGAATGGCAACGTCAGTAGAGAACACCGTGCGGATCACAGAAGGGTCGATTACTTCCGATGGCGGGCCGTCAGCCACTACCTCGCCATTGTGCAGCAGGACGATGCGATCGGCGTAGGCAGCCGCGAGGTTCAGATCGTGAGTGACCGCGACGGCCAGCAATCCATCACGGCATAGATTCCGCAGCAGCCGGTAGAGAGAGACCTGGTGTTGCAGATCCAGAAACGTAGTGGGCTCGTCGAGCAAAAGAGCTTTGGGAGATTGCGCGAGCGCGGAGGCGAGAATCACACGTTGGCGTTCGCCGCCGCTCAAGGTACGGAAATCCCGAGTCCGGAAAGGCAAGATGTCAGTGATGGTCATCGCGTGCAGGACAGCCGCCGCGTCCTCCGGCGATTCAAACATCCCGTCGCTGAACGGAGTGCGGCCCATTAAGACGACTTGCTCAACACTGAACGGAAACTCGATCTGCTGGATTTGCGGAACTACGGAGACACGCCGCGCGAAAGCCTTCCGCGGCCATGCGGCAACAGGCTTATCGTCAAAGAGACACTCGCCCGTAAAGCGCGGCCGCAGGCCGGCCATGATGCCGAGCAACGTAGATTTCCCCGCTCCGTTGGGGCCTATGATGGCGGCCAACTCCCCTGGATTGAATTTCAGCGACACCCGGCGCAACACCTCCGTGCGGCCATAGCGCATCCCTGCATCGCGCAGGTCAAAGATCACGGAAAGATCTCCGGGTGGAACAAGTGCGCCAGTTCACGTGCCAGGTTCACCACGCGCGGCCCAGGCACCACGAAGATTTCGGATGCAACCGCATAAATGCGTTTGTTCCGCACTGCCGCAACGGTGGGATATCGATTCCACAGAGCGGCGACTGCCCGTTTGTGTTCTTCGGTGACACTGGCGGGATCGGACATGTCCCCCATATCCAGAATGACTTGTGGATCGCGGGCGAGGATTTCCTCGGCCGAAATTTTGGCATAGGACGATATCGAATCGTTGAAGATGTTGCGGCCTCCGGCCATTTCCATCACTTCCGTCAAATAATTGTGGCTGCCCACGGCAACCAGACCATCCAGAGAATTCGGAGTGCGTCCAACGATGAAAACGGCCGGGACTGGTGGCCTGGCAGCGGCTTTCTTGCGAACGGCAGCGAGCTCGCGAGAGATGGATTCGTTCAGGGCCTTTGCCCGGTCCGGGACGCTTGTAGCGGCCCCGATGAGCGAGATGGCCTGCTGGATGTCCGCGATGCTGTTCTGAGGGATCTCAAGGACGTTCAAATGGTACGGTTCGTATCGCGATTTGGAATGGATTGGGTTCTTATGGACGATGAGCAGATCGGGATGAAGCGCCAGGATGGTTTCGATATTTGGCTGAAGATAGGTCCCGATCTTCGCGATCTTGGCGGTCCCAGGAGGATAGTGGCAGTAGTTTGAGACGCCGACAACGCGATCGCCGAGGCCCAGCGCGAATAGAGTCTCAGTGATCTGCGGCGCGGTGGAAACGATGCGGCGCGGTTGTGCATGGAGGGAGGCAGCCAGGAAGAGACAAAGCAGACAGCGGATCATAAATAAAGTTCTTCAAACAGGCGCATGTCGGCGTTCTGTTCAAACCAGGCTGCCAGGGTTTCGTAGGTCTCCTCTTTCGATTTCCGCGGGTTGACAACGACGTCCAGCAGTTCACGGATGACGTTCTCGTTCTCGAGCGCACCGTGCAGATACGTTCCGATGCAGTTGTCCGCTCGAATGCCATCCTCACCATACCCGGTGCGGGCAAATGGTTCCGCATTCTCCGGCCGCGTGGTGATCCCCATGTGGATCTCATAGGCGCTGAATTCGATACCGGATGGCGTCACTGCTTCCACTTTTCGAGTTGTCTTGACCGGCTCCAACACCGTTGTCACGGGCAGGAGGCCGAGGCCGTCGGCCTGTTTCACATCCGACTCGACGCCGTGCGGGTCCTCAATACTTTCACCCAATATCTGGTAGCCTCCACAGATTCCAATGATGCGCGCGCCGGCGGCATGCTGGCGCTTGATCCAATGGTCCAGCCCACGTTCGCGCATCCATTGCAGATCGGCCATGGTGCTCTTGGTTCCAGGAACGATCAGGCAGCGGTACAGACGATTGTCAGGCGACACAATCCGCCGGATGCCGGGCAGCAGTTGGAAGTCGGTGATGTTGGAGATGCGCGGAAGAGCGATCACAGCGACATCGGCATACGCGGGATTGGCCACCTCTTCCAGACTAACGCCATCCTCGGCGTCGATCTGTGTATCTTGCAACATCGGCAGCACTCCCAGGCAAGGGCGGTTGGTTTTCTCTTCCAGAATGCGGACACCGTCGTGGAACAGCGCGGGGTCGCCGCGGAACCGGTTCACGGCGAACGAGCGCACGAGTGCGCGTTCCTCTTCATCGAGGAGGGAAAGCGTTCCGATGATGGAGGCGAAGATGCCGCCACGGTCGATGTCGCCCACCAGCAGGGCAGGCGCGCCGACGCGCTTCGCTAAACCGAAGTTCACCAGATCGCGGGATCTCAGGTTGAGTTCCGCTACGCTGCCAGCGCCTTCGATGACGATGAACTCGAAGTTGCGCGATAGCCGGTCCAGTGCGGAGAGGACCTGCTCCAGCAGTTCGTCGAAGTGCTCGTAGTAGCTGGTGGCGCTCAGGTTCCGCCAAACCTTTCCGTTCAGTATGACCTGGCAACCCCGGTCGGAACACGGTTTCAGCAGAATGGGGTTCATGTCACTAGAAGGCTCTACTCCGCACGCTTCGGCTTGCACGGCTTGCGCGCGTCCTATCTCACCACCGTTTGCAAGTGGACATGAATTGTTCGACATGTTCTGCGCTTTGAAAGGGGCAGTTCGAATACCGCGCCGGCGCAGGTAACGTCCGATGGCAGTAGCCATCCAGCTCTTGCCGACATGGGAAGCGGTTCCGGCCACAAAGATGTATTTCGGGTGCATGCAGGCGTAAATTGAGTTTAAGTCACGGCCGGTACAGGACACTTTATGCCGCTGGACGCGTCCATTAACTGATTCAGTTTATGGAGGAGGGAATCACAATGATCAAACTAAGTTCTTGTTTACGGATTGCTTCAATGGGAGCAGTTCTCGCAATTACCGCTCCAATCCATGCGTTTCAAGATCAACCCGCGAAAACCGATAACACCAAGATGAACAAACAGGACCGCAAAGCAGGTGCGGTTACCGCGGACCAGCAGAAGATGAACGCTTCCGACCGGGAGATCACCCAGAAGGTGCGCAAAGCCATTATGGATGACAAGACCTTGTCTACTTACGCGCACAACGTCAAGGTTGTCAGCCGTGACGGCATGGTTACCCTGAAAGGGCCGGTGCGGTCCGCGGACGAGAAGCAGACCGTAGAGGCCAAGGCTGTCGAAGTAGCCGGCGCAGGTAAAGTCACCAATGAGCTTACGGTCGCAAGCAAGGGATCGAAGAGCAAAACCGATACGGACGACACCAAAGCGAAATAGCATAAAGGAGAATCCACATGGCAGGCAAGAACACAGCAGTTTTTGGAATTTATCCGACTAGAACCGCGGCGGAGAACGCCGTGGATGTTTTAAAGGCGGAAGACTTCCGCAATACGGACATTTCGGTTTTGATGGCGGATAACGCAGGTTCGAAGGACTTTGCAGTGGAGAAAGATACGAAGGCTCCAGAGGGCACTGCGACCGGGGCGGCTTCCGGGGTAGTTGCCGGCGGAATCTTGGGCTGGCTTGCCGGTATCGGGGCGCTGGCAATTCCGGGTATTGGACCCTTTATCGCAGCCGGTCCGATTATGGGGGCCCTGGCTGGGGCCGGCACACTGGGCGTCGTCGGAGGTATTGTAGGCGCACTTGTTGGAATGGGTATTCCGGAATACGAGGCCAAGCGGTATGAAGGCCGGATCAAGGAAGGCGGCGTTTTACTGTCGGTGCATTGCGACAGTTCCGATTGGGTAAAGCACGCGAAGGATGTTCTGGAGAGAACTGGCGCGGAAGATATTGCGTCGGCAGGTGAAGCCAGCGCCGACTTTGCCAAGAGCGATCGTCCTGAGCCACGTGCCGGTACTATCTAACAAATTGTAAGGATCTATCTGGTAGCGTCAGTTTTTGGCGCTACCAGGCGTTTGCAATTCGATACCCGTACGGATCAGCTCCAGCCTCCAACACTCCATTCGATAAAATCCTGATCATTACCGGAGCGGCTCCGCTACCCCAGCGGCTGCGCGTGCCAGTGTGATGCCCGCGATCCGTGAGGTCCGCATAGGTGGCTTCCGGAATGCGATCGTCCAGCAGCAGATCCCCGCGATTCATCGCGTGATTATCGAAGCTGGAGACCAAGTGGCGTGTTTGAAAGCGAGGCGCCTCAAGCGCCGTTTCAGCGTTCATTCCGAATTCTAAAACGTTCAACAACACCTGAAGCATCGATTGATCCTGATTATCGCCACCAGGCGTGGCAAGCGTGAGAAACGGTCTGCCGTCCCTGGTGACAAGGGTAGGACTCAGGGTTACCCGCGGCCGCTTGCCCCCGGCCAATTCATTCGGGTGGCCAGGAGCCAGCAAAAAGCTCTGAGCACGTTCCGTGAGTGCGATTCCAGTATCACCGGCTATTACCGATGGCAGCCATGCGCCAGAGGGCGTTGCGGAGAACATCAAACCGTCTTTGTCGATAGCGTTGACACATGTAGTGTCGTGGGCCATAAGCTCGTCGTCAATCCGTCTGCGGGCGATTTCGATCTGCGACGGATGGAGCATCCGTGTGCCTGTTAAACCGGGCAGAAAGTCCATGGATGCTTTTTCAGTGATCTGCTTCCTGCGCTCCGCGGCGTATTCCTTAGACAGCAGACGTTCGGCTGGAATCTTCGAAAAATTGGGGTCGCCATAGTATGTGTCGCGATCCGCATACACCAGCTTGAGAGCTTCCACCAGCCGATGAATGTAGGCGGCGGAGTTGTAACCTAGGGAGCGGAGATCGTAGCCCTCCAGAATGTTAAGAGCCTGCAGCATGACGGGACCCTGACTCCAGAAGCCCGGCTTGTAAACCTTATAGCCACGGTAAGTGGTGGACGCAGGCTCCTCCGGTTTCAAACGGAAGGCGGCCATGTCCTCATAGCGGAGCAGTCCGTTGTTGGCTCGGCTGAAGGCGTCTATCTTCTTTGCAATCTCGCCGCGATAGAAGTAGTCCCGGACAGCATCGATAGAGGCAGTGCGGGAAGCTCCATCCTTGAGAGCGTGTTTTTCGGCCTCAACCATGGAACGAATGGTGCGGGCAAGATCAGGCTGACGGAAGATTTCGCCGGGTACAGGGCCTTGTCCATCCGGTATGAAGACGTGTTTCGACGTGGGCCACAACTCAAAGAAGCGGCGGCTGTGCGCGATGGCGCCCGCGCGTGTTTCATCCGTTGGCATACCGTCGGCAAGCTGGATTGCCGGTGTGACGACATCGCCAAACGACATGGTGCCGAAGTCGCGCAGGGCCACCAAGCCGGCGTCCACCATTCCAGGAACTAGAGCGGGCATGATACCGGCGACAGGGATGATGCCTTTCAGCCCGCCAGGCTCGAGCGTAAGAATCTCTCCGGCTAGGATGCGGCGAGTGCGGAAGAACTCGGCGGTAGCCATTTTGGGCATGGTGCCGACGCCTGCGATGGAATAAACCTTTCCGTCCTTGGTGCGAATCAGGATGGGGGCTTCGCCACCGAACCCGAAGTGAGAATATTCGGCAACGGAGGCGGCGAACATGGTTGCGACACCGGCATCCACGGCGTTTCCGCCACGATGATAAATGCGCATACCCGCTTCGGTGGCAAATTCAGTGCCGCCCGCGACCGCGCCGCGCGTACCCCGCGCTGGTTGGCGTGCGGCCATTTCGCTCTGCTTTCGCTGCGCCACCAGAAGGACAGCACAAAAAAGAAGCGCGAGGCCAGTTTTCCACCGCATTCTTTTAGTATACGGTGCTTTGAGCGATTGGCATCCTGTCATGTTATTTCAGAAGCCCGCAAATGCATCGTTGACGAGGCTTTCGATCAAAGTCACTTCCTGGCCGCGCAGTTGGTGGAACTCGCCGCCCCGTAGTTTTTAGAGGCACGCATACAGAAACTCCGCCTCTTCCGTGCAATCGAAGGCGTAGCCGTTGTAGTCAGCACCGGGTCAATGCCGTTCTCGCATACGGTGGTTCACTTCGAGCAAGCCGCACAGATAAACACGCTCAGAAATGGGAGTTGATCGTATAAGCCGCGCCGTACTCGACCGCACCAGGAAACTACAATCGCACCGCAGGCGTTCAGAATAACAATTGCCGCGAAGGAGGAATAAAACGCTGGGCAGATGCGTAGAGGCGCGGCGCGTTGGTAGAAACGTGAAAGAGAGATCCCGCCTTAGTGGCTCAGATCCCGTAACAGCAGCGTAATCAGGAATACGGAAATTAGAAGAACACACCGACCCGCTAAATGCCTGAGCAGTACGAGACCGATAACATCAAAAGCGGCCGCTTCAGCACGGCGAGCGCCGTGACCAGCAATCTCGCGGCAATAGCGTGACTACCGTGGCCGGCGTTAAAGATTAATTTCAGAGAGGCACTGGAGGTTTAATGGAGATGGCAGTCACATGAGTTGCGGGGCTATCGCATGGTGGCGAGCACCAGACTTTGCGGGCCTTCTCGAACGGCACGGCCAAGTTGAACATCTGGTTGTCCAATTCGACTTTTTAACGCAGGTGTGGCGGGACCCGCGCGCTGAGTATTCGATCCCCGGCGCGAGCAAAAGCCGCAATGGCACCACAAGCTACGCCGATATTGTCTCCATTTGGACCCGGGAAATTTGGGAAATTAAGCCAAAGCATTTGGAGGATCAAGCCTTCTGCGAAGCGGCTTGGTACGTGAAAAATGCCAAGGTTAGCTGCGGCCCTCAATGGGAACCTGGAGGCTCGTTCTCAACTAGTAATTTGTTCGGCGGTGAGGCGTCGTGTACCGGCTCGAAGGCAACGGGAACAAGGCGGAACTCATAGCGCAACAAGGCCGGCGGGGCACTGTCTTGTATTCGTGGCACATCAACGTTAAAAAGTGCCATCGCTAGTCCCGTATTTTGCCTGGGCCTTAAGGGGGCAAGTTATCACTGACTATTTTTCGGCGGGCCAACCCCCGCAGCCACTCCCCGGCTCCAAGTCTCCGAACAATTTTCCATCAGTAAAATTCAAGCCGCCAGTACTTACGGCAGACGCGTGTATCCCGCAATTGGGTAAGTTCATACTTACCCTTCTGAAATCGATTCATACTACGTGTGCGCAAACCGTACTTGAAAACAGTTCCGTTGCCGTTCTTTTGGAGGCTAGTGTCTTTAACGCCCTGGTTGGCCCAGGCTTGGTCGCAAACCAGATCAGTATGTTACAGGTAAAGGGCGCCAATCCAACGGTTACGTTATATAGAGAGGCAATGATTGTGCTTACGGGCGCGGCCGTCGCCCATGGCGTTATCGGAGTAGCCGTAGGACTTACTGCCGTCTTATACATCCTTGTTGAAGGCGCTGTGCTGCTGGGGAGTGTAATAATTCTCGCATGCGAGGCTACCCCCCTGGCTGCTACACCGGCTCTTGGTTTTTGTCACTCCCAGGGCGAGTAGCGCAAACCCCGGCGCCCCTGTTGCGGGTGATGTTTCGTTTCCGAAATTTGTGGTTCTCAAACCCAGCCAAGCGAACGCGCGGGTGGGTCAAAGCATGACTATTGATGGAGCGGAGTGGATTATTGCTGGAATAGCTAGGACGCCGCCTGATTGAGCTGCTGGGCTACGGAATGGATTGTTTCAACCAGTCCAATATGATATATTCTAATCTATTGGCATGGTAAACCTCAGCCAACTCGACACCGCTTCCGATACCCCACTCTACCGTCAAATCTATAAATTAATTGCAGATAACATCAACGGTGGCCTGCTTGAGCACGGGGAGCGGCTCCCGGCAACCCGCGAATTGGCTGTCCAACTTGGACTGAATCGCACCACCATCTCAGCCGCTTACACCCTGCTTGAGGAAAATGGCCTGATCAAAGGTCATGTGGGGCGGGGTAGTTTTGTCAATTTCACCCCGCATTCGGACGATCTCATCAGTTTCTCCTCGTCCAGGCCCTCTGAGGATCATTTTCCTCTGGCGGAGTTCCAGGAGACTTGCAAGGAAGTCATTTCGGGTCCGGAAGCGTCCGCCATTCTCCAGCTTGGGTCTCCAAATGGCTATGGTCCTTTGCGGCAATATCTGCTGGAAGAAGCGCGCCGTTCTGGCGAGGCTGGACCGGACGACGACGTGATTGTGACCAATGGCTGCCAGCAAGCGCTGGATCTTCTGCAACGCTCGATGGTGTTCACCGGCGAAGCGGTTGCCATCGAAGACCCGGTTTACCACGGACTGAAAAACGTTTTTGTCCGGGGTGGGGCGCGGGTGCTGGGCGTTCCCATGGGGGATGACGGAATCGATCTCGAACATCTGGGGCGGGTTCTGGTGAAGGAACGTCCGAAACTCCTGCTGGTCACTTCCAATTTTCAGAATCCGACTGGCGCCACTCTGCCGCTGGATGCACGGAAGGCCGTATTGAAAATGGCTCGCGAGCTGGGTGTGATGCTGGTGGAAAACAATATCTACGGCGATCTGCGATATGAAGGGGAAGCGCTACCAGCCATCAAGCAGCTGGATATTCCGGGCGGAACCGTTCTGTTGCGCAGCTTCTCAAAAATCGCATTTCCCGGTTTGCGAGTGGGTTGGGTGATCGGGCCGCGCACTCTCATTTCGCGGCTGGCCGAGGCCAAACAGTGGTGCGATCTGCACACCAATCAGTTGTCGCAGGCCATCCTGCTGCGCTTTTCGGAATCGGGCCGGCTGGAATCCCATGCCCGCCGGGTGCGGGCCGCGGGGGCGGAGCGCTTGCGCGCCATGCTATCGGCATGTGAAAAGCATTTGCCTGTTGGAACCCGGTTCACCCGGCCGGAAGGCGGAATGAGCCTGTGGGTGACGCTGCCAGAGCATCTGGACGCCTCTGAGTTGCTGCCACGGGCGGAGCGGGAGAAAGTCACCTATTTGGCGGGCCGGTACTTCTCGGTCGCGCAGTTCCACCCCGGCACATTGCGGCTAAGTTTTGGCGCGCTGTCACCGGCACAGATCGAAACGGGCATGGCGGCGTTGGGCAAAGTATTCGCGGAAGAGTTGGCGCGGACGCGCAGGTCGAATCTTTTCGAAGCTGCCCCCGCCATGGTTTAAGGCATATTCAAAGGAGAACGGTCATGTTTTTGGACGAGCAGTTTCGCTTGAAGGCCGGGTTGGCGGAGATGTTGAAGGGCGGCGTCATTATGGACGTAGTGAACGCCGAGCAGGCACTGATCGCCGAAAAGGCAGGCGCGGTGGCGGTGATGGCGTTGGAGCGCGTACCCTCGGACATCCGCAAGGAAGGCGGCGTGGCGCGCATGTCGCCCATCCGGATCATCCGCGAAATCATGGACACCGTCAGTATCCCGGTGATGGCGAAAGCGCGGATCGGCCATTTCACGGAAGCCCGGATTCTGGAAGCGCTGGCGGTAGATTATATCGACGAGAGTGAGGTTCTGACGCCCGCCGATGAAGAGAATCACGTGGACAAGCGCGATTTCAAAGTTCCCTTTGTGTGTGGCGCTAGAAACCTGGGCGAGGCGCTGCGGCGTATTGCGGAAGGCGCGGCGATGATTCGTACCAAGGGAGAGGCCGGATCGGGCAACGTGGTGGAAGCGGTGCGGCACATCCGGACCATCGTGAGAGAGATGAAGCAGCTCACCATTTTGAATAAAGACGAACTGTTCGCCGAAGCGAAAAAGCTGCAAGCTCCACTGGAGCTGGTCCTCTGGGTCGCTGAGCATGGCAAGCTGCCGGTGCCTAACTTTTCCGCCGGTGGCATTGCGACACCTGCCGACGCTGCACTCGTGATGCAACTCGGAGCTGAGGCGGTGTTCGTGGGTTCGGGCATCTACAAATCTTCCGATCCGGAAGCAAGAGCCCGCGCGATCGTCAAGGCTGCGACATATTATAACGATCCGGTCAAGTTACTCGAGGCCAGCGAAGATCTCGGCGCCGCCATGCCAGGGCTCGATATTTCAAAGATGCATGAGTCTGAACTGATGCAGACCAGGGGCTGGTAATCGCAATGAAGAAAGTGGGGGTGCTCGCTCTGCAAGGCGATTTTGAGGCGCACCAGCGGTCGCTGCAACGCGCTGGCGCTGAAGCCGTGCAGGTCCGTACCCCCGCCGAACTTAGCCAGGTGCAGGGGCTGGTAATTCCCGGCGGAGAAAGCACCACCATGCTGCGTCTGCTGCACGCGGCGAATCTCATGCAGCCGCTGAAAGAGTTTGGAGCGGTGAAACCGATCTACGGAAGCTGCGCGGGTGCAATTTTGCTCGCTGCCGACGTGATCAATCCGGAACAGGAATCGTTACATCTCATGGATTTTGATATTCAGCGCAACGGATACGGCCGCCAACTCGATAGCCGGGTGGTACAGATTCCGACGGATAGCGGTGACCTGGAAGCAGTCTTCATTCGCGCGCCCATCATCCGCCGCGTAGGGAAAGACGTCAAGGTTTTGGCGAGATACAACGGCGATCCAGTATTGGTGGAGCAGGGAATGCACATGGTCTCCACGTTCCATCCCGAATTAACTCTCGATACGCGAGTTCACCAAATATTTTTGAACAAGGTGCCCTCAAACGGCGGTACCTCTCAGGAATGAGCCGATTCAGTCCCGGTATCACCAAAAGGGCGGCCCAGCCCCCATCTGGTCCTATGAAACGGGTGCTGTTCGTTTGTATCGGGAACCTCTGCCGCAGTCCCATGGCCGAAGCCCTTGCCCGCAAGTATGGTTCGGACGTTCTCATCGCGCGGAGCGCCGGCGTAAGCCCCTCCTTTGTGAGCGCTCCTATTACACGCATGGTGCTTCTGGAACGGAATGTGGACCTGGGCGACCACATCCCTAAATATCTTGAGGAGGTCGATTTTACGCAGTGTGACCTCGTCGTGAATATGAGCGGCAGAAAGCTGCCTGCCTACGTTTCCGCTCCGGTGGAAGATTGGCCGGTGCCGGATCCGTTTGGCGGGCCCGAGCCAGTCTATCGTCAGGCCTGCGATGACATCGAAAGCCGTGTAATGCGCCTTATCTTGCGGATTCGTAATGGTAAGATTTGACTCTGATGGCCGGGTTCGGCACAATAGGAGTCGTTCATTGTAGTGCGGATGTGGCGGAATTGGCAGACGCGCGTGGTTCAGGTCCACGTTCTCGCAAGGGAGTGGAGGTTCAAGTCCTCTCATCCGCACCAAGTAACTCCCGCAGCTAATTAAATCCCTGATTGGTCTATTATGCGCTTGGCGTTGAGAGAAACTATGCCTGGATCCGAATTCCCACTGTTCCCGCGAAAGCAACTGGACATCTTGCTGATCGAAAGCGACGCGGCCGACACCCGCCTGACCATTGAGGCATTAAAGCAAGCCGGGTTAACCAGGCCAGTTCGTTCCATGAAGGACGGGGACGAGGCGCTTGCGTATCTGCGGCAGGAAGGGAAGCACAGCGATACTTCGCATCCCGACCTTATTTTCCTGGACCTCAACTTACCGCGAGTACCCGGACTCGAAGTCCTGGCCGAGATCAAGATGAACCCGAAATTGCGGACCATTCCGGTGCTGGTGGTGTCAGGGTCCAACAACCCTAACGAAATTCGGGAAGCCTACGAACTGCATGCCAGCTGCTTTATCAGAAAGCGGGGAGACTTGGACGAATTCCTTTACTTCATCCAGGTCTGTTACGAGTTTTGGGGCGGGGTTGTGACACTTCCATCGAAATCGGCCTCGATAGGTGAATAGCCCTGAGGAAGCGGGATGGGTAAGGCAACGGTCCGGCAACTGGAAAACGTTACGGTAGTCCTCTTCAGCGGCCGCATTACCGTCGGCGATGAATCCGGCGTTTTGCGCGATACACTGATTGGCCAATTCGAGCGCGGGCACAAGAATATATTGCTAAACCTGCAGGATGCCACCTACGTGGACAGCTCCGGTCTGGGCGAATTGGTCGGCTGTTTCGCCACGATCACGCGAGGAGGCGGCGCTTTGAAGCTGCTGTACGTCCCGAAGAAGCTTCGAGACATGCTGGAGGCGACGCGGCTCGATTCGCTGTTCGAGCTATGCACGGATGAGACCGCTGCCATTAGAAGCTTTACCGCCAGTACGCCTACCAGGATGTCGAAACTTCTCGATCATTTCCGGACCCCGTAGCGATCCTGCAGTATAAACGGAACACATGGATGAGTTGCCCGGAAAGCGAGGTACGATGAACGGCCAGACACCACAACCGGCGGACTTCGTGAGTCTCTACGAGCCCGCGACATTCTGCACCGCCTCGCTATGTATCTGAAAATCGGTTCGTGACGGTGTCGACTCTGCGTTGACGGGCACGTTCGACGGGCGGTTGTTGAGAGCGCCTCCAGCCAGTTCTTTGCCCGGAACCGAGCACTCGGTCTCGAACGGCTCCATTCGGGCTGCACTACCTGAACATACTCCTCTTCGCGGAATCATCCTCTTGTTTGGATCGAAGACCGGACCCCATGAGAACCGACTGTCAGGGTAGTCCACAGCGAATCCAGTAAGGCTCGCAATTCCAGAAGCGATCGCAGCGCGACAGACATGATCGATGTTGATTATGCCATGAGACCGTGATTGCCGCACGGATTCATTCTGGCTGACATGCCCACCCTTGCTCGTGTCGGGGGAACCCACACGGTTTCACCAGAACTCTCGGTGAAATTCGCGTGCGGCCAACCGACAGTCTATGCATACGCACGATGCGCCACGGGGCCGGGATTCGAATTGCCTTGAACCGGGCCAGTCTCAAGCGGAGTTGTGCGAAGTCGCGGATCGTCGGCAATCTGGAACCGATCCAAACCGACCGGATTCTCTCCAAGTAGCGCGTCATCCAGGAGCGAAACTATCTCGTATATTCCGTCGTCGAGGGCAGGCCATGCCTGCAGGATCCGCGGCGACGTCGAATCGAGAACTGGCGATATGGGGAGCGGCGTTGAACCTCGCAGTTAGCGCACGAGTTTGTCGCGCACGTAAGCGCTCGCATCTTGGATGTCCTTGGCGTGAGGGTCCAACTGAGTCTCGGGCATCCGCTCGCCGCCTGGTTGAATGATCCGGAGGACTTTCGCGACGTTGCGAGGCTGCATTCACCGCGCCCGTGCCGTCCAGCGGCGCGCGCGATGCCTTGGTTGTCTCTTCGGAATGGGGCCAAACCACTGGCTGCGGCTCGTGGCCCGAACGGCAGCCACGAGCTTATTCTCCAGGGGTGGGCTCAGCGAGGAGCGGGCGTCTTGGGCGCGGCGCCGATCCGGACGGACTGCGCGATATGATCCTTGCTGCCTTCGGGCACTTCGGCGATGACACGCGCGCCGGGCTTCAGGTCCGAGACCTGGGCCTTATGGTCGTTGCGAGTGATGTCCGTCCGGCTGTCGAGCTTCACGATGACATTGCCCTTCGCCGTCTTGACGGTGAGCACATTATCGGCGACTTTGGCGATCGTTCCCCGAATATGTTCGAAGCCGCCGTGCGCGAACACAGGCGTCAGCGCGGCGATTGCCAGCAGCGCTTTAGCGGTGGTGATGTGGAACCGGTTTTTCATTGGTGTCTGCTCCTCTTAAAAACTCTTCCTCTTCCTTTTCTTCTTTAAGCTCGTCGGGGCTCTTTGGATTCAGCTTTTGCATTTGGCGTTTTTCACCGTCCGTGAGCTGCGGCAGGTGACGAATAAAATGGACGAGCTTCCAGGATGCCTCCTCGTCTTGCACGCTGCCTCCGCCCCACGCGGGCATGGCGGTGAGGCGGATTCCGTTTTGGATCACGTAGAACAGCTCGCCATTCGACAGCCGCTGAGTCGCCGGAAGGCGCATGTCCGGCGCGGGCGGATACGTGTGCCTGCCGAGTTGCGTGTCACCCGCGCCATCGTTGCCGTGGCACGAGGCGCAGTGATCGGCCCAGTGCGCGCGGGCGTCGTCGAGCGCTTCCGGTGTGTTCGGGACCGGATTCGCGCGGTCGCGCTCGCCGGCCGGAATCGCCGCTGATCTGGCGGCGCGGGCGAGAAACGCTTCGAGCCGCGTCGGTTGTTCGCGCGCGCTGAAGCCACGCGTATTCCGGAGAACGAACGCCGCGCCGAGCGCCGCGATCAACAGCAGCGAGAGCGCCCCAAGCAGAAACCAGCGCAGCCTATGCATGGCGCGGCCTCCCTCAATAACGGCCGCGGCTGGCTCGAAACTGGCGCAGGTCGTAGAGGTCGCGCGAGAGCATGTCGCGGTCGCGGCCGCGAACCCGGTCGGCCTCGGCAAGGTGTTCGAGATTGTGAATGGCCCTATCGAGCTTGCCGGTGTCGAACTTGCCGCGGGCCCATCTCGACTGAAATTCCTGAAGATTCCGCGCCACTTCGTTGAAGTGATCCACCTCATGGCCGTCGAGGCGCCCGCGCCGTGCCGCCTGATCGAGATCGGACATGACGCGGCCTACAAGATATTGGCTGTTGCGGTCATAGCCGTAACTGTAGCGGTCGTCGGAATAACCGCCGGTGCGGTAATTGGGATCGTTACGGTAGTACGGATCGTTCCGATCATAGGGATCCCGCGGCCAACGCTGCGCGTTCGCGGCGCCGCCCACTGCGAGAACCCCGCAGCCAAACAGGGCCAAACTCAATACTTGTTTCATTGCTCGCCTCCTGAGGATTTGGCCGGCCCGCGGAACGGACCGGCCGACACTCTAATCTGCACTTCGCCTACCAGCGGCGCATACCGTCGTACGCCGATCCATGTGCGGGACCGTTGCCGGCGTCAGCGTCGCCGTTCCGCTCGTGCCACTGCTCGTGGCGGAGCTCATGCGCCTCCTGCGCCTGGTGTTCGCGCAACTCGGGGCCGTCGCCGTTCATCTCGAGCTCCTGGTCGTGGTGGTTGCGCATACCGCGCCATTCCGTACGTCTGTGCTCCCTGTCTGGATCGACACCCCAGTAGCCGGCGCCGCCCGCGGCGGGTCCGTGATAGTTATAAACATGCGGGCGTGCGTAACCGCCGTAGCCATAACCGTTGTAGACCGGCGCGGGCGCGTACCCGTACCCCGGTCCGTAGCTGCCACCGCCGATTCTGATGGAGAACCGGGTTTGCGCGAACGCCGAGCCGCCTGCGAGCAACAAAAATGCGATCAATTTGGTCTTCACGAAAAGTCCCTCCGCCCGTCTTAAATGCAATCCGGGAGCCAATTTGGAAGAGCTGTAGTATCAGGGGTTTTACGTATCGTTACGATTCAAAATGGCCGACGTGCACCACCGCGGCGGCCCATATCGGCCATAAGAAATCTTAATCTACGTTCTGCGAGCGCGCCGCTATTGCTGAGGCAGGGGCGAATGCTTCGTTGGTCACTAACTGCCGGTCAGTGCCGAACGCGCATGGCTGGTTGCTCGATCGCAGGGGAGTTGCGCGTGTCCCCAAAAGTTCGGCCCGCTGCTGGACACGTACAAAGCCGCGATCCCTTGATGAGTACGCGTGATCGGGCGAAACCGTGTCGGAAACGGCGCCACGTCCGCGCCGGCGACTTGCTCGCTCAAGTTCTGAGTGGATGGTCGGCCATCCGGAAGTTGGACGTGAACGCGGTACTGTCGGAAATGTGCGGAATGTCCGACGTGTCAAGCCCCGCGGTGGAGTCTGTCAGGTCGAGTTAATGTTCGAACGACTACTTCCAATGAAGGTGGCTTCGGCCATCGGCATACTCCGCGATAGTCTCTACCTCCCGCCCTGTTCATCTCGGCCGCGGGCTGAAGTCTCACATTCCTGGGAGCCGAAGTACGTGCTCGTTTGGAATCCGCGGCACTCGTGACTGGCCGGCGCGAATACGCTGGACACGCTCCACGACGGCCACAGAGCTCAGCGCGTCAACTGGAATCTGCCACGGCGCAAACTTGACCACTTGAGTTCCCGCTAGCACGTTGGTGCAGAGCAGTTCCCTCACAGTCCGCATACTCACGCCGAGGCGCTCAGCAGCTTGTTCTGCGGTGAGTGTGTCCCGTGCGCGCATGTTGTTCGGGTCATAATTCGGCAGGTTGTGCTTGCTGCGCAGGGAACACACCAGATGTTTCCTCCAGGTGTTCCCATACCCCGTGACAAAGCCCAGCCGGTTCAGAGTGCTCGCGATTACGTCGTCAGGATAAAGGCTAGCCATTTGCTTCACGACGCCCACAGCCTCGAGGGCAGTCCTATGGTTGTGCTCGCCGGCCTTCAATTTCGAGACGCGCAATTCCGTGTGCCGTCCGACCGACCAGTGTACCAGCATGACCACGTGGTCGGCGGTCTGGTCTATATTGACGACGATCTCCTCTATAAGGGTTCGGATTATCCTCTGCTTGATCCGTAAGTCTGTCCCCGATGCGTTCCAGACCGAATCCAGGTCTGCTGCAATTCGAAGCAGTGATGCTTTGTCCGGGATGTGCACGGCGTCCACTGAAGCTTGCACAGTTTGGAAGTTGGCCTCCAATGCTGCGACATGCGACAGCGCCGGATTCCATCTGGCCTCCAGCTCTCCAGTCACCAATCGATTCTCGGGATCCGCGGCTTCGTAACGGCGCTCTGCCAACCGGGCTTGATAACGTGCCTGTTCGAGTTCGAGCGAAAGGGCTTGCATTTGCGCCTGCTTTTGGCCTGCGGCACGTTCTGCTGCCCGCAGGGCAGCTTCGATCGCGCTGCCCTCGACGGCACGAAGTATCTCAGCGGCAATCCGCTGCTCGGGCCTGGCACCGGCGAAAGAGATGCACCTCTGTCCACCATGGACGATGTTCACTCCCCTGCAGGCGTAACGGACCAGATCGCCGCGGCCGGAATATTAGGTGTAGAGCATCCGGCCGCACCGCCGGCATCGCAAGAGGCCGGTGAGCAATCCGTGGCCCCCGCGGCCCGCCTTGCGCGTACTCCCGGTCAGCATGAAATTGTTTTCGCTGAGCACCTTCTGATTGCGTTCGAACTGCTCCCACGTGATATAGCCCTCGCGATGATCCTTTATCAAGACGCCCCACTCGTCGACGGGCTTCCGGTGACCAACGGTCTTCTTTGCCCTTCCCTCAACAACAGCGGTTCGGGATCCTGTCTTGCCGAACGCATAAGCGCCCGCAAAGACGGGATTGATTAGAATGCTAAGGACAGTATGGTAGACAGGTTGCCTCCATTGAATCTTTGAACCGGTCGGATCAGGATGATGGACAGGCAACTGAATTCCCTGGCTTCGGAATTCCATCAGAACTTGACGGGCACTCCCCAGCGCCGCGAACCGCTCGAAAACAGACCGGATCGCCTGCTGGACTCGACGATCGGGATCGAACTCGATTCTCCCACTTGGTGCCCAACAATAGCCCGCCGGCAGGTAGCAAGAGGTCGGCCAAGACCTGTTCGACTTCCGTCTGCTTCTCAGCAGGCACGGGAACGACTTCCTGAAAATCAAGCGGCAACAGTAACTGCCGCGCTGCTGGTTTCCTGTTCATCAGCACAGTGTCCTCCTTGAAATGAGGTTCACGCTTCCCTACGGCTGAAAGCGTGCTCACGGAGACTTTAGACCATCCAGGAGGCCGCGCAGTTCGGCCAAGGCGCTCAACCCGATGACGGGGTCGGCGACCTCCATCGCAGCGCAGCGCCCAGGATCTGTCATCCAACGCGGAATCCCGAGGACAACACCGGTGGGCGTCTCGGCCCTCTGGAACAAGCGTGTGCTTGACGCGGCGACCTAGGAGGACGCCCTTGTCGTAGCGCGGGCTTTGCGCATCGAGGGCGATCGCGAAGCGCGGCGTCTGGCGGAACAGATCGAGCAGGCCTGCCATGCCGCTCTCTAACAGGCTGCTGAAAAACTCTTTTTTACCCTCGGATCGACCTTTTCTCCGCCTCCGGAGGGGATGCAAAACGATCAACCGGCGTCCAAAAGTCGCTTGTAGCGCGTCTAATTGATTTGCCATTTTTCCGAGTACCATCCGTGA
>JBBPYD010000091.1:0-14268 GCA_038200305.1 Bryobacterales bacterium
AATCGTCTGGCCGTCTGTACCAAGCAGCAATCGATGAGAAACCGGAGCTACAACCTGTTTATCGCTGAACTGGCGCCGGGGTTTGGAACCGGCCAACAAAAGCCTGATCCTGGTCTTCGGATCTTGGCTCGGCATCTCAGAGATTTCGATATCCACTCCGGCCCGGTAATCGGTAATCGGTAATCGACTGGTAGGCAGCGGCAATCCGCGGCAGCGCCCTGGCATCCGGCACCGGGAGTTGAGCCAAGGCGCTCTGGCCGGCGAGCACGCAAGCGGCCTCAACAGGGAAGAAGCGGCGGCACCATTTCCAAGCAAACATTTTCAAGCCAGTCTAACAATAGAGATTGCGCGATCCCCTGTTATACTTGCGGATTCAGATTTAAAGGAGAACTTACTTGCGAGTTGGAATCGTGGGCACGGGTGCGATCTCATATAAGCACGCACAGGCGTACAAGAATATCGGCTATGACGTTACCGTCTGTACCGACATCAACGAGGCGAACGGGAAGAAATTTGCCGGCCAGCACGGCGCCGAATTCGTAAAGACTTACCAGGAAGTCTGCCGGCATCCGCAAGTGGATTACGTCGATCTATGCACCTTCCCCGATTTCCGGCTGCAGGCGCTTGAGGTATGCGCGGAATCGAAGAAGCACATCCAGGTGCAAAAGCCCATCGCGACGAATCTGGAAACCGCGCGCAAGATGATCGATGTGGCGAAGAACGCGGGCATTCTGCTTGGAGTGGTGAGCCAGCACCGGTTTGACGATTCGACGCAGTTCCTCAAGAAGGCCATCGCCGCCGGCCGGATGGGCAGGATTCTTCAAGCCGATGCTTATGTGAAGTGGCACCGCACCGCCGAGTATTACAGCCGTCCCATCAAAGGGAGTTGGGCAACGGAGGGTGGCGGCGCTCTTATCAATCAGGCGGTTCATCAAGTGGACGTTCTGCTCTGGCTGATCGGGCCGGTAAAGGAGTTGTTTGGATATTGGCAGTTAGGAGCAGTCCATAAGATCGAGTCCGAAGATGTGGTGGACGCGTTGTTGAAGTACGCCTCCGGTGCAACCGGAGTGATTCAAGCCGCCACCGCATTCTGGCCTGGATACTCGGAACGGCTTGAGGTCCACGGCACGAAAGGGACTGCGGTGATCACGGGCGATAAACTCACTACCTGGGATATTGATGGCGATTCGGGCGATCCGGCGCCAATCGACCGTGATGTTTCCTCGGGTGCGTCCGATCCCATGGCGATTTCACTCACACCCTTTGAACGGCAGTTCCTCGACTTTGGCGAGGCGATCCGGACCGGGCGCGCGCCTCTGGTGTCGGGAATCGATGGATTCAGAGCTCTGGAAGTGGTTTCCGGCGTTTACACCTCATGCCGTGAAGGCAGAAAGGTCGCGATCGGCGAATGATCACGACGGTTCGCGTCCCTGCCTCCAGCGCCAACTTAGGACCGGGCTTCGATGCGCTGGGGCTCGCGCTGAATTTGCATTTGGAATGCCGTTTTCGCAAAAGCGCCCGGCTCTCCATTACCGCGTCCGGACGCGACCAAGATTGCATCTCGACAGGCGAGGACAATCTGATCTGGCAGACTGCGCTCACGGTCGCCCAAGATGTCGCTCAAGATACCGATGGGGTGTTGCCGCCCATTGAGTTGGCCATCGATAACCAGATTCCGATTGGCAAAGGACTCGGCTCCAGTGCGGCGGCCCTGACCGCGGGTGTGGTAATTGCGGATCATTTGCTGGGCCTCGGCTGGAAACCACACCGGATTCTGGATGAGGCGGCAAAAATTGAAGGCCATCCGGATAACGTGGCCGCCTGTGTGCTCGGTTCCATTGTCGCGAGCGCAATTGATTCGGGTGGTGTCGCGAGGGCGGTACGGCTGGAAATGCCGGACCGGTATTCTGTCGCGGTCATCGTCCCCGATTTCGTTTTGGCTACCAGCAAGGCACGGTCGGTTCTGCCGGAAACGTACAGTAAAGAGGACGTAATCTTCAACATCCAACGGGCGGCGCTGCTGATTGCGGCGCTTTCCATGGGATCCACTTCCGCTTTTCCCACGGCGCTTGAGGACCGGCTGCATCAACCTTTTCGCGCTGGTCTGGTGCCAGGTTTGGAAGAGATACTGAAGTTGAGAGCGCCAGGGCTGTTGGGCTGCACGCTGAGCGGAGCCGGCCCCTCCATCCTGGTGTTCTATGAGCGTGGATTCGAATCGGTTTGCGATTTGGTCCGGCAGATTTTCGCCATTCATGGTCACGCCGCGGAAGTGCTGCCGACGCAAGTTGCGCGGGACGGCTTTACAATTACGTAGAAATTCTTATGCGATCAGATGCGGGCTGCGATGGCGACGTAGAGCCTGGCCGATTTGGTGATCGCAAGCAGGAGGACGGTGCGCTGGAGCCCGTCCGGTTTGAGAGCCGCTGACGCAGCGATATTGGTGTCCATTACCAACCGGAGCGGGATCATCCGCGCTTGGGCTTGGCTGCACGGGCAGACTTGATGACCTGGTCGATCTGCTGCGAAGTAAGCTTGTCCGTACCCTTGCGCTTCGATTCTTCGCCGATCACCCGGAGCACTTTCGGCTCGGGCGTGACAAGGCGCACATAACTCTTCAGTTCAATTATCCGAACTGCACAGTTGATTCGCAAATGCCGTGCGTCAAGCGCGGCTGTCTCCGCGGTAGCGATTTCCGCGAGACAATAGAATCTTGGAGGGGTCCCTTGTCACTCATCCCCTACTTTGCCGTCTTTATAACGCTATCGGAATTCCTGGCTGCTCAGACAGTACCGGTGAAAGTTGACGTTCCCGCCGCACTCAAAACCGGAATCTTTTCGCAAGATAGATACCTGACGGTTCCAGCCGGATTTCATCCTTCCCTGTTCGCGTCCGTCCCAGGCGCTCGCTTCCTGGCTGTGGCGCCGAATGGAGACGTACTCGTTTCCAATCCGGGTGCGGGCAAGGTGATTCTGCTTCGGCCAGATCCCGCCGGCGGCCTGCCGCGCAAGAACGATTTCGTATCAGGCCTGAGGCTCCCGCACGGCATCGTCTTCCATACAATCGACAACACAACGTATGTCTACATTAGCGAGTCGAATCAGATCGACCGCTACGTTTACGTCAGTGGCGACACCGTGGCTCATGACCGGCAGGTGGTTGTGACGGGCCTGCCGGATAGCAGCCTGCCGGAGTTGCACGGCTCCTACGGGCATGAGCTGAAAAATATCGCGCTTGATGTGGATCATAAACTGTACGTCTCTATCGGTTCCACCTGCAACGTTTGCACGTCAGACACCACCAGCAATCCGGTGCGTGGCGCGATATACCAATACAACGCGGACGGAACCGGCGACCGATTGTTTGCGCGAGGTCTGCGAAACGCGGAAGGGCTCGACCTGTTGCCGGGCGCCAGGACGCTCTGGGCCGCGGTCAACAATCGCGACAACATAGCCTATGCCGCGCAGGACGGCACCGGGAATTACGGCAAGGTGATCCAGTCCTACGTGGATAACCATCCACCAGATATCTTCACGCCGGTGCGGGACGGCGGCAATTACGGATGGCCGTTCTGCAATTCGAATCCGGACGGACCAACCGGACTCGACAGCATGCCTTTTGATCGCGACCTTGAGATGAACGGCGATGGCCATGTGGACTGCAGCACGATGGACAAGGTGGTAAAGGGAATTCAAGCGCATTCGGCTCCGCTCGCCATGATGTTTCTGCAAGGCACCGCGTTTCCGCAGGCCTATCGAAATGGGGCTATCACGGCGCTTCATGGCTCGTGGAATCGAACTACTCCGACGGGCTACAAGGTCGTCTACTTCCCGTTTGACCCGCTGGCACAGACGCCTGGTCTGCAGATGGACCTGGTTGGCGGCTGGCTGGATCCCAAGACGCAGGAATCTTGGGGGCGTCCTGTGGGCCTAGCCGTGGATCCGAGCGGAAGCTTACTGATCTCCGACGATTCCGCTGGCGTGATTTATAAGTTATCATATTCGACATCTTATTCGACCGGCGGAGTTTCAACAGCAAGCGGATTCACGACGCTCGCGCCGGAGTCGCTGGCCTCCGTCTATGGAACTAATTTCCCTTCCGGCGAAGCCACTTTGTTAGTAAAAGACTCAGCCGAGGTCGAACGGCCGGCGCCGCTGTTGTACGTTTCGCCAACTCAGATCAATTACGAAGTACCGGCTGGAACGGCCACGGGGACTGCGTCGGTGACCCTGCAAGGTCCAAACGGTAGCATAGCGCTGGGCACAATACAGGTGGCCGCGGTTGCACCTGGCCTCTATGCGGCGAACAGGAAGGGGACGGGCGTGGCAGCGGCAACCGCGATCAGGCGCGTGATCGGATCCAGCATCTCTGGAGACGTACCGGTCTACTCCTGCGATGCGAACGGCGCGAATTGTACTTCGGTGCCGGTCGACGTTGGCGTCGATGCGCCGGTTTACGTTTCGCTCTACGGAACGGGTATTCGCAACCGGTCATCGCTCAATAATGTGAGTGTCACCATCGGGGACGTGCCGGTTCCGGTCCTGTATGCCGGGCCGCAAGGGCCTTATCCTGGGCTCGACCAAGTGAACGTTTCCCTCCCCCTACAACTCCGTGGGAAAGGAGAATCCGACGTGCTGCTAACCGTAGACGGCCAGAAGGCGAATCTTGTAAAGTTGGCGATCCAGTAAGGCAACATCTACTCTTGGGGACTGGCCCGGAATTGTCCTGCGCCAGACCCCAGGAGCACGCGCCCGTTCATGGTTCCTGTCATTTTGCCATCCAGCAGAACGGGTTTCCCATTCACCAGCACATGCCGGAATCCCACGGCATATTGGTGCGGCTTGTCGAATTCCGATTTGTCCTTGACCGTCGCTGGATCGAAAACCGCGATGTCCGCTTTCATCCCAGGGCGAATCAATCCACGATCAAACAGCTTCAGGCGTGCCGCCGGAAGCGATGTCATCCGGCGCACCGCGTCCTCAAGCGTCAGGATGTGCCGTTCCCGCACGTATACACCCAACACGCGCGCCCAAGTGCCGTAGCTGCGCGGGTGCGGCACAGCTTCGCCAAAAACCTGAACGCCGCCATCGGAGGCGATCATCGTGTACGGATACCGCATGATCCGCTCCACGTCCTCTTCACTGATCGCGTGATAGACGGCCGAACAGCCGCCTTTGCGCTGCAACTCCATCGCGATCTCCGCGGCATCTTCAGGCGTAGGCTGTTTGCCGCGCTGAATGGCGAGATCCGCGAGGCTTTTTCCGGCCAGTGCTTTATCGAAAGAGCAACTTGCCATAACTACATTCTTCGCGTCGCCCCCGCCCCGGTCATCCAGAATTTTTCCTACTATCACAGCCTTGATGCGCGCACGCTGTTCGGGCGCGTCCATTCGTTCGATCAGCGCCTTGTTTCCGCCTTCCAACGCCCATTGCGGAAACAGCGCCGCCGTGCCGGTGCTGGAAGCTGTATAAGGATACTGATCGATGGTCACATCCACTCCACGCGCCCGTGCTTGGTCCACAAGCCGCAGAGTCTCCTTACTCAGGCCCCAGTTGGACCGGCCAATGATCTTGTGGTGGCTCACCTGCGTCGGCATGCCGGCCACCTCGCCGATGCGAATGGTTTCCTTCACGGCGTCAACGATGCTCGCTGCCTCGTCGCGCATGTGCGAGATGTGCATGCCACCGTATTTCGCCGCCACTTTGGCCACTTCGATCACCTCATCCGGCGGCGTAAGGTTTCCCGGCACATAGAAAAGCCCGGTAGACATGCCAAACGCTCCGTCCAGCATCGCCTGTTTCATCAAATCGCGCATCTTGTCGAGTTCCTGCGCGGTCGCCGGACGGTTCACCAATCCCATCACGTTCGACCGGATACTTCCCTGCCCGGCGAAACTGCCGAAATTGATCCCAATCGGTGTCTTGCTCAGCTTTTGCAGATAAGGGCCAAGCGGAATTGGCGAATCGCCATCGTTGCCTTCCAGCACCAGCGTGACTCCCTGGCGAACCAGATTTTCGGCGGATGGAACGGCGGTCAAGCCCCTTCGCGCATGACTATGGATGTCGATAAATCCGGGGGAAACCACCAGACCCGTAGCGTCCACACGGGTTTTCGCCGTAGCGGACGACAGGTTGCCCACTGCCGTAATGGTGTCGCCGTTGATACCGACGTCGGCGTAAAACCAACCGGTCCCGGCGCCGTCCACCACCTTGCCGCGGGCAATCAGAACGTCAAACTGAGCGAAGCAAAGAGAAGAGGACAGCCAGAACGCAAGCCCGAACAATCGCATCCCGCTATTCTACAGCGCGAGAACGTGAATATATTCCACAGGTGTGGGGCTTAAAGAGACGTGAGTGATCTGCTATGTTTTCGGCGACGATGAGACCATCGAGAGAAACAGGCCTAAAACTACAAATCCCAGGATGAATGCTGAAACTAACATAACCTGAAACAGACTCCCTGTATTTAAATAGAGCAACTCCGCTGCCAATTAAAGGAAGAGTTGCTCTTGTGTTACGTTTACGCATATGAAGCTGGATTTCGCTTACGGAAAGGTTGGGATCACGCTCGATCTCCCCGACGATTTCGAGTACCAGATACTGGAAGCCCGCTCGGCCGAACCGCTTCCCGATGCCGCCGCCTCCATTGAAGCCGCCCTCGATTCGCCCACTGCCGGCCCCTCGCTGGCCGAACTTGCTAAAGGCAAACGGTCCGCCGCTATTTCCGTCTGCGATATCACCCGGCCGGCGCCCAACCGCCAGGTCTTGCCACCCCTTCTCGACCGCCTCCATCGCGCCGGCATTCCTAAGGATGCGATCACCATTCTGATTGCCACCGGTCTCCACCGTCCCGCCACGGAGGCGGAAATTGTGGAGATCCTCGGTCCTGCTATCGCCGCCGCGTATCGGGTTGTAAACCACAATGCCCGGGCACTTGCCGAGCATCGCGCGCTCGGCAAGACCGGTTCCGGTACACCGGTCTATATCGACGAGCGCTTCATGGCCGCCGATCTACACATCACGCTGGGTTTTATCGAGCCGCATCTCATGCTTGGTTTCTCCGGCGGCCGGAAGCTCATCGCGCCCGGACTGGCTGCGCAGGAAACCATCAAAGTGCTCCACAGCCCGAAGTTCATGCGCGACCCGCGCGCCGTCGAAGGTTCCGTGACAGACAATCCACTGCATCGCGAGCTGTTAGAGATCGCCCGCCTGGCCCGCCACGATTTTCTTGTAGACACCGCACTCACCCGCACCCGCAAAATCGCGGGGGTCTTCGCCGGCGATCCGGAGAAGGCCCATGCCGTCGGCATGCAGTTCGTATCCCGTGTGATGCTGGAACAGTTGCCAGAACCGGTGGATGCCGTCGTCACAAGTTGCGCCGGTTACCCGCTGGACCTCACGTTTTACCAGGCAATCAAGGGCATCACCGCCGCGCAACATATCCTGAAGCCCGGTGGCAAGATTCTTCTAATCGCCGAGTGCCAGGAAGGTGCGGGTGCTCCCGAGTTTTGCCGCATGCTCAAGAAAACCGATTCCTGTTCCGGCTTTCTGTCTATGATTGCGGAATCGGATGTCGAAATAGATCAGTGGCAGTTGGAAAAGCTGGCGCTGGCAGCGGAAAAATTCAAGCTACTGTTCTATACTCCCGGTTTGCCTTCCGAATATCATCCGTGGCTCTGGGGCAGTGTATTCCATTCGATGGAACAGGCAATCGAAGAGCTTACGGCGGGCCTGCCCGCCGGCGCCAAAATAGTTCTAATGCCGGAAGGACCCTATGTGCTGGCGAAGACCCAGGCGTTGGAACTGGCCACCGCATGAGCCGTTATTAGGCGATCGTCCCTCGGTTGACAACCGAATCCGGGTCCGCTATAGTTCTGAAGTACTGATGTATCAGTGGTTTGTGAGTCACAGGTCGCAATGATTTCCCCGTTGGTAGCTCTTTCCGCTTTGCTTGCGAACCGTTGAAGTTGCAATTGGACCCGGAGAACTTGGCCATGGCCGGCAATGAAGACGATCGACAGTTAGAAACACAGGGCCCGATCGCGGAAAAGGACTACGCACAGCTCCTTGACGAGTACAGTCATTTGGCGCCGCCCGCCGAAGGCGAACTGCTGCACGGGCATGTCCTAAAAATCACCGAAAACGAGGTTATCGTAGATTTCGGTTATAAATCGGAAGGTCTGGTTCCCATTGAACAGGTGATGACGCGCGATGGGAAAATCCCGTACGGCCCCGGCGACAGCATTGATGTGATGGTAGACCGCACCGGCCCTAGACAGCCCGGCTACGTGCTCCTTTCACATAGCAAGGCGAGCGAGACTCGCGCGTGGGACAACCTCGAACGGGCGCATCGCGAAAACCTCACCATTTCCGGCCGCGTGGTTGGCAAAGCAAAGGGCGGACTGATGGTGGATGTGGGCGTGGAGGCGTTCATGCCGGGATCGCAGGTGCACCATCGCCCCTTGCACAACCTCGACATGTTTGTGGGCCAGGATGTGCCGGTAAAGGTCGTCAAAGTGAACCGGCGCCGCGGCAACGTGGTGGTCAGCCGGAAGCTCGCGGTGGTAGATGAAGAGACCGCCCGAAAGGCCGTGGCACTGGAATCCGTTTCCGAAGGCGCCATTCTAACCGGCGTGGTGAAGAACCTCACCGATTACGGCGCATTCGTGGATTTGGGTGGGATCGATGGTCTGTTACACGTCAGCGATATGTCGCATGGGCGCATCAGCCATCCTTCGGAAGCGGTGCATGCCGGTGACGAGATCACTGTCAAAGTACTAAAATTCGACCGCGAGAAGGAACGCATTTCACTTGGTCTGAAACAGGTAGTACCGGACCCGTGGCAAAACGTGCAGGAGCGCTACGTGGTAGGAAATCGTGTGGCGGGCCGCGTCGTAAGTGTGACTGATTACGGAGCGTTCGTGGAACTCGAGGCCGGTGTGGAAGGGCTGATCCATATTTCCGAAATGACCTGGAGCCGGCGCATGAAACACCCGTCGCGAGTGGTGAAGGCCGGCGACGAAGTGGAAGCCGTCGTTCTGGAAGTCAAGCCTAAAGACCGGCGCGTCTCTCTGGGAATCAAACAACTGGAGCCGGACCCGTGGACCACCGTGGCCGAGCGCTACAGTGTGGGGTCCGTCGTGGAAGGCCGTGTGCGCAAACTCACCGAATTCGGGGCGTTCATTGAGATTGAAGACGGTATTGACGGGCTGGTCCACATCTCCGATCTTTCGTGGACCAAGCGCGTGACGCATCCTTCTGAGATTTTGAAAAAGGGCCAGATAGTGCAGGCTGCAGTGCTTCATATCGATGCCGCAAACAGACGGCTCTCACTTGGCGTCAAGCAACTTCAGCCCGACGCGTGGGAAACATACTTCCGCTCGCATCGGATGGGCGACCTGGTTCGCGGCCGGACCTGCCGTGCCTCGAATTTTGGTGTCTTTGTCGAGTTGGCCACCGGAGTAGAAGGGCTTTGTCATAATTCCGAGATCCCCGTAATGGGCGACCGCCGCAAGAGCGAGCCGTTGTTGCCAATCGGTGAAGAATTCGATTTCAAGATCGTCAAAATGAACGAGGCCGAGAAAAAAATCGGTCTGAGCGTGAAAGCCGTCGCCGAAGATGAAGAGCGGACTCGCCTGGAAGATTATCAGCGCCAGGCGGTAGCCGCCACCATGACCATTGAAGAGGTTATCAATGTAAGAGGGCACAGCGAGGGCTGATTTTTTACAGGGTAGACTGGAGGAGCAGAGGGACAATGACAAAGGCCGATTTAATTGAAGAAGTCTCCCGCGTTGTGGAAATGACGCGCAAAGATTCAGAAGTAATCGTGGAATCCATTTTCGACAGCATCGTTCGCTCCCTCCGGGCCGGCGACAAAATTGAAATTCGCGGATATGGCAGCTTTCGCACGCGCCAGCGCCAGCCGCGAGTAGGCCGCAATCCGAAAACCGGCACGCGCGTAGAAGTACCCTCTAAACGCATTCCGTATTTCAAGCCGAGCAAGGAACTGAAGGATCTGGTGAACGCCTCCATGGCCAACGCGGCAGAAACGCCAGCACCTCCCAGCACGCCCGAGATTCCGCCGCAGAACGCCTGAGCACGGCTAATATTCGATGGACCATTTATGGAGTCCATGGCGTTACCGCTACGTCAGTAAGGAAGGCCCTGCCGGCGAGTGCATCTTCTGCATCAAGGCCGCCGGGACGAACGACAGAGAGAACTTCATCCTTTACCGCGGCGCATATACCTTTGCACTGCTCAATATATTCCCCTACACCGGTGGTCATCTGATGGTGGCGCCTTACAGGCACATCGCTACGCTAGAGGAGACCGATCCGGCAACCTTATCGGAACTGATGTCAGTGACCCGGACCGCTGAGAAGAATCTCCGCACCGTCTACCGCGCCCCTGGCTACAACATCGGAATGAACATAGGCGAATGCGCGGGGGCAGGCATCGCCGGCCATATTCATATGCATGTGCTCCCCCGCTGGCCGGGCGATGCGAATTTCATGACCACCGTTGCCGAGACCAGGGTATTACCGGAAGATTTGAACACCACCTACGAAAAGCTGCTTCGTGTTTTCCAGGATTGAGAATTGGAAGCTTATCGCGACTCAATCAGCGCTTGAAAGCACGATGCGTCCAACGCATGAGGTGTATCTTTCTTCATGATTCCGAAAACTTCCTCCGCCGCTAGCGCGTCCCGATAGGGCCGCCGCGCCGATAGAGCATCGTAAATGTCGGCAACGGTAAGAATCCGCGCCGGCAAGGATAATTGCGGCGCGGTAAGGTTTTGAAAGTATCCTGTACCGTCCAACCTCTCATGATGCGCGCCTGCTATTTCGCTCAATTCCCAGAAACCGGGAATCATCCGCAGAATCTGCTGGCTATAAAACGGATGGCGGCGCACGGACGCCCATTCCTCCGCCGTGAGTTTCCCCGGCTTTTCCAGAATAGAGTTCGGCACGCCTAACTTCCCGATATCGTGCAGTAGAGCGGCGCGCCGGATCAATGAGATTTCCCGCTCCGGTAAATTCATCTTTGCCGCGATATCCACCGCGGCGGCGGCTACGCCAATGGAGTGCCGGTAAGTGAATGGCGACTTCGCGTCGATCACGTCAGCGAAAGCATGACAAATATTTTCGATTGCCGGATCGTCCGCAATCACGGAACGCGTCGCCGGTTCCAGCCGCACGACGATCTTGGCGGCCTCCTCACTGTCCAGCCCCGCCCAGAAATGCCCTTTGTGCGATAAACAAGTGGCAATACGGACCAGTTCCGGATCGAACCAACGCCCACTTCGATCCTTCACCGCTTCTATAGCCGCATTCGGCCCGCGCTTGGAGTAAAAGACCTCGAGGGTTTGGGAAATGCTCAATATACGGGCGATTAAAGGGATTCCAGTCCCGCGCAAGCCGTACGGGAATCCATTTCCGTTCCATTGCTCGTCCAGCGCGTGAATCCCCGCCGCCGTCGCTTCAGAGAAACCGATCAACTTCGCAATCGTTGCCCCGCGCTCACACCGGATCTGCACTAGCTCCCGCGATCGATTCCGATTGTGTACCGCGACGCTAAGCAGCCCCCAGGCCCGTTCAAAAAAAGGCCGGTGGATCTTTACGTGGTCCAGGGCGTAGTGCAACGATTCCCATCCGAAACGAGTCCAATCCGTTGTCTTCACATTGCACTTCGCCTTGATCTCATCGCTGTCAAGAATCTGATACAGCCTGGAAGCATTGCTGCTGCAACCGGCGTCCTTCAGCAGCAGAGCATAATAAAGATTGGTCTGGGTTTCGAGCGGGAGCTTGAGAGCCTGCGCGATCCGCATGCCGAGAATGCAACTGCGGACCGAATGCCCAAGCGGCTGGCCTTCTGTAAGGTCCAGCGCATAAGAAAGCGCCGAGATAATCGCCGATAACCGGATCGGGGTTAGATGCTCTGGTTCTTCTCCGAAAACTGAGCGGGCACCAGCAGTGGACTGAGATAAAGTGCGCATGGCGTCGGGTTGATGCTGTCTTTCATATCGCTCAAGCCGCCGTTGGTATTAGCTAAATATGGATATTTGAATGAAAAACTCTCTGTTGTTTTGATTTGCTTCCGGTGTATTGCCATTGCAGAACTGGTATAAGAATTCGCCGGTAAAGTTCGCGAAGAAATGGACGGCCGCTCTCCTCGCATCGCGGTCGGTTGCAAGAATCCCCTGACAGTTCTCGTGGATTCTGTCCAGAAAATGACCCGCCGCTTCCCCGGCGCCTATCCGCGCCTACACCAAGCCAATCAGGTTGCCGAGGTAATGATCCCGAAAGACGATCCTTGTGCGAAACGTAAACGTCAGACATCCCCTATTGAGCTGTGGGGCGGAAGCTGATTGAATGGCGGCGATGCAGAACAGAACAGCGGATGAAGCCGAGCGGCTGCTGAAGGGGTACAAAGAAAGCGGAGTATCGGCAGCGGTCCAGGTGAAAAGTGCGGCACACCGACGAGCCGCCGCAGCTAGATCTTCACAAATCGGCCCTGATCGGCGGCTTGTTGGGCGGCAATGGTGATTTCAGTAACGCGGTATATATCCGGCAAGGTCAGTCCGGCTGGCTTTCCGTTATAGGCGGATTCCAGAAAATCGAGGAAAACCGATTGCTGCTTCGGCAGCGCTTCAATGACGTGCGGCTTCTGGCTCCCGGTCATTAAAGTGACTCCGGTGGCTGCCTGATACTCGGCAATGCCTTTGGTTCCGGCCATGCGCAGACGGTCGTCTCCGTGGGTGGAAGCCGAATCGGGCCGGAGATAATCCATTCGCAGTGTGGCCAGCCCTCCGTTATCGAGCTTGAAAATGGACGCGGTCACATTCTCCATCTCTCCAAGCTCTGGAAATCCAATGTGAGCCTGGAGACCGGCGGCTTCCAGAAACTCCCGCCGGCCGATGTGGCGCATCAGATCGATCATGTGAACGCCAATCCAAGCGATGGTGCCGCCGTAGGTGGCGCGTTTGAGATACCACGGAGCACGTGCGCCCGCCTTGTACGATTTCTGCGAGGCAATCTGAGCGACTTCTCCGATGAGGCCATCGTTGACGATTTGCCGCAGAGCGAGATAGGGCGGATCGAAGCGCATGGGCAGCAACATGCCGAGCTTTGTGCGTTGGGCCAAGGCCGCGGCTTTGATCTTGTCAAGATCTTCCAGGGTGAGGGCCAGAGGTTTTTCGGCGATGACGTCCAATTTGCGGCCAATGCAATCGAGAATGGCGGTGGCGCGTTCGCCGTTGTTGTTGCACACGGCGACGAGGTCGAGTTTTTCGCTATCCAGCATCCGCCGCCAATCGGAGTAGGCTTTTGCCTTGGCAAGCTGTGGCTTGGCCAGAAAGCGCGCAAGAGCTTTCGAATCGGCATCCGAGACGGCGGCGAGCTCGATATCGGGCAGTTGCGGAATCTTGTCGACGATTTCACTCACGTGGCCATCCAGACCTAGGATGGCGGCGCGGAGCCGGCGGGGTAGCCGGATAGTCTCAGCAGGGGCCGCGGCAAGGGCAGCCGGACTTAGAACGATGGCGCGTCGAGTCAGCATGAATTGATTATTGTAATTAATTCTTGGAGCCGCCAGGCTTGCGGACAAAGCGCTGCTTCAATTGCGTAACCGGAATGCGTACCCGGTAACGGACCGCGCCATCCGGAGCGAGCAGATCAAACGTGCCACCGATGCTCGGCGGACCGTTCTGCCCGCCAAGGAAGGTAACAGAGGGCGCGGCTACCGTGCCGGTTTCCAGTTGGTTGTTGCGTGCCCATCGCCACCCGCCGGACTGGAGAGTGGTGGCGGGTGTACCGATCAGGAAATTCATGTCGATTGTCAGGATAGAGGAAGTATCGGTGAACAGAGCTTGCGCTGTCAGACGATCTCCGTCACGTACGCCTTGCAGTGAATCCAGCTTAAAAACGCTCAGATCCGTATGGCCGGCCATGTCTTCGATGCCGGGAGGATTGGAACGGCGGCAGGCCGCAAGCAGGACCAAGAGGCCGCACAGGAGCGCGAACTTGATAAATTTCAGTTGGCAGAGCATTGGCTCGATTGGCTGTTTTGTATATTGTAGCCGGTTCCTTGTTGGAAACCGTGACTCGGCGGTTTAAAATTAAAGAATCGGGAGGGACTCAGCCTGATGTCTGAAGAGAACAAAACAATCGCAAGAAGAATCATGGAGCTTGCCTGGAGCAAAGGCAAATTGAGCGTGGTGGATGAGTGCGTGGCGATCGGCTGCCGTTTGCATGATGCGGCATTCCCGTCTATA
>JBBPYD010000092.1:0-12430 GCA_038200305.1 Bryobacterales bacterium
CAAAGGCTTGAAGATGAGCAAGCAGGAAATCCGCGACGAGCACAAGGAATCGGAAGGCAATCCGCAAATGAAGATGCGGATCCGGAAGATTCAGCGCGACATGCTGCGCCGCAACATGATGAAGGAGGTCCCAAACGCGACCGCCGTCATCGTCAATCCCACCCACTATGCCGTGGCGATCAAGTACCAGATTGATTCCATGGCTGCCCCCACCGTAGTCGCGAAAGGGAAGAACTATCTGGCGCTCCGCATCCGCCAGAAGGCGATAGATCACCAGGTGCCCATCGTCGAAAATGTTGCGTTGGCGCAGGCCCTCTACAAATCTGTCGATGTCGGCCAAGAGATTCCGGCGCATCTGTACCGCGCCATCGCGGAGATTCTCGCCTACATTTTCAAACTCATGAACGGCAAGTTGCCGGGGCAAGGATAGCGAATGGCATCACCGGAAACACAACTCGTCCCCGTCGCTCCGCAAACCAGATCCGGATCTGGCGCATCCGTGAAAACAAAAGGTGGGCCAACTCCGCAAAGCTTCGCCGCGCTGTTTAGACAAATTCCGTGGACAGAACTCAGCGTTCCCATAGGAGTTCTCGCCATCATTATGGCGATGATCACTCCGCTGCCGGCCTTTCTGCTCGACGTCCTCATCAGTACGAACATTACTCTATCGGTCATCGTTCTGCTGGTCTCCATGTACATCCTGAAACCAGTGGACTTCAGCGTTTTTCCAACCACTCTGCTCTTACTGACATTATTCCGGCTGGCACTGAATATATCCTCCGCGCGGCTGATTCTGCTCAATGGAAACTCGGGGACGTCCGCGGCGGGCGAGGTCATCGAAGCGTTCGGTAACTTCGTGGTCGGCGGCAATTACGTCATCGGGGTCGTCATCTTTTTAGTCCTGATCGCGATCCAGTATGTGGTTATCAACCATGGCGCGGTCCGTATTTCGGAGGTGACCGCACGGTTCACCCTTGACGCCATGCCTGGTAAGCAGATGTCCATCGACTCGGATCTGAATGCCGGACTGATCGACGAAACGCAGGCGCGTACCCGGCGGAAAATGTTGGCAGCGGAGGCCGAATTCTACGGAGCCATGGATGGCGCATCCCGGTTCACGCAGCGCGACGCCGTGGCCAGCATCCTGATCACCGCCATCAACATCATCGCGGGTTTCCTTATTGGCGTCCTGCAGCACGGGATGGATCTGAAGCGAGCGCTGGAGACCTATACGGTCCTAACCATTGGAGACGGCCTGGTCACCGTCATTCCGGCCCTGATGATTTCCATCTCGGGCGCGTTGATCGTCACCCGGGCCGGGGCGGAAACAAGAATCAGCAGTGAGTTTACGTCGCAGGTGTTCAGCAAGCCGCAACCACTTCTGCTCGCGTCAGGCGTGCTGGTGGCGCTCGCGGCATTTCCTGGGTTCCCCATGATTCCGTTTCTTGCGCTGGGCGGCGGAGTTGGATATGCCGGATGGCGTCTTCGCCAGAAGGGGGTAGCCGAGGAAAATCCGCCCGCGCCTGCCACACCCGAAGCGGCAAAAGAAAGCATTGAGAGTCTGCTGCGAGTGGAGCCGCTTGCGGTCGAAGTGGGTCTAGGGTTGGTGAAGCTCGTCGAAGGAGGCGCGAACTCTCCGCTACTAAAACGTATTGCCGGAATTCGGCGCCAATTAGCGACCGATCTCGGATATATCCTGCCGCCAGTTAGGGTAACCGACAACCTTGCCCTAAGGTCTCGGGAGTACGTGATCTCCTTAAAAGGCGTTGAGATTTCCCGCTATGAAATGCCACAAGGTTGTGAGCTGGCGATTCAGGCTGGGAAAACACCGATGAACATTCAGGGCACGCCCACTCGCGAACCGGCATTCGGCATTCCAGCGGTCTGGGTTTCGGCAGACGGTCTGGAGAAGGCTCGTTCGGCGGGCTACACCGTCGTGGATGCGATTAGCGTGCTTGGCACACATCTCGGCGAAATTATCCGCTCTCATGCGCACGAGCTTTTCTCGCGCCAGGACGCAAAAAAAGTTCTGGATCGAGTCGCGGAAGAGAACGCAAAGGTGGTGGAAGATTTGGTTCCCAAATTGCTCTCTTTAGCTGTAGTGCAGAAAGTCTTACAGAATCTATTACGCGAGCGCGTTTCAATTCGGGATGCGAGTTCCATTATGGAAGCGCTGGGCGAAGCGGCAGCAGTCACAAAGAACACAGTCTTACTGACGGAGTATATCCGCCAAACCATCCGGCGCATGGTGGTGAAACCTTATCTGAATCCGAACGGCGATCTACCCGCTTACTTCCTGGACGCTTCACTTGAGCACGCGATCGAATCCGCGGTGGAGCACGCCGAGAACATGAGTCACTTGAATCTCTCGCCACAGAAGATTCGCGAGATTCTCGATTTAATCACGCGTACGGTGGGCGTTCCGGATACGCCGGTGGTTGCATTGACTAGTTCCGGATCGCGTTATTTCCTCCGGCAAATGGCGGAGAATTCGGTTCGCAATCTATTCATCCTTGCGCATAGTGAAGTGCCGGCCGGCGTCAAAGTCATCTCTTTAGGAACCATTCATTAGGACCGTTATGAAGATCAAATCGTATTTCGCAGGATCGGTCGAAGCGGCCATCACCCAGGCAAAGCAGGAGCTTGGCGTTGAGGCGATGTTGATGAACTCGCGCAAGTCTCTGCCGGAAGCCCGTCATTTGGGTGAATACGAAGTGGTGTTTGCATGCGTGACGAATCCCGAAACGGCACGGACCGCCTCTCCACCCGATCCCAAAACGGAGGCAGCGCGGGAAATCCCAACTCCACCATCGGATTCTTTGGCTAAAGAAATTTCCGATCTTCGCGTGCAGATGGAGCGCATGGCGGCTGTGTTCAATCGCGCCAGCTCGATGGCCTCCTCGAATCTCATCTCCAGTCCCGTATTGGCCAGGCTCTTTTCATCCCTTGTTGCGAACGACATCTATCCCGAGATCGCTCAAAACATAATCAGCGGTCTTCGTTCGCGTGGTGAAGTTGGAAGAACAGATGGCGCCCGCCGCGGACTCTGCGAGGAGATCGGTTCGCGTTGCCGTGTGGATGCCACTCTCGGCCGTCCAGAAGCGAACCGGCGCATCGTAGCGCTGATCGGCCCTCCCGGAGCGGGAAAGACGACCTCGCTCGTTAAACTGGCCGTCGCCTATGGTCTCGCGGCACGCTGTTCCACCCAACTACTCACTTTCGATCTGGAACGCATCGCCGCGGCGGATCAACTACATACCTTCGCTGCGATTCTAGGCGTTGGTTTTCAAACGCTTGAAGCTACCCCAAATGCCTTGTCAATGGCCCTCGAAGAGCATCGCGCCAAAGACCTGATCCTGATCGATACTCCAGGTTATGGAGCCAAGGATCTGGACGGCGCCATGAACCTGGCAGACCAGTTTTCGCGTCACCAAGATATCGATATTCACCTGGTGCTCTCGGCATCTATGAAACCAGCCGATCTCTCGGCCGTGGTCGACCGATTCTCGGTTTTCCAGCCGCACAAGTTACTGTTCACACGTCTTGATGAGACACAAACGTTTGGATCGATTCTCAATGAAACATCGCGAACCGGTAAGCCGGTTTCGTTCTTCTGCGGTGGACAGCAGATTCCGGACGATCTCGAGGCTGCCACCATGCAACGCGCCGCTGATCTTCTTATCGGCGAAATCGTCGGAAAATCCACAGCAGTAGCGGCCTAAAAAGATGAGTCCTGCCATGAACCCGTATCAGGTTGTAGAAACAAGCACCGAAGAAAGAGAGCGGCTCATCATGGAGCATCTGCCGCAGGTGAGGTTGATTGCCCGGCGCATCCATGAGCGCCTGCCGGAGAGCATTAGTCTGGACGATCTGGTTTCGACGGGGATCGTCGGCTTGATCTCAGCTATCGACCGATTCGACAGCAGCCACAACGTCAAACTCAAAACCTACGCCGAGTACAAGATTCGTGGGGCCATCCTAGACAGCTTGCGAGGATTGGACTGGGCGCCGCGGCAACAGCGGAAACGCACTAAGCAGATTGAGGCTTCTATTGCAGCTATCGAGCAGCGCGTTCAGCGCACACCGACGGAGGAAGAAATCGCCGCCGAGCTCAAGCTCACCATGGATGAGTATCACGAGTGGTTAGTGGACATTCGTGGTGTAAACCTGGGAAGCCTGGAGTGTGCCTCGCCCGATGAAGAGAGCCGCGATCTGCTCAAGTACATCTCAGACGACGAAGAGAACTGGCCTTCGAAGTTGCTGGAACGGTCTGAGCTTGAGAAGCTGCTCGCGCAAGCTCTGGACAAAATGCCGTATATCGAGCGGACCGTGCTCAGTCTCTACTATCACGAAGAACTGACGTTGCGTGAGATTGCCAAAGTAGTCAAGCTGCACGAATCCCGTGTTTCCCAACTCAAATCGCAGGCCATTTTGCGATTGCGAGCGTACATTGAGAAGCGTTGGCCCACAAGAAGAGGCATCTAAATGGCCAGCGGGAAAACAGCGGCGAGTTGGCTTGCCGGGGAGATGGGTAACCGGTGGGCTCAGGTGCTGGAAGGAATGACCGGCGAAAAGCCCGCTGTTGAATCGTCGATCGAAAGCTCGCCATCTTCCGCGCCCGCGGCCCAGAATATCGAATGGTGGCAGCAGCCGCTGTCATTTCCCGATGGCGCCATTGTCTACGTAGGTGTAACCGGTCCCGATGCGAGCTTGCTTGGCGGGAATGTTCTGCAGGCAGCCGGCATTAATGCAACTCCGGACGACGCGCGGGGCACCTACTTCGAAACACTGAGCCAGGCGCTGTCGGGTTTGGGCCAATCGCTCACGGTAAGGCTCCGAAAAGAGGTCACCTGTACTGGAGGCGGCGCCTGCGCATCCCCCGATGCGGAAGCGTCCGGTTACATCACAATCCGAATCACGTTACCGGGCCAGCCTGCGGTTGAACTGCTTTCAGCGTTCCATCCGAAACTAATTGGCGCGCTGCAAACGGAGGAGAAGCCAGCCGCACA
The DNA here is from genome assembly GCA_038200305.1 of Bryobacterales bacterium. GTDB lineage: Bacteria > Acidobacteriota > Terriglobia > Bryobacterales > Bryobacteraceae > JANXXV01. Next base: position 5,010 of record JBBPYD010000092.1, read on the forward strand.
GGCAGCTTCCGCCAGTGTTGGCGCCGGGGTTGGCGCCATGCAGTCCGTGGTCAAGACGGCTGCCGTAGCCCCCCAGGAAGGACCCGCACGAACTTTAGAGCTGCTCTATGATGTCGAGCTTCCTGTCAGCGTTTCGTTCGGGCGCGCACAATTGCCTCTGAAGGACGTGATTAAACTCACGTCTGGCTCCATCGTGGAACTGAACCGGTCGGTCACCGAGCCAGTTGAGGTCATCGTGAACAATTGCGTAATCGCCCGCGGTGAGGTGGTGGTAATCGAGGGGAACTATGGCGTGCGCATCGATGAGATTATCAGCCGCCAGGATCGCCTCCGGACTCTCAAATAGGACTATTTATGATTCAACTTCTTCCCATCTACGCGTTGGTGGTTATCAGCCTTGGCCTTTGTCTCTATCTCTTCGTCAGCGCAAAGCGCGAGATCCGCCGCGTCCAGCTTCGCCTGAAACAGCAGAACATGCTCCTGCAAGAAGCCTACGACCGCATGGAATTTGCCGTGGAGCAACTCAAGGCCCAGTTTCTGGTAATAGAAGCAAACGCCGGCGAACTGGTGCCGCCAACGCCCGCGAAGTCTGGAATGAATCTCAACAAACGAACACAGGCAGCCAGAATGTTTCGCAGGGGAGAGATGCCCGAACAAATTGCCACTGCTCTGGGCCTTCCGCAAAACGAAGTGAATCTGTTACTGAAGGTGCATCAGGCTTCCGCCGCAAGTTAGCCGTCTCCGGCTACTGTGCCGGGAGGCTAACGTTATTCCTCATCTGTCCTGGCATCCAAGTTGACATTGATCGTCATCTCGCGGTGGTCGCGCGTCAGCACGATTGCCACGGATTTCTTCGAGCCGGACGAACGAATGGCGCCGGAGATGTCCCGAGCATTTAACACGGTGGTCGAATCCACCTTTGTAATCACGTCGCCGGCTTTCAAGCCCGCCTTCTCAGCGTTCGATCCTCTCAGCACGGACCTGACCAGTACGCCTTCTTTCACTCCGAAGTACTGAGCCAATTGCGAACTGACCGATTCGCCTTCGATTCCCAACGCGGCGCTCCGCCAGCCCATCAACCCAGTTGGGATATCCGGCAGATGCATTTCCGGCATTTCAAAAGACGAGCCATCGCCGGAACGGAACAGCCATGCTTTCTGCGGTCCAGTTTTGCGCGTGGCGGTCTTGGCCACCACTGTTTGCAGCGATCCGTTACGGCTGATCGAAATCTTCACTTCGCGTCCCACCGGGGTTTCCCGCACCAGCCGTACAAATTGTTCAGTGCCTTCCACGGCTTGGCCGCCGTATTCCAACACCACATCGCCGGTCTTCAATCCGGCCCGGGATGCAGGGCTGTCTTCCTCCACGCGAGTGATCTCGACACCGCGCTCTTCTTTGAGATTCAATGCCTTCGCTCGTGCCGCGTCGATCTCGCTGACCCCAATACCCAGAAAGCTGCCGGAACCGATAGCTGCAACCACGATCTTCTCCGGTTGCGGCGCCGGATCGAAACCAAATGCAGTGCCGCCAATCACGAAAGCGGCAGTCATCATCCAAAACTTTCTCATACCGAAAACCTCAGATCGCTTCTCTATCGTTGCCGCCGGAGATAGATAGTCCCAGATGCCGCGGAAATCCGCAGCACCGGGCCTCCACCATTCAACATGCCCTCCGCCATCGCCGCAGCCGGACTTGGCGAATTTGTCAGCCGAACGGGAATTTCCGGAAATTCGGAAACGATCTTGCCCACCCGTGCGCTCTCACTTTGCGCCCTCACCGTCAATGCAAGGTTAGACGGAATGAAGACGGTAATGTCACCGGCGCCAGTGCTGAGAATCGAGTTCCGCAATAGCACGCCTGACATTAGTTCCGCCAGAATGCTGCCCACATCGGTAACGGCACGTAGCGATCCCGAGGCTCCGCGCAGACGAATGGCCCCCCCGGAGGATTCACATCGGACCCCACTTGCAGCGCCCACCTGAATGGAACCGCCCGCATTATCTGCCGTCACAATGCCGCCGGCGTGAGCTACTTCGATGCGCCCAGCCGCAGTGTGGGCCGAAACCGTGGACGCAGCCCGCTCCACGCGAATGCTGCCGCCAGCAGTCGAAGCATGCACTGGTCCGCCGGATTCGCGAATGACGATATCGCCTCCAGCCGTTTCAAACCACGACTCACTTCCGCACCGGTCCGCGTAAATGGACCCGCCACTGGAAAGACACTGCACTCCGCCACCGATTTTGCCGAGCCGGATCTCGCCTCCGCCTGTCCGCGCCACCACATTGCCGCCAATCCGGTCCATCTGGATCAGTCCGCCGCCTGACTGCGCCTGCACCGCTCCATCAATGTCGTACATCTCAACATTGCCAGCCTGTGTCAGCACATCCACCTGGGTCATCTTACCTGGCGCGTGGATTTCGAGATCGGTCAGAACTTCTGTTTTCGAGGGATACGCCAAATCGAAATTGAGACCATCGGATTGAATGCCGCTCTTCAGCAATATGGCCTTGAACTGCCGTACCGCTTCGCTTTCTGTCCGCGCCTGCACGCGCGTCCGAAGAACATAGCTAATCTGGCCGCCTGCGCTCCCGCGGATCACCACACTTCCTGAGGTCTTGACCACAACCTTGCCGTTGACCGGCGCAGCCATCGATCCGCTGGAGGTTTGCACCCAATACGTCCCCTGGCGTGTCACTCCCGAAGGTTGCGCTAGGCCAAGCGCAGTGACGAAACCAAGCGTAATCACAGTCTGCGGCTTCATCAGAATGTCTCGACGGATGCATTCATTTCGTGCAATGCCTTCTGGCACTTCAATCGTACGTAGCTATTGTCTTCCTTGCGCATCAACTCCTGCAGCACGCCGGCGATAGCCGGCTCTTTCTTTTGCGTAAGCAGATCGATCGCCTGCGTCCGGACACCTGGATTATCGTCGGCCAGCAGAACCTGTGACAGCGCGTGCCGCATCTCTGGATCGCTTGCCAAACCCTTCAGACCATCCAGCGCCTTCAGCCGGACGCCGGCATTGGGATCATGCTGTACGGCGTAAAGCAACGCGCGGCGCACCTCCGCCGACCCGGCGTTGCCTTTCAATATGTCCATAGATTCCACTCGCAAGCCGGCATCCGACGTGTCGCGCGCCGCTGCGAGCAACAGTTTGCGAATGGGCTCACTCCCGGTCGCGCCGGAGAGGGTTCGCTGGCTGGTTTCCTCCACCACAATTTGCACCTGCCCCGAAGAATTCGCCGGTTCCACATAGCGGACACGCGAAGCCACAGGAACCGTGGACTGCAATGTTGTTAACGAATTTCCACCCGTGCTTGATAGCCGGGCTCCAAAGAATCCCATCGCGACTAGAGCAACAGCACCTATCGGCTTCAGTAATCCGCCCAGCTTCAAACCGTCCAGCCAGCTTCGCTTGCGCGCCGGTCCCAGCGCCGCAACACTCACCCGCAGCGTTCTCCGGCAATCGGCCAAGAGTGCGCCATCCAGTTCAACCTCTTGCGATTCCAGCGCTCGATGAAGCCTTTTCACCCGTCCGAATTCCACCCGGCAGGCATCGCATCCCTCCAGATGCTGCTGCACCAGTTCTTCTCCATCGAAAGACAGCTCGCCGTAAAGCATTAGCGAGAATTGCTTTGCCGCAACATCGCAGTTCATACGAAATCTCCCAAAGCAGCCCGCATTTTCTGTGTCGCGCGGAACAGGCAATTCTTTGCCGCCTCTTCCGTGGTTCCCAACACATCCCCAATGGCCCTGAGCCGCATGCCCTGATAGTGGCGCATCTCGAAAACCATCCTTTCCCGTGGAGTCATATCGGATAGCACTTGATTCATGCGCCACCCCAACTGTTGACTTAGAAGACTGCGCGCCGGATCGCTCTCCGCGCGCTCTTCCTGCACCACTTCCATCCGGTCCACCGGACCTTCGCTGGTTTCCACCACCGTCGATTCCTCGCGGCGTATTTTGCGCTTGCGCAGATGATCCAGACAAAGGTTGGTCACAATCCGGTACAGCCACGTATGGAAGCTGCAATCGAAACGGAAGGTATGGAGGTTCCGGTACACCCGAAGAAAGGCTTCCTGATAAATGTCGCTCGCGTCTTCAGGCGACCGGAGCAGGTTCAGTGCAAGCCGAAGCACACTTTGATCGTAGGCTTGGACTAGCTGTTCAAAGGCGTACTGATCGCCGGCCTGGGCCGCGCTAATCAGCGCGGCTTCGTCTAATCCGGCGCCGGTTCTTGCCCCGATGGTGGCTACTGCTTCCCCATTCCCAGTCAACATGAACGTAGACGGACAACTCCGGGAAACGTACCGTTAGCTAACCAGTTCGAGCTGGATCTTCTTCTGCCCTGCGTCGATGGACACAATGCGGAATGTCCGGATCTGCCCGGCTTTGGCGGGTGCTTGCTGAGGCGCCGCTTCACCGGCGGATTCCACCGCGCCCTTCTTCCACTTGGCGTTCAGCATTGCCGACATGGAAGATAGATCCACTTTGGCGGCCCCGCTGCCGGACGATTTTCGTTCAGACGGAATATCAATCTGGATACGGCAGACGGCGAACACACCCTCACCCAACTCCACCTTGGCCTTCTCCTGCTTCACTTCCACAACCCGTCCAGTGACGGTCTCACCGGCATGATGCTCAGAGATATACTCATCGGCGCTGGTCGGCTCCAACTGCTTCATGCCGAGCCGGATGCGGCGCTTTTCACGATCCATCTCAAGAACCGTAGCCTTCACCACCTGCCCGATTTTCAGCATCTCGCGCGGATGGTCCAGCCGTTTCTCCCGCGTGATGTCGCCCACGTGGATCATGCCCTCAAGACCTTCGCCCAGATCCAGGAAGGCTCCGAAGTTGGTCATGCTCGCAATCGGACCTTCTACCAGTGCGCCAGCCACGAATTTTTGTTCCGCCTGTTCCCAAGGGTCGCCAAGCGCTTGCTTGAGGCCCAATGAAATGCGGTGTTCAGCGATGTTCACGCCAAGCACCACCACTTCTACTCCTTCGCCTTCCTTCACCACATCGCCCGGCTTGCGAATTTTCTTTGACCAGGACATTTCTGAGATATGGACCAAGCCGTCGATCCCCGGCTCCAGCGTGATGAAGGCGCCGAAATCCTGAAGGCGTGAAACCGTCCCGCGAATCCGGTCGCCCACTTTGTACTTCTCACTAGCCAGCGTCCATGGATCTGGCATCAACTGCTTCATCCCAAGGGAGACCTTGTGGGTGTCGCGGTTGATTTTTAATACCTTAACTTCCACCGAATCGCCCAGTTTCAGCACATCCGCGGGCTTCCCGATTCTGGTCCATGCCATATCGGTCACATGGAGCAGCCCATCCACACCGCCCAGGTCTACGAAGGCGCCGAAGTCCATGAGGCTGCGAACGGTTCCCTGCACCACGGAACCTTCCCGCAGACCCTCAAAGGCAGACTCCCGGGATTTCTTTTCTTCCTCCTCAAGCACCACGCGGCGATCGACCACTACATCTTCCGCCTCTGTGTCCAGCTTGGTAATCCGGCACTGAATTTCTTGCCCGATGAGCTTCTCCATCTCGGCCGCGTCCTTGGCTCCACTCCGCGATGCGGGCAGAAAAGCGCGGACGCCGACGTCCACTCGCAGGCCGCCCTTCACCGCTTCGGTCACCACTCCGCCTATGATCCGATGCTCGGCGAACGCTAACTCAATGCCGCTCCAGTCCTTCGGGCGCTCTATCTTGATGGTGGAGAGATCATAGTAGCCCTCTTCATTTCTGGGTCCGACATTCACAGTAATCAGGTCGCCGGGCTGGACCGGCACATCGTGCAACTTGGCTGCCGGAATCACACCCTCGATCTTGCGGCCGATATTGACGAAAATCGAATCCGCATTGACCGCGATCACGGTTCCTTGCACCCGTTCACCGCGTCCGGACTCGCCTCGATGCTCGTTTTCGAACTGAGAAAGAATGTCTGCGAAGGAATTATCTTGTTTGGACGCAGCTTGCTCGTCCGTATCAATTTGTTTAGGATGCTTCATGGAATCTGAGGCTTGCACTACATTTTGGCACAATCGCGGATAAGATATCACTTGGTGTCCATTCAGCCGGCGATTCGCTTTGTACGTCCGCAGGACTTTGTCTGGCTGGTGTTGTTCTCGGCGCTCGCCGCGGTCAGTCCGTACCGCACTCCTTCCACCATCGTATTGCTGCTCTGCCTCGGCCTCTTCCAGGTTGTCGAGCCCCGCGCCGCCTTCTTTGCCACAAGAACCGGAGCCATCTATTCCGTCCTGTTGAAGTTGGCTGTTTGCTATCTAGTGATGGGGCTGACGGGCGGCATAAACAGCACCTATTACGTCATTCTGTTATTGCCTGTGGTGTCGGCGGCCACCACGTCAAACCTGCTCGGCACGGCCGTGGTCACCATTGTTGCGATCTTTTCCTATCTCTCGTTCCTTCTCCCTGTTTATATTGATTGGAGCCACGCGGAGATCGGCGCGACGGAACTCGGCGACCTTGCCTTGCGGGTCATCTCTCTGCCGGTAGTGGGTTTTTTGACGAATCAACTGGCCGAGGCGAACCGCGTTGCAGCGCGCAAATACCAGGCCGTTGCGGAGCAGCTTGCCTCAGCGAATGAGAGCTTGCAGGAAGCCGAAGCCGCGGTCCGGCGCTCAGACCGTCTGGCTGCGCTTGGGCAACTCACCGCGGGCCTGGCGCATGAGCTTCGCAATCCCATGGGCACCATGCGGGCTTCCGCGGAGATGCTGATCAAGAATACCAGTCAGGACAACGCGGTGACGCGCGAACTGGCCGGTTTCATTGCGTCCGAAGTGGATCGCACCAACTCTCTGATTACACGCTTCCTCGATTTTGCGCGTCCCATGCATCTACGGCTGGACAAGACGAATGTGGCGGAGACGATCGATCTCGCTATCACCGAACTCGGCCAGCACAACCCACCCTACCAGGTCACCGTCTACCGCAACTACTCTCCCGAAATCCCCCCCATCCCGATGGATGCCGAGTGGATGGAACGTGTCCTCTATAACCTGCTTCTGAATGCGGCCCAAGCGACGGCTCCCGGCGGGGCGGTGACCGTCAAAACCCGTCTCATCGAAGACCGGGTAGAGATATCGGTGATCGATCGCGGCTCTGGCATTAAGAAGGAGCACCTTGAGAACATCTTCAATCCGTTCTTCACGACGAAATCCGATGGCGTGGGCCTCGGGCTGGCGATTGTGTCGAAGATCGTCGACGAACACAACGGAACCATCGCGATCGAAAGCGAGCCGGGCAATGGAAGCATCTTCCGGATTTATCTGCCCGTGGCGTGATCACAGAATTTTCAGATACTCGATTAGGTTGTTCTTCTCATCTTCACTGAGCCCTGTCTTTAAGAAATTATCGTAGTGGTCCACCACCGAACGCGGTGTGGGGAAGCGGCC